>NZ_WJIE01000003.1:0-313542 GCF_009649845.1 Polyangium spumosum
GCTGCCGGTCCACGTCCCTGCGCCGCCGGTCCGCGCTACCCAAGGTGGTGGGTCGATGCCTCGAGGAGCGAGGAAGTGTCACCCAGGCTGCCGGTCTGAAGTGTCACCCAAGATTCCGGTTGCACACCCCCCGCGCCGTACATCGACGCCCCTTCCCCGTACATCGACGTCCGCGAGCGCCTTCGAGACGCCCCCCGACCTCTACATCGACGCCCCCCGACTTCTACATCGACGCCCCCGACCTCTACATCGACGCCCCCGAGCTCCTTCGAGACGCGCCCCCCGCCGTACATCGGCGCCCCGAACCTCCTTCGAGACGCCCCCCACCCGCTTCGAGACGCCCCCCACCCGCTTCGAGACGCCCCCCAGCGTCCCACAGCACGAATCCGCCATTGCCGAGACGCCACGGAGCGTTACCGTCACGACGCAACATCACACCTCGCCTTCCTCTCACGGGAAAGGAGACCTCATGCCCCCCATCGACACGTCCACCATCGCTCCCAAGGCTCGCCAGGAATACCTCCGCATCGGCAAGCAGTTCGGCTCCGCCGACACCCTGAAGCAAGCCAACAAGACCCTCGAGGCCTTCGAGAAGCACGGCTCCGCCCTCAAAAACCACGGCTTCATCGCCGCCGACGCCACGCGCCTCTCCGACGCGCGGGATACGCTCATCGCCGCAGGCTTCGGGCGCGCCGAGGTCCAGGGGGACCGAAAACTCACCAACAAAAGCTTCGTCGCCGCCCTCCAGGAAGGGAAGACCACCCGCGAGACCGCGCGCAGCATCCTCCACGCCGGCCACAATGCCCTCGTCGAGGAGGGGGACGAGGCCTCCAGCAATACGATCGCCGTCGCCCTCGACCAGACCCGCGCCGCCCAGGACGACGCCGAAAAACTCGCCGTCCAGCTCGATACGCTCCGCGACGTCCTGACGAAGGAGGCCATCGCCGCCGCCGTCTTCGACCGCGGCGGGCCCGGCGCCGCTCTGCGCCTCGGAAAAGCCGCCGAAACCCTGCGCGCCGTCGCCAAGGAGCGCGAGGGCACGAGCACCGTGGCCGCGACCGAGCACCTCGATCTGATCGACGGGATCGTCGTCACCCTCGCCCGCTCCGCCCGCAAAGCCGCGCGCGCGGCGGCCCGCGAGCTCAAGCAACCCGCAATCGCCGCCGCATTCGAATTGAGCCACCTCTACGGCACGCGCTCCGACCGCAACCAGGCGCCTGAAGACACCTCCAGCGCGCCCGGCTGACGCGTTCGATCACTCCCGCACCCGCACCACCCCGAGCCTCGCCCCCGCCTCGATCACCCGCTTCGTGATCACCATCCCCTCCCCGCGCCGGTCGAGGTGCCTCGGAATGAGCCCTCGATCGAGCGCCTCCCGGAGCTCGGGGTGCGTGTCCGCCCGCTCCACCCGCGCATGCAGCTCCACCATCGAGACGTCCACCGGCGGCAGCTCCACCGGCGGACGCGGCGCCGTCAAATACGCCGGCTGAATACACGAGGACAGATCGTTCGCCGCGGCGATTCGCTCGTTCCACGCCGGCAGCCCGAACCGCCGGCATAACGTGCGGATCACCGAGACGTGCTCGAGCTCCGTGCTCACCGCGCAACCCTTCCGCGTGAACGGCCCGGCCACGATCGAGGGGACGCGGAAGCCGAGCTGCCGGAACTCGGCCTCGTCGTCCTCCGTCGTCGGCGGAGAGACGTGGTCGAAGAACCCGCCGTGCTCGTCGTAGGTCAGGACGAACATGCACCGGCCCCATTGCGGGCTCTTGGCGAGCGCCGCGTAGACGCTCGCGATGAGCGCCTGCCCGAGCCGGATGTCGTGATCCGGGTGGTCGTCGTTCGCCCCGGCGCCGAAGAACTGCGGATCGATGAAGACCACGTTCGGCAGCGCGCCCGCCGCCGCGTCCTCGAAGAACTTTTCAATGCCCGAGAGCCCCGTCGTCTTGAGATACCCACCCGAGCACCACGCGACGTCGTGGAAATACACCCGGTGGCTGACCTTGGCCTCGTCGAGGTATTTGAAGATGCTGTCGTACCCGAGGACCGGCAGGTTGCCCTTTTGCCCCTTGCTCGTCCCGCCGTGCAGGTAAAACCGGTTCGGCCAGGTCGGCCCCATGACCGAGGCGAACCACCGGTCGCAGACGGCGTGCGCGTCGGCGAGCGCATACAGGGCCGGGAGCTGCTCCCGCACGTGATACCCCATCACGTCCGCCTGGGAAGAGCCCGCGTGCGCCAGGACGAACCCGTCGTTCTTGCCGCCGTTCCATTGCGCGTGCGAGGCGTCCCAGTTGTGCGGCGGATCTTCGGGCGTGAAATCGTCGAGCTTGAAGGCCCCGACCCAGGTCCCGTCCGGCGCCGGGTTCTTCTCCGTGCCGTCGAGGCCGATCACGTCGCGGCCCTCGATCGAGCGCAAGCTGCCGAGGTAATGGTCGAACGAACGATTCTCCATCATCAGGATCACGAACGTGTCGATCGGCGCGAGCAGCTCCTCGGGCGTGAGACCACCCGAGTCCGTGCAACTCTCGCCCGGATCCCCTCCGCCCGCGCCACCTTCACCGCCCATTCCCATTCCGCCCGCGCCGCCCGCGCCGCCCGCGCCCGCGCCGGACGCGCCGGCGCCCACGCCTGCGCCCCCGACGTCCGTCGCCGAAGCCTCGCCGCCACAACCCACGGCCGCCGCCGAGATCGCCGCGCCGAGGCCGAGGAGCACCCGCCTGCGCGCGACATCATGGTCATCACCGATCCGTCCGGACATGTCCGACCTCTCCGATAAGAATCCAGAAATCACGATAGACGAAACACGCGTCGATGTGCGCCGAAAGCGCAGCGGCGCCTGGTACGGCCCGTGCGAGGCGCGCGACCCGTGTCCCAGCCGGTCAGCCTCTTCGCTTCGCCGCGCCCAGCGGCTCTTCCTTTTTCGCTTTTTCCCGGGGGCGCGCCATGAGGCTCGATCACAAGCTCGAGCAGACGATCGGCGCGGCCTACCTCGTCGCCATCCTCGCCGCGCTCGTCATCGGCGGCGTGGCGAGCTTCGCCCTGCAATCGGTGATCGCGAGCCAGGACCGCGTCGAGGACATCTACGGCGCAGAGCTCATCGAGGTCGAGCGGCTACGCGCCTCCGCGATGGAGAAGTCCGCGCAGGGTCGAGCCTACCTGCTCACCAGCGACGCCGAGCTGCTCGAGGAGAGCTACGCGGCGCGGAAGGCGTTCGAGGCCCGGCTCGGCGTGTTGCTCGCGCGGGCCGAGGACCCGGCCGAGCGCGCGCGCCTCGAGCGCATCGCGGCCGCGCAGAAGGCCCACCACGAGGCCCTCGCGCGGGCGTTCGCGGTGCACCGCGCAGGCGGCAAGCCCGAGGACGTGGGCCGCGTCGTCGGGGCCGAGGTGATCCCGAAGCTCGGCGCGCTGGAGGTGGCGATCGGCGACTACGAGCTCTTCGTGGACTCGCGCCTCGAGGTCGCCCGCGACGGCGCCCGGCAGGCCGCGAGCCGCGCGTCGAGGCTCGTCGTGATCGTCGCCTGCGGCGCGGTGCTGCTCGCGGCGGGCCTCGGCGTGCTGCTGACGCGCACGATGCACCGGCTCTACCGCGCCGCCGAGGAGCGGCTCGCCCTCTTCGCGCGGGAGGAGCGCGCCCGCGCCGAGGCCGAAGCGGCGCGGCGCGACCTCGCCGAGACCGTCGAGCGGCTCTCGCGGGTCAACGCGGATCTCGACGCGTTCGCCGGCCGCATCGCCCACGATCTGCGGAACCTGCTCACGCCGATCTCGCTCGTGCCGCCCCGCCTCCGGCGCGCCGACGACAAGGAGGCGACCGAGCGGATCGCCGCCTCGCTCGAGCGCTCGGTGACGCGGGCAAACGCGGTGCTCGAGGGCCTGCTCGCGTTCTCACGGTCGAGCCGCCCCGACGACACGCGCCAGATGGCCTCGATGCGCGAGGTGATCGCGGAGGTCGCGGAGGAGCTCGCGCAGACGGCGACCGAGGTGCGCGCGGAGGTGACGATCCAGGTCGAGGACACACGCGTGGCGTGCTCGCCGGAGCTCTTGCACGTGGTGGTGCTCAACCTGCTCGGCAACGCGCTGAAGTACCTCGCAGGCCGCGAGGAGCGGCGCGTCGTGGTGCGCGCCTGCCGGACGGACGACGGGTTCGTGGAGCTCGCCGTCGAGGACACGGGCCCGGGCATCCCCGAGGGGGCCAAGGACCGCATCTTCGAGCCGTTTTACCGCGTCCCCGGCGTCCACGCGCCGGGCACCGGGATCGGCCTCGCCACGGTGCGTCGCATCGTGACCGCACACGAGGGCCGCATCGCGTGCGTGTCGGCGCTCGGCCGAGGGACGACGTTTCGGGTGTGGATGCCGTGTGCGGAGCGAAAGGGCCTGCCCCTCCCTCCTCGCCCCGCTCCTGCGGGGAGAGGGGCGCCGGAGGCCACCGCCCCCCTCCCCCGCGAGGGAGAGGGGCTCGGGGCGCGGGAATCATAAAAGTCGTAATAATACCGGGAAAAACCTCGAGGGCCTCGCGCCCTCGTGTTCGGCGCTCCCTGGACGAATCACCTCCTCCGCAGGAACTTGTCCACGATCCACCGCCACGCCGCGAGGAAACACGGCGGGATCCAGATCGGCATGAGCCTGCTCCGCCGCAGCCTCTTCCCGCCCGGCCGCATCCTCTCGACGAGCGCGAGCTTCTCCACGAAGCGCTTGCGCGCCAGCTTCACGCGCACGTGCGCGCCGCTCTTCTTGAGCCCGAGCCACGCCGCGATCTCGCGCAGCGGCTCCCCGTCCACGTCGTGGCGGAGCAGGATCTCCCGCTCCTGCGCGGGCATCAGGCGCGCGGCCGCCTGTACGAGGGCGATGGTCGCGTAGTGCTCCTCGGGGTCCTCGGGATGCGCGAGCGCCTCCTCGATGGCCCCCGGGTCGAGCACCTCATGGGCGTGTCTGTACAAATTTCGGTAATTCGACACCTGCTTTCTGACCACTTCCATCAGCCAACGCCTGGCGGCCTCGTTGTTCCGCGGGATCACCGCGAGACGACGGTTGGCGATGGAAAAAACGACCTGCACGAGCTCCTCGACGTCTTCTCCTCGGACGCCGAGGCCCGCGAGACGCTCGCGGACCTCCCCTTGGAAGAGACCATGCAGTTCTTGAACCCTGGGCTTGTACGTGATGTGCGACGGCGGTCGCTGGTTGGAGCTCCCCACGATGGCCTAAATGTGTTGAAAAGGCCGATCGTCCAAAAAATCTTTGTCAAGCCCCTCAGAGAGGTTTTGTCCCCGCCTCCACCCCCCCGTCCGACACCCCGGAAGGGTCGTCCGGAACACACTGCATCACGCTGAGCTTCATCGCCTTGCCCGCCGGTCGCGCCACGAGCAGCGCCGCCTGTGTCGCCGCCAACACCTCCCCGTTGCCGAGCAGGGGCTCCGGCCGGAGCTCCCCCACGAGCTCCCCGCGCGGCGTCATCGTCCCGATCCGCGTCGCCCCCGAGAGCGACGAGACCGAGAGCCACCCGGGCATCAGGTCCGGCACCCCCGCCGAGCCCGGCTCCTCGGTGAGCAGCTTCGCCTCCCCCACCCCGGACAGACGCACCCACACGCTCATGACGCGCCCCCCGCTCGACCCGCTCGGCGTGTCGTCATCGCGGTACGTCACGACCATCCCCCCGTCCTCGCTCGGCTCGACGTCGAAGGCGAGCGCGTGCCCGTCCTTCGGCGTCACCGCCCGCGGCAAGGACACCGCCGCCCCGTGCTCGTCGAGCGGCAGCACCTCGACCCACCGCGGCGCGATCGCCTCCCCCACGAGCCCCGTGTCCTCGTCCTTGGGCTTGCGCGCCGTCCCGACGACCGCATACGCGAGCCAGAGCCCGCCCGGCCGGGCCGCGAGCCTCGGCGTCTCCGCGTCCTGCTTCGGCGGCGACACCGGCCGCGGCTCGCCCTTCGCCTTCATCGTCTCCGGGTCGAACGGGGCCAGCATCACCATCGTCTGCTTGCCGTCCCGCGTCACGTCGTCCCAGACGACGACCGCGGACGACCCCGACGCCGCGAGGTCCACCGCGAGCGACTCGTCCCGCCCCTCGCCGAGCTCGGGCCCCCAGGTGACCTTCTCCCCGCTGACCCGCGCGAGCCGGATCGACCGCCCGCCCGCGTTGGGCTCCAGCATCGCCGCGAGCACCGAGCCCTTGTATCCGCTCACCGTCGGCGCATCGAAGTCCCCGCGGCTCCGGCCGAGCCGCACGAGCTTGCCGCCGCGCCCGTCGAAGCCGATCGTCGTCACCATCGCCACGGACCCGCCCTCGCCGTCCCGCAGCGCGCCCACGGCGAACCCACCCTCGAACGTCGTCCCGCGCCCGAGCTCCACGGCGAACGGCGCGAGCTCGTCGAACTCTTCTTCCTCGCCGGCATCTAGCGCCTTCGGCTTCGCCGCTTGCGCCTCGCCCACGACGAACGGCTCGGTCGAGATGGCGGTGCACCGCGGCGGCGGGGGTTTGTCCTCGGCCGCCTCGGCGTCCTCCCCGGCGTCGACGACCGGCCGGTCGGCCTCTCCCTCCCCGCCGCTGCCCCAGTACCGCACGCCCACGATCACCACAGCGATCACGAACGCGGCGAGCGCCGCGCCCGCGAGGCCGCTGCCCGTGTCGCGTGGCTCGGTTGGCTCTTTTCGGGTGGATTTCGGCGGGATCTTCGAGAGGGGAGGCATGGACGGGCCGCGCATCTTGCGCCCCTCCCCGGCCCTCTGCAACGCGCCTCGCGCCGCCCGGGTCTCGTGACGCGACCACGAATTTTTCGCGCTCGAGATGTCTCGCCCCCTAAAATCCGCGCATGCGTCCTTCGCTTGCCTGGCGTGTCGCCTGCGCGTTCGCCCTCGTCCTCGTGTCGCTGCTGACGTTCGCCTCGTGTGGCTCGCGGACCGGGGGCCTCGACCTCTACGCCACGGGCGGCGGCGCGAGCTGCGGCGCGCTCGGCCAGACCTGCGGCCTGCCCGGCGACTGCTGCGCAGGCCTCTCCTGCCAGGACGAGGTCTGCAAGCCCGAGCAGCTCTGCGCGCCTCAGGGCAGCGCGTGCGAGACCACCGTCGACTGCTGCAACCTCGACTGCCTGAACGGCTTCTGCGGCGGCGTCTCCTGCAAGCCTGACGGCCTCGGCTGCGTGGAGAGCGCGGAGTGCTGCAACCTCGACTGCTGGCAGGGCTTCTGCGGCGGCATCGAGTGCGAGCCCGACGGCTCCGCGTGTAGCGCGCCCCAGGACTGCTGCGGCTTCCAGTGCACGAACGGCTTCTGCGGCCCCGCCGTCTGCAAGCCCCAGGGCGCCACCTGCTTCGACGACGCCGACTGCTGCAACGGCGACTGCACGCAGAACGTCTGCGGCTCCGCCTGCCAGCAGGACGGGTTCGTCTGTCAAGACCCCTCGCAGTGCTGCTCCGGCCTCTGCACCGAGGGCGTCTGCGGCCCCGGCTTCTGCTCCCCGAACGGCTCGCCTTGCCAGGTCGGGCTCGAGTGCTGCTCGAGCTTCTGCCAGGGCGGCGTCTGCAACTTCCAGCCGTGCAGCCTCGACGGCGCGGGCTGCGGCGCGCCGAGTGATTGCTGCTCCAACATCTGCGAGGGCGGCGTCTGCGGCGGCGGCGTCTGCAAGGTCGACGGCGCCGCGTGCACCACGCACGCCCAGTGCTGCGCGGGCTTCTGCGACCCGTTCACGTCGCGCTGCGGCTTCAACCAGTGCCTGCCCGACTTCGCCGCCTGCGCGGTCGACTTCGAGTGCTGCTCGGGCTTCTGCGACCCGTTCACCGCGAGCTGCGGCTTCGCCCAGTGCCAGCCCGAGGGCTTCTTCTGCCAGAACGACTTCGAGTGCTGCTCGGGCTTCTGCGACCTCTCGACCTTCTCCTGCAGCCTCGGCGGCTGCACGCCCGACGGCATCTTCTGCGTCAACGACTTCCAGTGCTGCGGGGGCATCTGCGATCCGCTGACGAACACCTGCGGCCTCGGCCAGTGCATGCCAAACGGCTTCGGCTGCAGCGCCCCGAGCGACTGCTGCTCCGGTCTCTGCGACGGCGGCACGTGTTTCCCCGGCGCGTGCCAGCCCGACGGCTTCTTCTGCGACAACGGCTCCGACTGCTGCTCGGGCTTCTGCGACCCGGAGTTCTTCACCTGCGGCTTCAGCCAGTGCCAGCCCGACGGCTCCTTCTGCAACAGCCCCGCCGAGTGCTGCACGGGCGTCTGCACGAACAACGTCTGCGGCGCGCCGCAATGCAAGCTCGACGGCTTCCCCTGCAACGGGGCAGGCGAGTGCTGCACGGGCGTCTGCGAGAACGGGATCTGCGGCGCGGGCTCGTGTTTGCCCACGGGTTCGAACTGCGTGAGTGATCCGCAGTGCTGCGTCGGCCTCGTGTGCAACGGCGGCCACTGCGGCGTGCCGGCCGTCGACGCGGGCGCGTGTAGCCTCGACCCCGGCGGCACGCCGTGCTCGCAGTGCATCGTGGGGAGCTGCTGCGCGCAAACGGAGGCGTGCATCGGGAACCCGCCGTGCGCGTCGAGCATGAGCTGCTACCAGCGCTGCACCGTCGGCGGCGGCACCCCCGCGAGCTGCCAGCAGCAGTGCTGCACGGGCGACATCTGCAACCAGTGGTCGAACTGCGTGGCGCAGAGCTGCGCCGGGCCCTGCTTCTAGCGCTTCGACGAACGTGACGGCGGCGCGGCGGGCTCCTCGCCGCGCAGGAACACGAGCGCCGCGGCCTCGTCGTCGAAGACCGTGACCGTGGCGCTGCGGTGGTTCGCCTCCTCGCGGGACCTGCGCGTCGCTTGCAGCTTGCCGACGGCGGTCTTCACGAGGATCGCATGCCGCGCGAAGCCCATGAGCACCTCGTTCAGGAGCGGCCGGATCGGCTCCATCGTCGCGTCGTCGAGCACCATCGGCGCGTCGCGCGTGTCGAGCAACATGCCGACGTTCTTGCGCTCGCGGAGCGGGACCTTGATCCGGAACTCGCTCACGAGCGCGTCGATGTCCCCGCTGTTCAGCGTCTGGATCACCGGCAGCGTGGTCCGTCGCACCCGGATGATGCCCGGCTCGCGCGTCACGATCACCAAGTCGTTGCGGAACAGCTCTTCCATGCTGGCATCGAGGGTGGCGCTCTGCGCCTCGAACTGCAAGACCGCGCGCCCTCTTCCCGCGCCCGTCGTCCGATGCTTTCATGCGCCCGCGCCTCGGCGCGATCCTCCTTCCTCCTCTCGTTCGTCATGCCTCCTCGCGCTTCGCTCCTCGTGTTTTGTGCCACGCTCGTGCTGCTGCTCGTCGCGTGCACGGGCACGCCGACGCCGCTCGCGCCGGGTTTGTCCGGATCGGTTGGTTTGCCCCACGCGGGCGTGTTGACGGGCGCGGCGGCGCTGCCCGCGCGCGGGGCCGGCTACCGGCTCCTGCGCAACACGAGCGCGCGGTACGGCACGCCGCGCCTCGTCGCGACCGTGAAGCGCGCCGCCCGCGAGGTCGCCGCCTCGCGCCCCGGCGCGCCGCTGCTCGTCGGGGATCTTTCGAACCGGCACGGCGGGCGCAGGAATGGCCACCGATCCCATCGCACGGGCCGGGACGTGGATCTGCTCCTGTACTGCACGACGCCCGACGGGCGCTCCATCCCGAGCCCCGGGTTCGTCCGGTTCGGGGCGGACGGCCTGGCGGCGACCGAGGACAAACGCTCGCCGTTCGTCCGCTTCGACACCGAGCGCAACTGGCAGCTCGTGAAGGCGCTCGTCGCGTCGCCGGAGGCCGACGTCGAGTGGCTCTTCGTCGCGCGCTGGCTCGAGGCGCTCTTGATCGAACACGCGCGGGCGCGGGGCGAGGATCCGGAGCTCGTCTGGCGGGCGGAGAACGTGCTGCTCCAGCCGAAGGACAGCGCGCCACACGATGACCACTTCCACCTGCGCGTGGCGTGCAGCCCGACCGAGGCGGTGGCGGGCTGCGAGGGACGAGGGCCGGCGTGGCCGTGGTTGCCGGAGCCGCTCGCGCTCGAGCCGTGGAGCGACGCGGAGGCGCTCTCGGCGTTGATCGACGATCTCCTGCCGGGCGAGCCCGTGACGGCGGCGACGACCAGGACGCCATGAACCTGCTCGCGCACGGCGACGCGGCGGATGTTTGCGCTGCGCTGCCGCCGGACGTCGCCTTCGACCTCGTGTACCTCGACCCTCCGTATGGCGTGGGCACGTCGATGACGGCGCGCACGGCGGTGGGCGAGACGCGGGGCAAGAAGCAGGCGTCGGGTGGGCCGGTGGCGTACGAGGATCGGTACGATCCGGAGAGCCTCGTGGCGATGCTCCTGCCGCGGCTCGAGGCGATCCGCGCGCGGATGAGCCGTGGGGCGACGATCTACGTGCACCTCGATCATCGCACGGTGCACGAGGTGAAGGTCGCGTGTGATCGGCTGTTTGGCCGCGGCGCGTTTCTGGGCGAGGTGATCTGGACGCCTGGCAACGGCAGCCGTGGTGCGCGCGGGTTCACGGTGACGCACCAGACGCTCTTGCTGTACACGCGGGACGCGCGGGAGCGTCGGGAGGTCGTCTACAACGCGAGCGACCCGATGCTTCGCGAGCCGTATGCGGCGACGAGCCTGGAGATGCATTTCCGGCATCGTGACGAGGCGGGCCGGCTCTACCGCGAGCGCGTGGTGAACGGTCGGACGTACCGTTACTACGCGGACGAGGGCCGTCGTCTCGGCAGTGTTTGGACGGACGTACCTGCGATGGTGGCGAACACGCCGCTGCGCGTCGAGGGCACGGGGTACCCGACGCAGAAGCCGGAGCGGCTGCTCGAGCGCATCGTGCGCGCGTCGAGCCGGGAGGGCGCGACGGTGGCGGACCTCATGTGTGGAAGCGGGACCACCTTGATTGCGGCTTCGAAGCTGGGTCGGCGGTTCGTGGGAGGTGACGTAAGTCACCTGGCGGTGGATATTTCTGCGAGACGGCTCACTTTAGAAAAGGTTCCGTTTGTCCACGTGGGCGAGGTATCGTTCGCCTGAAAAAAGTTGTGGACGATCGGTCCTCTCGACACACGCAGGCGCGAACCACCAAGCCATCTCACAACGTTGGAGAGTGTTGGGGTAAGCACAGGCGTGATGGAGGGGGGGACGAGGGGGCTGACGTCCCGACAGGACTGAACGAGGAGAAAGAGCCATGGGTTTCGGAAAGAGCTTGCTCCAGGCGCTCCCCTGCGCAGCGGCGCTGGCCGGTCTGACCGGGTGCGGGGTCGAGCCGGGGGATACTTGGATTTATCGGGTTTCGTTCGGGGAGACGGATGCGAGTAGTGGGTGTTATTACCCGGAGACGGATCCGCCGGCGAATCAGGCGAGCGACAGCTCGAGCCTGCGTGGCACCGGCACGTGGATCCTCTACGCGAGCATCGAGGACAAGCTTTACCTCGATACGGGCTCTGTCACCCTCGAAGGCTTGGAGGAGGGCGACGGGTACACGTTCACGGGCAAGGACACAGACGTCGACTACGACATGCCGGATGGGACTGGATCCAAGCGTACCACGACGGTCACGTCCACGATCACCATCATCACTGATGGGAATGCGATCTCGGGTGAGGCCGTCCAGAGGACTTCATACGCATGCTCCGGCTCGACGTGCGGGGACAAAATTCCGACCTGCACGCGAACCAGCCCGTTCGTCGGGACCTATGTCGAAGACGTCGAGCTCAAGTACGAAATTGGCGGCGGGAGCGGGGCCCCATCTCCCTAAGGCCACACGACGTTCGTCGGGGTGAGTTTACTTGTGGTCGTCCCGTCTCCGAGTTGACCGTAAGTATTGTCTCCCCAGCAGCGGGTCCGTCCGGCATCGTTTAGTGCGCAAGCCGACCGCACTCCAGCCCTAACAGCCACGACGGTCTGCAAGCCGGTTCCTGCGGGATTGTGGGCATTCGTCGTGTTCCCGATCCCGAGCTGCCCGAAGTTGTTCAGCCCCCAAGCGAACAACTGGCCATCGAGGACAGCGAAAGAATCACTGTATCCCAAATCGATGAATGTCGGGCTCTTTCCCTGAAGCGAAAGCGACTGGGGAACATTCTTGTCCATAATGGAACCGATACCCAACTGTCCGACTTGGTTCCCGCCCCAACACCAGATCCCAGCGCTGTTCATGGCACAGGTATGGTTCTCACCACAACTGACGCCGGAGATGGACGCAAGTCCGGGGACCATGGTTGGCGAGGGGCTATTATTCATCGAACCAATTCCGAGCTGCCCCTGAAAATTGTACCCCCAGCAGGACACTGAGCCGCTTTTCTTTACGGCGCACGTGTGAGTCGTGCTCGCGTCTACGACAACAACATCTGAGTCAACCAGTACCGGGATTGGCTGAAAGCTGGTGCTCCCGTTACCAACTTGACCATGATTATTTCTACCCCAGCAATATAGTCCACCGACAGAATTAACGGCGCAATAATGCCCTCCTCCGACCGAAACATGGACGATGTTTGTCAATGAACTTACTTTCGTCGGCGTGCCGTTGCCCTCGCCCCAACACGCAACTGTGCCATCTGTCAGGACGGCGCACGTGCGGGCGCTATAGCTACCTCCAAAGTAACCACTGCCATCGACCTGCTTGGCGCTACCGGGGGCCGGCAAGGAGACTTTTACCGGCGATTTGCTCAAAATCGGTGCATCTGCCCCAACCTCCCCCATCTCATTCCTCCCCCAACAATAAACCTCCCCATCCTTCAGCACCGCACAGTGATGGTGATACCCCCCCGCCACACTGACCGGATCATTACACGTCCCCGCCTTACAAAACGCCGCACACCCATTCCCACAAGCCCCACAATTCTCCTTCGTCGTCAGGTCCGTCTCGCACCCTGGCGCCGCCGTGCAGTCGTCCCACCCCGCCTCGCACGTGTACACGCACTTCCCCAGCTCGCACGCCCCCACCTCGTGCGTTTCACCTTGACAATCCGCCGCAACCATGCACTCAGGCGGCGCCCCTCCCGCGCCTCCGCTCCCGCCGACACCGCCTTCGCCCCCGCTCCCGCCGACGCCGCCGACGCCGCCTTCGCCCCCGCTCCCGCCTTCGCCTCCGCTCCCGCCTCCGCCCGCGTCCGGCTCCATGAGCGTCGCAGGCTCCCAGCCGATGATCTGCTTGCACCCGTACCCGCTCACCACCACCAGGGCCACCATCCCCGGCATCCACGTCGTCGCTCGTGTTCGCATCTCAGAACTCCATCCCGGCGCTCACGCCGAAGCTCCCTCGTCCCACCACCGGCACGACCCACGCGCGCTCCGCCGGCTTCGCCTTCTCGTTTCCACCCACCACGAAGAGCACCACCCCCGTCGCGAGCACCACGCCGGAAATCCCCAGCATCACCGACGACACGTCCGCGCTCACGCCCGCCGCGTCCCGCAACGAGATCCCCTCCTCCGTGCACCGCGTCGGATCCCCCGCGTCACACGCCTCCTTCGACGCCGCGTTCTTCTGGAGCGCGTTCACCCCGAACCCAACCCCCACCCCGATCCCCACGACCCCCGCGATCCCCGTCGCAAACCCCACCGTGCGCAGCGTCGTCCATCCACCCTTCGGCGCCGCCGCCCCCTCCTCCACCTGCGCCACCACGAGCTCCGGCACCACCACCTCCACCGTCGCCGGACCCGCCGGCACCACCTTCTCCTCGCGGAAAACGCGCCTGCCCGGCGCCCGCGCCTCCACCTCGTGTTTGCCCGGATCCACCGGCAGCGCCGTCCCGAACACCGCCGCCCCCAGCACCTTGCCGTCGAGCTCCACCTCGAGCCCCGGCACAGCCGCCGGCGCCGTGACCCGCACCCGCGACAGCTTCTCCTCCAGCGCGCGCCGCCGCTCCTCCGCCACCACCTCGCGTGACCTGTCCCCGCGCTCCCGCGCCAGCCGCGCCGCGTCCCCGAAGTGGCCGTACGCGCTCGCCGTCTTCCCCTGCCGCTCGTGACAATCCCCCAGGTTCAGCCGCGTCCCCACCGACGGGTCGTACCGATCACTCTCCGCGAACTTCTGGCACGCCTCCGGCAGCCGGCTCTGCTCGAGCAGCGCCCGCCCCTCCTCGAAGAGTTTGTCCGCCGCGGCTTTGTCCGCCGCAGAGGGCTGTCCGGACGCATACCCCGCGCCGAGAAGGATGGCCGTGAAAAACGCGAACCCCGACGACTTCGTGAACATGATTCTCCGCTTCGGATGTTCAGGCTACCCCGCCACGACCGGCAAGGGAAGGAGACGCACTTTCCGGCCGAGATCCGCCGGAGATCGACCGATCTTTGCCTCCCGCGGAGCACGCACGGTACCCTTCGAACCATGAAGCTCGAAGGCCGCGCCCTTCCGCTCGTCCTCCTCCTGACCCCCGCTTGCTCCCCTGCCCCCGAGCCCACCTACGAGGGCAAATACCGGCACGAGCAGGAGCGAGTGGTGCCGCCCACGGGGCGCGAGATCGAGCAGTGGAAAGAGGACATCAAGCTCGAGGAATGGCAGGAGTGGAACAGGCGCAAAAAGGAGGGGACCACGCCCTTCAACAAGGCCAAGGCCACGCCCGCGCCCGAAGGCGAACCCGCGTTCCACTTCACGTCCGCCAAGACCGACCCGAAGCCCGAGAGCAAAACCACGCCAAACGATTTGCCGCGCATCGGCGCCATCGCGGATCAGGCCTACATCTACAAAAAACCCGCGCCCGAGGGCCTGCCGCTCGGCTACGTCCGCATGGGCACGAGCGTCGCGCTCCTCTCGAGCGAGCCCGTGGAGGGGAAAAAATGCCCCCGGGGTTATTACAAGGTCGCCCCCCGCGGCTACATCTGCCTCGATCCGCGCAAGACCACGCTCGACCTGAATGACCCTTATTATCGCGCCCTCGCCGAGCTCGCGCCCCGCGAGGACGCCGTCATGCCGTATCGATATGCCTTCTCGAACGGCGCGCCCATGTACAGCCGCGTCCCCACGAAGGCCGAGCAGGAGAAGGCCGAGCGGAGCTACGGGCCGCCGGGCACGTTCGTGCAGCTCGCCGAGTGGTCGCGCGGGCACGAGGAGCTCATCAGCAGAGACGAGAAGGACAAGATCCGCGCGACCGACCCCGTCTTCTCCATCTTCGCGAATGGAAAACGCTCGGTCGGCGGCAATGGCGCCTACGACCCCTCCCGGCTCGTCTGGCGCGTCATCCCGAACGGCTCGATGCTCGCCTACGCCCGCGCCTTCGAGGCCGAGGGCCGCACCTGGCTCGTCACGCCCGACCTCATGCTCGTCCCCGCCGACCGCATGCGCCCCTTCCGCCGCACCACCTTCCACGGCGTGCGCCTCGGCGGCGACGTCCGCCTCCCGCTCGCCTGGAACCGCAAGCACGAGCCCATCCCGCGCTTCACCCGCGGCGAGGACGGCAAGATGGTTCCTTCCGGACAAACCATTCCGTCGAAGGGATACGTGCAGGTCGAAGGGCGCGTCGTCGCCGGCAAGAAGGCCTACCTCGCGCTACGGAACGAGCCCGGCGCCTTCGTCCTCGCGGAGAGCGTCACCGTCACGCGGGCGCCGAAGAAGCTCCCGCGCTCGGTGAAGCCCGGCGAGAAATGGATCGAGGTCAAGATCAACCCCGGCACGCTCACGGCCTACGAGGGCGACAAACCCGTCTACGCGACCCTCTTCTCCCCCGGCAAGGGCGGCGCCCCCATCCCCGGCTACGATCCGTACGTCCATTCGATGACGAAGACCGGCGTCTTCCCGATCGAATGGAAGGACCGGGTCGCCGTGATGTCACCGGACAAGGAGTGGCCCCCGAAGAAGCTCTGGATCTCGGAGGTCCCGAACATCCAGTACCTCCGGGCCCCGCTCGCGATGCACGTGGCCTACTGGCACGAAGATTTCGGCAACCCGAAGAGCGCCGAGTGCGTGAACGTCTCCCCCGAGGACGGCCATTTTCTCTTCCAGTGGACCGAGCCCGCCCTGCCCGAAGGCTGGGGCGGCGTGAGGCCCGGCGACGGAAATGGGAAATCCACGCAGGTCGTGATCACGGCGCTCTAGCCGAGCCGCTCCACCGAGACCGCGCACCGCTTGAGCGCCGGCTCCTTGCTGAGCGGATCGGTCTCGGACGTCGTCACCTCGTTCACCGATGCTCCGACCTCCCACAGGTCGTTCCAATGCATCGGCATGAACACCACGCCCGGGCCGATGTCCCGCGTCACGCGGACCACCGTCTTCGCCTCGCCGCGGCGGCTCTTCACGAGCACCCGCGCCCCCTCGGCGAGCCCGAGCTCCCGCGCGTCCTCCGGGTTCATCGCCAGGTACGGCGCCGGATCGATCCGGTTCAATCGCTCCACCGTGCCCGTCTTCGTGCGCGTGTGCCAGTGCGCCTCCACCCGCCCCGTCGTCAGCACCAGCGGATATCGCGCGTCCGGCTGCTCCTCCGGCGGCACGTACGGCCGCGCGAAGAATTGCGCCTTCCCGGAAGGCGTCGCGAAGACGTGCCCCTCGTGCAGCGCCCGCGGCGCCCCCGCGTGCGGATGCGGCCAGCGCTGCGGGCCCTCTGCGCGCAGGATCTCGTAATCGACGCCCGTCTGATCGTTCGGCCGGCCCCGGGTCATCATCGCCATTTCCCGGAAAATGTCGCCCGCCGCGTCGAAATCGAACGACGCGCCGAAGCCCATCGCCCGCGCGACGTCCCGCACCCATTGCCAGTCCGGCCGCGCGTCGCCCGGCGGCTCCGCCACGCGCTCGAGCAGCGAGATCGTCCGATCGCTGTTCGTGAACGTCCCCTCCTGCTCCAGGTTCAACGCGCCCGGCAAGACCACGTGGGCGAACCGCGTCGTCTCCGTGGGATAAAACGCGTCCTGCACGATCACGAGCTCCGCCCGCTCGAGCCCCCGCCGCACCACGGGCAAATTCGGCATGCTCGCCGCCGGGTTCGTCCCGATGATCCAGATCGCGCGGATCTCGCCGCGCTCCATTGCTTCGAACATCGCGACCGCGTCGTGCCCCGGCGCCTCGCCGATCGACCCCGCCGGCAGCCCCCAGAGCGCCTCCACCTCCGCCCGGTGCGCCTCGTCGAGCACCTTTCGCTGCCCGGGCAGGCCGTGGCTCATGTACCCCATGTCCCGGCCGCCCATCGCATTGGGTTGTCCCGTCAAACTGAACGGACCCGCCCCCGGCTTGCCGATCCGGCCCGTCGCGAGGTGCAGGTTGATGATCGTGTTCGTCGTGAAGGTGCCGAGCGTCGTCTGGTTCACGCCCATCGTCCAGAACGAGATGAGCCGCTCGGTCTTCGCGATGATCTCGGCCGACGCGCGGATCTCTCCCTCGCTGATCCCGCAGATCGCAGCGACACGCGCGGGCTCGTATTCGTCGAGCATCCCCCGGAGCTCGTCCCAGCCCTCCGTGTGCGCGGCGATGAACGCCTCGTCGATCGCGCCCATCTCCACGCAGAGACGCAACCAGCCATTCAGGAGCGCGATGTCCGTCCCGGGACGGACGGCGAGGTGCATCGTCCCCTGCGCGGCCGTCTTCGTGCGGCGCGGATCGACGACGATCGCGCGCGCGCCCGAGGTCTTCATGCGCCGCTGGACCCGATCGAACGCGACGGGGTGACAATCGGCCGCGTTCGAACCGATGAACACGAACGCGTCGGCCTCCTCGATGTCGGCGAACGTGAGCGGCGGCCCGTCCGCGCCGAGCGAGAGCGTCATCCCCGCCGCAGCGCTCGCCATGCAGAGGCGGCTGTTCGAATCGACGTGGTTCGTCCGGAGGAACCCCTTGCCGAGCTTGTTGCCGAGGTACTGCGCCTCGGTCGTGAGCTGCCCGGAGAGGTAGACCGCGACCGCGGAGGGGCCATGCTCCGCGAGGATCCGCCCGAGCCGCGTCGCGATCTCGCCCACGGCCTCCTCCGGCGTCGTCGGGACGAGGGACCCGTCCGCGCCACGAACCAAGGCGTGGCGGAGCCGCGAGGGCGCGACGAGGGTCTGCGCGGCGAGGGCGCCCTTCAAGCAGAGGCGGCCGAGGTTCGCGGGGTGCTCGGGGTCACCGACGAGCTTGAGGACACGCTTGCCGTCCGTCGTGGCCACGAGCCCGCATCCGACTCCGCAATAAGGGCAGACGGTCTTGCGCTGCTCGGGTAACACGGATGCAAGATCCTACGAGCGCTCACCGAGCGCAAGAGGGAGGCGGATTTCTGTCGCCCCCGAGAAAAAAAACAGGGGCTCGAAATTTCTCCCCCCTCGCTGACGAACAGGGCGGCGAGGATGCAGCCCGCACCCATGACACCAAACATCCCCGGCCCGAAGGCGACGCCCCGAACGGCGGCCGTCTCACCGGAGGAGACAGCTTCGCTACGACAGATCGTCGTGGCGGTGGTGGCGTGTGTCCTCGGCGAACGCCGGGATCACCCGGACGTCGAGGATTGCACGCACGAGGCGCTCTCCCGCGCGCTCGAAGGCAAGAGCCGACTGCGCGACGGAGAGCCGCTCCGACCGTGGGTGATCGGCATCGCGCGGCACGTGGCGCTCGACGCGCTGCGGAGCCGCAAGCGCACGCGGCGGGTGGAGGCGCGGATGGAGTCTGCATCCGCGTCCGAGGACACCACGACGGCCTGGCTCGACCTGGTGCCGGACCCTTCGCCGGGTCCGGAGGAGCGCACGGCGAGCGCCGAGCGAGCGACCCGACTGGAGCGGGCGCTCGGCACGTTGCCCGAGGAGCAGCGGCGCGCGCTGGTGATGTTCCACGTCGAGGGGCTCGGATACCAGGATATTTGCAAGCGCCTCGGCGTCCCGCTCGGGACCGTGGCGACGTGGCTCGCGCGCGGCCGGCGGCTGCTCGCGGAGACGGTCGGCGAATGATTCCGTGAAGATAGAGGAGCGACGGTGATGGACGATCTCGACAAACTCCCGCCGGATCTGGCCTTCCAGCACGACGGACACGTGACGGATGTCGTGCTCTCGAGCGTGGCCGACGGAGAAGCGGGGATCGTCCCGGCAGACGCCCTCTCTCACCTCGACGGTTGTGACCATTGCGCAGAGCGCCTCGGCGCGGAGGCGCTGCTCTCGGTGCACGCGGGTGAATTGCTCGCGGAGCTGGCGGAGCCGTCGTTCGCCCCGGTCAGGGTGGCCGAAAAGGCGGCGGCGAAGGCCCCCGCGTCCGTGCGGGGCCTCGCGACGCTGCCGAAGCGCGCGGTCCTGGGTGCGCTCCTCCTGGCGGCGCTCGGCGCGTTGCCGGCGATTCTGGATCAAATCGCCCACGTCCCGACGCTCGTCGGGACGATCGGGCACGCCATGCTCATGCTCGGGCGGAGCGCGGCGGTCGTATCGAAGAGTGAAATGTTCCCGGCGCTCGCCTTCGCGGCGTCGGCGGTGCTCATGATTTCGGGCCTCGTCGTATCGCGCGTGTCGCGTCCGGGGTCCTCGAACGATTTTGCGCAAGAAGGAGGCGTGTGACATGCGTGGACTTTCTGGGCTCGCGTTCTCGCTGTTGGCTCTGACGACCGCGGCCCCCGCGCTCGGGGCGGTCGAGAAACAAGGCGAATGGCCGGCAGAGGAGAAGAAGATCAGCCTCGACGTCGATCGCGTGCCGCAGGAGGACGCCATCAAGCGCCTCGCCGAGGCCGCGGGCTGGAGCGTCGTGATCCACGCCCCCTCGAACGAGCCCGCGTCCCTGCACGTCAAGGACCAGCCCGCCGACAAGGTCCTCGCGCTCCTGCTCGAGGGCTCCGATTACGTCGCGCGCCGCGACGGCACGTTGATCTCGATCTCCCGCGCCTCGGCGGCGAAGGCCTCGGACGCCCCCGCGGCGCCGCCCGTGCCGCCCGTGCCGCCCGTGCCGCCGGTCCCGGCCGTGCCGCCGGTGCCGCCCGTGCCGCCTGTCCCGCCAAACCTTTCGGCGGACGCGCCGGCGGCCGAGGAGGGCGAGGGCGGCGAGGCGAAGGCGAGGAAGGGCGAGGGCAAGGATCGTGAGGTGGTGGGGCAGAGCCTCACCATCGAGAAGGACGAGGTCGTCAAGGACGTCCATCTGGTCGGCGGCGCGCTCACGATTCGCGGGACCGTCACGGGCGACGTGGAGGTCGCGGGCGGGACGGTGACGCTCGAGCCGGGCGCGCACGTGATGGGGGATGCCCAGGTGATGGGCGGGTCGCTCCACGTGACGAAGGGCGCGCGCCTCGACGGCGACGCGAGAATCGTGGGCGGCAAGCTCGTGCGGGAGGAAGGGGCGGTCGTCAAGGGTGATGTCTCGACGCGTATCCAGGCCGACGACGACGATGAGTCGACGAACGCGCAGCGCTTCATGCGTGAGGCCAGCGAATCGATGACGGGCGGGGCGCTGCTCTTCGCGCTCGGCGCGGTCTTGCTCGCGCTCTTCACGAAGCGCGCGGAGTCGCTCAAGGTGGAGATCGCGGCCCGACCGATGCGCTCGTTCGCGCTCGGGGTCGTGGGCTCGCTCGGCGCGGTCGCGCTGCTCGTGGCGCTCTGCATCACGGTGGTGGGCATTCCGGTCGCGGTCGTGGGGCTCCTGGCGGGGGTGTTCGGGGTCTTCGCGGCGATGTGCGCGGTGCTGGAGGTCGTGGGTCGCGCGCTCATCGGGCACAAGACGAAGAACGAATATGCGCACCTCGCCTTCGGTTGCGCGCTCTTCGTGCTGGCCGGCATGCTCCCGGTGGTGGGCGACATCGTGCCGGTGGTCGTGGTGCTCGTGGCGATCGGCAGCCTCGTGGCGACGCGGGCGGCGGGCCTGATCCCCATGAAGAAGGGGGCTTCGACGAAGGTGGACGATTCGCATCCGTATCGGAGCGCCGAGATCGTCTGATTCGAGCTCCTTCCCGATGAAAAAGGCCGCGCTCCTCCGGGAGACGCGGCCTTTCTTTTTTGTGCGATACGTCAGGGCGCCACGGAGACCACCGCCGCCGTCCGCGCGCCCTGCCCGCCGCGCACCTCGAACCTCTTGATTGTATCGTCCAGACGAACCACGAGCTCTCCCCGCGTGGCCGCAAGGCCTCCGGTGACGAGGACGCGGTACGTCCCGCTCGACGCATTCGCCGTGACCCACGACGCGCCCGAGCGGCCCGTCCCCGGCACGATCGGCGTCGCGACGCGGCCCGCCGGGTCGATCATGACGACGCGCGGACACCCCTCGACGCCCTCGGCGCACGTGAGCTTCGCCGAGATCCGTTCGCCCGCGGGCTCGCCCGCCGCGTGGGCCGGCGCCTCGCCCTTTTCGAGGGCCTCCCGCAGGGACACGAGGCGCTTGCTCGGGTTTGTCGCGGCCGCGATCGCCGCGAGCACGACGTTACGCTCGCCGAGGACCCGCGCGCGGCAGCGGAGCGCGTCGTACGTGCCGTTCGCGTCGGCCGGGCGGAGCTCGGCATACGAGCGGAAATGGGCGCAGGCCCGGCGCTCGTCGCCCGACGCCTCGAAGGCCCGCGCCGCGCGCCTGTGGGCGGCGGCATTCGACGGATCGAGCTCCGCCTGATTGTCGAGCGCGACGAGCGCGGCTGTGTCCTCGCCGAGCGCCGCGGCGGCCTCCGCGTGGAGCTCGTGGGCGCGGGCGCGGTCGGGGTCGAGCTCGATGTATTTCGAGGCCTCGCGGAGCGCCGCCTCGAATCGACCTCGCGCGAGCAGGCTCGTGATCCACGCCTCGCGCGCCCGGCGGCTCTCCGGCGCCTCGCGGCTCGCCTTCTCGAGCTTCGCGAGCGCGTCCTTGCCCGCGCCGCGCCACGCCTCGTCGCCTTTGCCGATCCAGGAGGAGGCGCCCCACCTGGACGCCGGACGAGAGGCGCGCGCCAACGACGAGCCGCCGCTGGGCGAGAACAGGATCGGGTAATTCACGGTCACGATCCCGCCCTCCGGCTGGGGGAACGAGAGGCCCTGGAAGGCGCGGACCACGCAGGTGACGACCTCCGCGTTCGGCAGATCGCTGCCGCCATTGGCCACGTTCACGACCGAGCCGTCACGGCCAATGACGAACCGGACGGCGACGCGCCCCGAGAGGTCGGGGTTCGTCCGCAGCCCACGCTCGTAGCAGAGGCGGAATCGCCCGAAGTTCCGGCGCACGATACGCTGGATGATCTCGGGCGGGAGCCTCCCGCTCACGCTCGCCGCGCCCATACGCACGGCCGGGCTCCCGTTCCACGACGGAGCCGCCGCTCCGCCGCCGAGGGTCCCGATCCTCCCGTGACTCGCGCCAAACCCTTGCCCGAGCCCGCCCCCGCCCTCGCCAATCCCGGACAAACCGAGCCCGCCGGCGCCGAACGAATCGCCGACCGAGTCGCCCCATCCCCCGCGGCCCGGCTCGACCGCGGTGGAGAGGCCCGTCTTGCCCTGCGTGCGCGGAATGCCGAACGCGGCGAACATGCGGTCGTTCTCCAGGACGAGCAGCGACGTGAGGCGGCTCTGCACGTGGTATTGCTGGGAGAGCGCGACGGTCTCCTTGGCGGCGGCGTCGTCCGAGGTCCGCCCGAGCTCGCGAATCCGCGCCGTGGCCCAGCGCCGCGCGAGGACCTTCCGATCGGCGCCGGGCGCCGCGGCGAATACGAGCCTCCGCGCTTCCATGACCTCCATGCCGTCGAATTCGCCCCGGAGCACCACGTCGGCGCTCTCGGCCGAGGGCGCCCCGGCCATTCGACCCACGAGGACCACCTCCTCGCCGGCGCGCAGAGCCGGGAGCTTGCGCGGAAAGACGTCGTCGAACCCCGCCGGCAGCTCGAGCTTCGCATGCACGAGGAGCGGCACGTCGAGGCCCTTCGCGAGGGTATGCGCGCGTTGCGCGAGCGATCCGCTGCCTGCCGCGAGCCGCTCGTACGAGGCCGAGAGCTCCTCCGCGAGGCCGCCGAGCACGAGCTCGTCAATGGACGGACCCGCGCCGAACAGGCGGAGCTCGGCCTGTTTGTCCACGAGCGCCGGGCGGACCCGCGCGGCGATCGAATCGACCTTCAATTCGCCCGCGGAGGGCGCGCCGTCGCCGAGATACACGACCTGTCCGCGCGCCTTCGTCTCGACCCGCGCGAGGCCGGAGACGAGCGCCGAGGCGAGGTCGGAGGCGCCCTCGGGCGCGCGCTCGTGCAGGAATCGAGAGGCCTCGGCGAGGGAGGCGTCGCTCTTCCTGGCGAGGCCCCGCTCGGGATAGGAGACACAATCGCTGTCGCAAAGCAGGACCACGAAGCGCTCGTCTTCCCGCAATCGACGCAAGATCACCTCGGCGACGGCGACCTCGGCGGAGAGGCCCTCGCGCGTCACGCCGTGGCTCGCGTCGAGGACGATTACCTTCTCGTCACGCGGCGCGAGCACGCTCTCGGCGGCCGGCGTCGGGACGGGCACACGTACCGCGAAAAACCCGGGGGCCCCCCCCTCGCCGCCCTCGACCGCGACGGGGAGGACGGGCGCCTCGGGCCGCGGGAATTCGAGGACGAAATCGGCGTCGGGGACGAACGACTCGGCCTGGAAATCGGCCTCGAGGCGGCCCTCCGTGGTGCGGAGCGAGGCCGCGTGCCCGAGGACCTTCGCCTCGGCCGCGGCGCCGCCCGCGTCCTCCACCGTGACGTGGACGCGGAAATCGTCCATTCGAACGGCCCGATCCTCGCCGAGCGAGAGCGGATACGTGTACCGCGCGACGCCGTTCGTCACGGGCAGGACCTCGTCGTAGGCGAGGATCACCTTGCGGCTGCCGCGCGCCGGCATCGGGAAGATCTTCAGCGAGAAGGAGCTGTTCTGCGTCCATTCGAGCAGCGCCGGGTCGCGCGGGCGCACGGTGTCGTCGACGATGCCCTGGAAGATGCGGGCCGCCCGCGCGCGCTCGACCATCTCGCCCTCGACGAGCTCGTCGCCCACCCAGAGCGCGAGGCGCGACAAGCTCGCGTCCGGCGGGAGCGGGAAGACGTAGCGGCCTTCGAGGACGGTGTTCGTGTCGTTCGCGAGCTCCTCCTCGATCTCGGTGCGCGCGAATCCGTCACGAATGATCACGCGCACGGCGTGGGCGCGCAGGCGCACGCCCGGGACGACGGTGCTCGTCCCCGGGAGGCGGCCCGTCACCGTGCCGAAGCCGCGGGGCGCGAGGAGGGTCTCTGCTTTGGATTCTTCCTCGACGAAATGGTCCTCGGCCATGGCGGAGGCCGTCTCGAGAATGGCAGGGGCGCCGCGGGTCGCGGCGAGGGTGGCCTGCGGGTCGTCGGCCTCGTCGGGCGCGGCGAGGCATCCGGAGACGCCCGCGAAGAGCAAGAGGACGTGGGCGGCGACGAGGGGGCGAGGACGGCGCATGCGGGGTGCGGACGCCGCCGGCGGCCGAAGGTTCCCGCCTGCGGTCGTTCTCGGGTAAGGTCCGCCCGTGCCCGCGCCGTTCGTGCCCGAGCTCTTCGGCGACTTCCTCCTCGTGCAGCTCCTCTCGCGGCGCGCGCGGTCGGACGTGCTCGTCGCCGTCCGGCTCGGCGACCGGAGCGGGCAGACGTTCGTGGTGAAGCGGCCCGTGCTGGGCGAACGCGCCTCGGGCCGCGCCGCGCAGGCCATCCAGCGCGAAGGCGAGGTGCTCGCCGAGGTGCGCGCCTCGGCCCTGCCCGCCCTCGCGGCGCGCGGCGAGCTCGCGGGCCTGCCGTACGTGGCCATCGAACACGTGCGCGGGGCGCCGCTCGACGAGGTCACGAGCGGGGAGCCGCCGATGCCCGAGGGCGCGGTGCGCGCGGTGGCGCTCGACGTCGCGCGGGCGCTCGCGGCGCTGCACGAGAAGGGCTGGGTGCACGGCGACCTCGCGGCCTCGAACGTGATGATCGACGAGACCGGCGAGGCGAAGCTCGTCGACCTCGGCCTCGCGCGGCGCGCGGGCGAGGCGCGGGCCGAGGTCGCGGGGACGCCGGGTTATCTGGCCCCGGAGGCGGCGCTGCCCGGCGAGGCGAGCGCCGCGAGTGACGTCTACGGCTGGGCGGTGGTGGTCGCCGAGTGCGCGCTCGGGCGGCGCATCTTCCCGGAGGACGACCTCGCCTCGGCCGGCGCGCGTGGCGAGCCTCCGCGGGACCTCGCGGCGTGGGACGCGCGCGTGCCGGGCCTCGTCGCGGCGCTCGCGCGGGACCCGGCGCGCAGGCCCACGAGCGCGTCGATCGTGCAGGGCCTCTCGGCGCTCGCGCTCGATCGGGAGGCCCTCGCCGCGCGTGTCGCGGCGCATCACGCGCGCGCCCCCGAGGAGCCAACGGCGCTCGCGCCGCTCGTGGTACCCGAGGCGCGTGGTTCGTCCGAAAGACCCGCGCTCGCCGCGGCGGCCCCCGCGCCCGCGCCCGCGCCGCCCCCCCCGCCCCCCCCGCCCCCCCCGCCCCCCCCGCCCGCGCCGCCGCCGAGGCGCCCCTCGAACGTGTATTTGCCCGTCGCCCTCGGCGCCGTGCTCCTCTTCGTGATGGGGCAGGTCTCGGCGCGCGTGATGGTGCGCAATCAGCGGGGCTCGGTCTCGCTCGCGGCCGTCGCAGGTCGGCGCGCGCAGGTCGAGGTCGACGGGCAGAAGGTTGTCTTGCCCGCTGATGGAAGGCTCGAGCTCCGGCCGGGGGAGCACACGGTCGTCGTCGTGCTTCCGAAGGGCGCGCGGCGCGAGTACACCTTCCGGATGCGCCCGAACGAGCAGGTGGTGCTCGTGTCCCCGAAGAAGGCGGGCAACAAGGACGACGAGGAGGCAGAGGAGCGCGAGCCATGAGCGACGGCGAGAGAGGGACGAAAGTGCTCGGCAGCGCCCCCGCCGGGTCGGGTGGACGGCGGCCCGTGACCGAGGTGATCGACGCGACGAGCGGCCCCTCCGTGCGCCGCATCCGCAAGCTGCGCGTCGTCGTGGTCGACGCGCCCGACGCGCGTGACGTGGGCGCCGCGCACGTCTTCGCGCAGGACGAGGTCCGCGTGGGCAGTAGCCCCGACGTCGACGTGGCCCTGCGCGACCCGGCCGTCTCGCGCGAGCACCTCGCCGTGCGCCTCGGGCCCCACGGCTTCTCGCTCACGGACTTCGGCTCCACGAACGGCACCTTCGTGGGGGACCTGCGCATCGAGCGCGTCGCCATCACCGACGACACGCTCGTGCGCCTCGGCAACAGCGTGCTTCGCCTCGAGCCACTCGCCGAGACGGTGGAGCAGGAGATCAGCCCGCGCGCGCGGTTCGGCCGCATGCTCGGCGCGAGCCCGGCGATGCGCGAGATGTTCGCGTTGCTCGAGCGCGTGGCCGCCAGCGACCTGACCGTGCTGCTCGAAGGCGAGACGGGCACGGGCAAGGAGCTCGCGGCCGAGGGGCTGCACGAGGCGAGCGCGCGCGCGGGCGCGTTCGTCGCGGTGAACTGCGGGGCGATCCCGCGGGAGCTCCTCGAGAGTGAGCTCTTCGGCCACGAGAAGGGCGCGTTCACGGGCGCGGTGCGGGAGCGGCAGGGGGCGTTCGTGGCGGCGGATCGGGGGACGATCTTCCTCGACGAGGTCGGCGAGCTGCCGCTCGACATGCAGGCGAAGCTCTTGCGCGCGCTCGAGCGGCGCGAGGTCAAGGCCGTGGGCTCGGATCGCTCACGCTCGGTCGACGTGCGGATCGTGGCGGCGACGAACCGCTCGCTCGCGCGTGAGGTGCAGGCGGGGCGGTTCCGGCAGGACCTCTACTATCGCCTCGCCGTGGTGATCGTGCGGGTGCCGCCCTTGCGGACGCGGATCGAGGATCTGCGGCTGCTCGTGGATCACATCCAGGACGAGCTCGCGCGGCGGCGCGCGGCGTCGGGCCTGCCGCCGTGCGCGCGGCTCGACGAGACGGCGATCGCGATGCTGTCGCGTTACGATTTTCCCGGCAACGTGCGGGAACTCCGCAACATCGTGGAGCGCTGGGCCGTGCTCGGCGCCTTCGCCGCGCCGGGCGAGCCCGCGGTGAGCCCGCGGGCCGAGGAGCGCAAGGCCGAGGCCCCGCCGAACCCCGAGGCGCCGAAGGAGACGGCGCAGGCGAGCGGCGTCGAGGCGAACCTGCTCAAGCTGCCGTATCACGAGGCGAAGGACGCCTGGGTCGAGCGCTTCGAGCGGGCCTACGTGGAGGCGATCCTCGCGCAATCGGGCGGCAACGTGTCCCGGGCGGCGCGCGAGGCGGGCGTCGACCGGAGGCACCTGCAGCGATTGATGGCCCGGTTCGGGATCCGGGCGACGAGCGAATGAGGCGACCATGAGCGCGCTGCGTATCCTCCTCGCCGGCGCGACCGGCGCCGTCGGCGCCGAGGCCCTGCGGCTCCTCCGCGCGGAGGGCCATTTCGTGCGCACGTTCTCCCGCAGCGCGAAGAATGCCGAAAAGATACGCCCGCTCGCGAGCGAGGTCGTCCTCGGGGACGCGACGCGGGCCGGTTCGCTCGGCGAGGCCCTCGCGGGGATCGACGTCGTCGTCTCCTGCCTCGGCGCGAACGTGGCGCTCGGGTTCTCCGAGCGGCGCTCCTTTCGCGACGTGGACCTCGTCGCCCACCGGAACCTGCTCGAAGCGGCGCGGCGCGCCTCGGCCAGGCGATTCGTGTATCTCTCCGCGCACCCCGGGCCCGGATACGATCATACGCGGTACATCCGGGCGCACCTCGACACCGAGGACCTGATCCGCGCCTCGGGGCTCTCGTGTTCGTTCGTCCGGCCAACCGGGATTTATTCGGCGCTCGGGGACCTCGTCGAGATGGCCCGCGCGGGGTTTGGCTCCGTCGTCGGCGACGGGACGGCGAAGGCGAACCCGGTGCACCCGATCTGCGTCGCGGAGGTCGTGGCCTCGGTGGTGGAGCAGGGGCCCGAGGTCGTCACGGTGGGCGGGCCGGAGATCCTGACCCGCGAGGAGATCCTGCGGATCGCGTTCGAGGTCGTGGGGAAGAGGCCGCGGATCGTGCACGTGCCGAAGGGCGTGTTCCAGCTCTGGAGCGCCGCGCTCAGGCTCCCGCACCCGCGCCTCGCCGACATGATGGAGTTCGTCGCGGCCGTCACGACCTCGGATTCGGTGGCCGAGGCGCGAGGGACGCGCCCGATCCGGCCGTGGTTCGAGGCGCTCGCGGGCCAGTAATCGACCTCGTGCCGGCCCCCCGGCCCTGCGCGCGCCCTGCCGCACCGGGCGCCCGATTCCGCAGGTGCGGCGCCCGCTCCGCAGGCCAAACCCCGCAAAATCGGCCTGGATCCAGACTCGAACCCCTGGCACGCCGCGTGCTCTTCCTCCGCTCGAACCACGGCAATCGCCCGTAAAGGAGCCCCGCCATGTCGAGCCTTCGTTCTTTCGTTCGCCCCGTCGCCCTCGCCTTCGCTTTTGCGCTCGCGACCGCCCCGATCGCCGCCTCCGCCGAGGAGAAAGGCAAGACGCCCCGGGTCGAGAAGATCGACAAGAAGAAACACGGCAAGGGCGAGTTCCCCGTCGACGCGGCCCGCTTCGACGAGAAGGTCGAGGCGAAGATCAAGCGCGCCCGCGAGCAAATGGAGGCGCTGCTCGCCGCGCATCCCCTGCCGGAGTCGATGAAGGCGCAAATTCGCAAGGACTTCGAGGCAGGCGTCGTCGCGATCCGCGCCGCCGCGAAGGAGGCGGGCAAGGACGGCAAAGTGACGCGCGACGAGGCGAAGGACGTGAAGAAGCTCGCGAAGGAGCTGAAGAAGTCCGCGCGCGAGAAGTACGGCAAAGAGGCGCGGCGCCGTTAATTCACGGTCATCATCCCACCATTACCCGCCACGTCACGCACCTCGACCGTCACCGCGTCCAGCGCCTCCTGCGCCGTGAGCGCCACGCTGGCCTTCCCCTCGCCGTCGGGCGTGACCTCGACGATCTTCGTCTGGTTGTCCCCGAACGTCACCGTCACACTCCACGGCCCGAGCAGCGGCACGCCCGAATCACTCGGCCCCACCCGCAATGCACGCAGGCCCGGCGCCGCGCCGAGGCTCGCCACGAGGTCGATCGACGCATCGCCGCGTATCGCGGTCGACGTGGCCGCGAGTGGCGCCGCGACGACCTCGAAGGGCGCGCTCGTGAGCTCGTAGGTCGTCTCGCCCGACGCCGCGAGCGCCTTGCCCTTCACGCGGAACCGATACTTTCCGAGCGGCAGCGAGAACGGCAGCATGGGCTTCTGCGCGGAGAAGAGATCGGGCGGGACGGGCTGCCACGTCGCGGTGTAGACGTGACGCTCGGGCGCCTCCGCGTTCACCGGATCGGGCGAGTACGTCGTGACAATCGCGCCGTCGTAGGACGTCGCCGGCCGGCCCTTCGCGTCGGCGAGGGGCTGGTACATCCCGAGCGCGGCCTCGCGCTCGATGAAGACCTCCGGCAGGTCGACGGCAGGGTCGCCGCCATACCAGGCGAACCGCGCGGCGCCGACGCTGCGAGGCACCTCGGCCGCGCCCACCTCGGCCGTCGCGGTGTCGGGCCAGAAGAGCGAAGGCGAGACGGCCGCCGTCATGCCGTGATCGGTGGTCTCGAGCGCCGTGATCGGCGCCTCGTCGGGGTATTTCCAGGCGGCGAAGCGCGAGGAGCCGACCTCGGGGTCCTCGATTTCGGGCGTCCACGCGAGCTTCGCCGCGTCGAGCACGCCGGCGAGGATCATCTCGCCCTCGAGCGGGCCCCAGATGTTGATGCTCGGCTCGTAACCGCCGGCGAGCCAGTCCTCGCCCGTGAGGATGTATCCCACGTGATCGTCGGCATACCCGATGAGCAACGTCCGATCCGCGCCCGCCGGCGAGAGCCCGCGCAGGTACGCCGCCCAGGGCGCGACGGCCTCGCCGGGCGCCGTGACGACGAGGTAATCCCCCGTCGGCGTGCCCGAGATCCGTAATGCCGCGGCCGTCGTGCGCACGGTGTCGCAGAGCGGCAGGGGCACGTCGCTGCTCACGTCGAAGATGCCGAAGATGAGGCTGCCGCCCTTCTTGATCTCGAGGCACGAGCCGTAGACCGGCATGCTGAGCGCGCCGGGCAACCCCGCGAGCGCGCCGGCGCCGCTCTGCTCGCCGCAGAGGCCCGCGCCGGCGTAGGTGTTGAACTCGTCGACGGGGCTCTTCACCTTGCCGTTTTCGTCGAGAAAGACCCCGTCCGGCACGTACTCCTCGACGTTCGGATCGTACGCCGCGTAGCGCAGCTCGGTGCCGTCGGGGCGCTTCACCACGCCCTCGCGGCCGATGTAGAAGCTACGCGTCACGATCTCGAGCGCGGCCTTGTCGCCCGTCTGCACGCCGTCGATGACGGGCTTGATGAGCTCGGTCGCGCGGGCGCCGAGCGTCTCGAGGCGCGGGATGTCGAGGCAACGCAGCGAGTCGGGGCAGGCCGAGCGGCCGTCGTGGCCCGCGGGCGAGACGTCACCGGCGGCGCCTTGCAGGTGCAGCACGGGGTAACCGAGCTCGACGCTGAGCGCGCGCGCGACGGCGCCGGGGGCGTCGGTCGAGACGAGCGGGTTGTCGCCGCCGCCGATCGTACCGTGGATGGGGAAATCGACGAGGGCCGCGAGCGGCGAGCCGTCGGCCTTGTCCACGCGCAGGACCCAGAGCGTCGGGTCCTTGCCTTTGCCCGCGTCGTTGCCGTCGGGGCCGAGGACGTCGTTGTTGTCGCCGCGCCTGTCGCGGTTGACCTCGTCGTTCGGGTCGAAATCCTTCTCGACCGTGACGCCGATCTTCGCGGGCGCGAGCCCGTCGAGCGCTTGTTTCACGGCCTCGGCCATGCCGGCGACGGCGCGCTCGGCGAGCGCGAGCTTGGGCCGGTCGACGCCGGGCATGAGCACGAAGCTCGGCTGGTAGCCGGCCCAGGCGGCGTGGCTATGCGAGGCGGTCATGATGATACGGCCGCGCATGGAGCCGTCGGGGGCGACCCTGGATTCGAGCTCGAAGAGCGTGTTCTCGTTGAGGAGCGGGGCGTCGACGCGCAGGATGACCACGCGCTCGCCGCCGGCCTCGAGGGCGAGGGCCTCGGCGCGCGGCGCGTCGTGGACGCCCACGGTGGGGACGAGGCTCTTGCCGAAGCGGCGGGGCCTGTCGTCGACGGGTTTGGCGCCGCCGAGGCCGATGGCGCGGGAGGCGTAACCGCCCACGGGCGCGCCGATGGGCAGGGGCAGGACGGCCGCGCCGTAGCCGGCCCGGACGTCCGTCGGCGTATTCGCCGGTTTGCTCGGGCGCTCCGGCGGGGTTTCGAACTGGCAATGGGCGAGCGGGTCCACCGCGGGCGGGGGGGTTTCCGGGGTTTTCGTGCTTCCGCCGTCCCCGCAGGCGCCGCCTGCGACAGCCCCGAGCAACCCGAGGGCGATCCATCCGAGCGTGTTCTTGCGTGTTTTCGTCACCGAAGGCCTCCTCGCGGGCGAGGATAGCCGAATCGGGTGGCGGGCAGGAACGTTTCAGAACCGCGACGCTTCGAGGCGGATGTCGGCCCGCGCGAAGGCGACCTCGAATCTGCGCCGGACCTCCGCCGCCTCGATCGCCTTGCCCTGCCCCTCGAGGGCCTGGGCGAGGCCGAAGAGCGAATACCCGTTCTCCGGCAGGTTCGCGAGGTCCTCCCGGTACACGCGCTCTGCCTCCGCGGCCTTTCCCGCGCGGAGCAGGATGGCGCCGAGGATCTGCCGCGTCGGGTGGTGCCAGTCCGCGGGCTCCATGTACCGGAGCCCGTCCTCGAGCTTCACGGCCATTTCGAGCTGCCGGATCGCCCCCTCGAGGTCGCCCCGATCCGCCGCGAGCTCGCCGCTCGCGACGCGGTAGGCCACGGAGAGCACGGCCTTCGGCGAGTTCACGCCCGACACCGTGCTCTCGGCGAGCGCGTGGAGGTCCGCGTATTTTCCGAGATTGGCGAGGTGGCCGAGCGCCGCCGCCTCGTCGCCGAGCCGAGAGTGAGCAATCGCGCTCGCGTAATGATACACGCCCCGCGAGTACGGGCGGTCCAGGGGCGGCGCCGCCTCGCGCAGGATGTCCCGCCAGCGCCCGAAGCGGACCATTGCATAGAGGGGCGTGGCCAGGAAATGTTCGGTCATCACGTCGACCTCGCCGCCCCCGCCGTGGCCGCCGTGCCAGCCGCTCGCGCTGCCCTCGCCGATCATGGCCACGAGCAGCCGCGCGGCGCGGAGCGCGTCGGCCGATCGCCCTTCGAGCGTCGTCGCGAACCACAGGAAATGCGGGTTGTGCATGCGGTACATCCGGAGATAGAAGTTCGCCGGATCCGCGTGGCGCGCGTATCGATTGTCGGCGAGGATGGCGCGCTCGTTGGCGAGCGCCGCCTCGTGGTACATCCCCACGCGAATGTAGATGTGCCCCGGCATGTGCACGAGGTGCCCGGCGCCCGGCACGAGGTGGGCGAGCCGGTTCGCCGCGTCGAGCGCGCGCTCGGGCGTCGTCGAGGCCTCCATGACGTGGATGTAATAATGGTTCGCCCCGGGGTGGTTCGGGTCGAGCCGCATCGCGCGCTCGAGCGTGCCGATGATCTCCTGGGTATTCGCCCGGGGCGCCCCGCCCTCCCAGTACTTCCAGGGGCTCAGGTCCATGAGCGCCTCGGCGTGGAGGGCGAGGATGTCCACGTCGTCCGGGAAGCGGCGCGCGACCTCGCCCATGGCGTCGGCGTACGCGCGATCGAGCGGGGCGCGGTCGGCGACGGGCTCTTTCGTGTACCGCTTCGCGAGGGCCTGGATGAGGGCCTGCTCGCGCGGCGCGGCGCCGGGCGCGAGCGCGAGGGCGCGCTCGAGATGTGCATACGCGCGCGGGACGTCGGCGTCCTTCATCGCCGCATTGATGTTCGGGCCGAGCACGAGGGCCGCGCCCCAGGAACACATGGCGCAGGAGGGATCGAGGCGCGCGGCCGCGAGGAACGAGCGCTCGGCCTCCGCGTGGTTGAATCCATACGCGAGCGTGAGGCCCTGGTCGAAATAACGCTGGGCGGCGGGCACGCGCGTCGTGATGGGTCGACGGTGGCTGCCCATGCCTTCGAGCAAGGGCGCCCCGACCTCCGCGGCTCCGCTCTGAATGCCCCCGTCGCTCGCCGCGGCGCGAGGGGCGAGGAGGGACGGAGCGCCGAGCAGACCAAAAAGCACGAACAGCGACCCCCTCGATGAAACTCGCATTTCTCACCCCTCCCGCCCGCCCCGTCCGCAGGGCGCGCGCGGAGGAAATGGGGCCGGCGTCGCGGACGGCAAGGCCTCCCTGCCCCTTGACGCCTCGTTGCGGCGAGGGCACTTGTCTGGAAAGGGCCCCAAACGCGGCGGCCGAAGAGGTACACATGAGGCGCTTTCGCTGGATTCATCTACTTGCATTGCCCTCCATGCTCGCGGCTTGCGGCGGAGAGCCCGACGGGCAGCAGGCTCTGGGTAACGACGATACGTACGATCCCTCGGCCGTCGTGGCGCCCGAGCAGAACGAGACGCCGGATCTCTGGTTCGTGGAGCTCGAGGAGACGCCGCTCCTGCGCGGCGGGTCGGAGTCGCTGCTCTTCCAGCAGAAGGTCGTGTTCGCGGCCGAGGCCGAGAAGCGCGGGATCAGGTACACCGAGCGGCTCTCGTTCCATCGCCTCTGGAATGGCCTCTCCCTCCGCGTGGCGCCCGAGCAGGTCGCGGACCTCGCCCGGATCCCGGGCGTCAAGTCGGTGTGGCCCGTGATCCCGATCCTGCCCGAGGACAGCCCGGACGAAGGCGGCGGGGCGCAGACGGACATGGCGACGGCGATCGCGATGACGGGCGTGGACATCGCGCGGAGCCAGCTCGGGCTCCGGGGCAAGGACATCCGCGTCGGCATCATCGACAGCGGCGTCGATTACGACCACCCCGACCTCGGCGGCGGCTGCTTCGGTCCGGGCTGCAAGGTCGCGTATGGGTACGATTTCGTCGGCGACGACTTCGCGTCCGGCAGCCCGGGGTCCTACCTGGCGCCCGACCCGGACCCGGACGATTGCGGCGGGCACGGGACCCACGTCGCCGGCATCGTGGGCGCGAATGGGTCGGTGGTGGGCGTCGCGCCCGACGTCACGCTCGGCGCTTATCGCGTGTTCGGGTGCGGGGGCTCGACGAGCCCGGACATCATGATCAAGGCGATGGAGCGCGCACAACAGGACGGCATGCGCGTCGTCAACATGAGCATCGGCTCGGGATATCAATGGCCCCAGTATCCGACGGCCGTGGCCGCGTCGAACCTCTCCTTGAGCGGCACGATCGTCTCCTGCTCGGGCGGCAACAATGGCGACCGCGGCGTCTGGGCCACGGGCGCGCCGGGCGTCGGCACGAACGTGCTCGCGTCGGCCTCGCTCGAGAACACGCACCTCACGTCGATCGCGTTCGCCATTTCGCCCGACGACAAGCTCATCGGGTACAACGCGAGCTCGACCGCGCCGATCCCGCCGCTCAGCGGCGCGTTCGAGCTCGCGCGTACGGCCACGGCGGCGACGATCAACACGGACGCGTGCAACGTGAACCCGCCGGCGGCGGGCAGCCTGACGGGCCAGGTGGCGCTCGTGCGGCGCGGCGGCTGCACCTTCTTCGAGAAAGCCAAGAATGCGGAGGCCGCGGGCGCGGTCGCCATCGTCTTCTACAACAACACGGGCGGGGGGCTCGTCCCCGGCCTCTCGATCCCCGCGGGCTCGCCCGCCGGGACGACGCCCGTGGGCATCCCGGGCGTTGGAATCACGCAGGCGGACGGGGACGTCATCGTCGCCCGTATGGACGCGGGGGCCGTGACCCTCACCTGGACCGACGACACGGTCACCGCGGAGAACAGCGTCGGCGGCAGCATTTCATCGTTCAGCTCGTGGGGCGCCGGGCCGGACCTCTCGTTCAAGCCGGACCTCACGTCGCCGGGCGGGGCGATCTATTCGACGTATCCGCTCGAGCTCGGCGGCTTCACCTCGCAGAGCGGCACGTCGATGGCCTCGCCGCACACGGCCGGCGCCATCGCGCTGCTCATCGAGGCGACGGGCGAGACCGATTTCGAGGCCATCCGGGCGCGCCTGCAGAACACGGCCCAGCCGGTCCTCTGGGGTATCGACCCGACGCAGGGGCACCTCGACAGCGCGCACCGGCAGGGCGCGGGCCTCATTCGTGTGGATCAGGCCGCGCTCACCGAGGCGAGCGTCTGGCCGAGCCGCATCGCGCTCGGCGAGGCGGCGGGCCCGACGACGCGCACGATCACGTTGAGGAACGACACCGACGCGGACATCACGTACGACGTATCGCACGAGCCGGGCGTCTCCACGGTGGGCACGTACGGCACGCCCGCGGCGCTGTCGCGGCCGAGCGTGCCGCCGAGCGCCACGTTCAGCGCGCAGAGCGTGATGGTGCCGGCGCACGGCACGGCGACGGTGGACGTGACGATCGAGCCGAACGCGGACCTCGACGAGAGGGGCGTTTATGGCGGCTTCCTGCGATTCACGCAGGCGGGGACGAATACGACCCTGAGCGTGCCGTACATGGGCTTCAAGGGCGACTATCAAACGATCGTCGCGCTGGTCCCGACGGGGCAAGGCTTCCCGTGGCTGTCGCGCCAAACGGCCCCGAGCACGTACGGCAAGGAGGAGGCCGGCGCGATCTTCTCGATGTCGGGGACGGGGAACGTGCCCTACGTCACGGTGCACCTGGAGCACCAGGTGGCGATGCTGAAGGTCGAGGTGGTCGAGGCGGGGCCACTCGCGAAGCCGTGGGGCACGGCCTACACGTACACGTACGTCGGCCGCAATGCGGACCCGACGGGCACGTACTCGTTCGCGTGGAATGGGACGACGACGATGGGCAGGAACATCGTGAAGGTGCCGAATGGGAGCTACATGCTGAAGATGACGGTCCTCAAGGCGCTCGGTGACGCGAGCAACCCGGCGCACTGGGAGACGTGGACGTCGCCGGTGTTCAAGGTCGAGCGTCCCTGAGTCTGGGGCCGGCGTGGGGGGCTCCGGCCCCCCACTCCCCTCTTGCTTGGCCCCGCCGTCCGTCGCATGCTCCCGGCCCCTCACAGGACAGGCACGGAGAAAACATGGCCAAGCTCAGCAAGGACATCGTCATCGTCGGCGCGAAGCGCACCGCGTTCGGGGCGATGAATGGCGCGCTCAAGGGTGTCTCGGCGAACGACCTGGCGGCACACGCCGCGAAAGCTGCCCTCGCCCAGGCCGGCGCGGCGCCGGGCGACGTCGGGCACGTCGTCGTCGGCAACGTCATGCAGACGAGCGCCGACGCGATCTACTGCGCGCGCCACGTGGGCCTCAAGGCAGGCGTGCCCATCGAGGTCCCGGCCCTCACGGTGAACCGGCTCTGCGGCTCCGGCTTCGAGGCCGTCGTGCAAGCCGCCCAGCTCATTCTGCTCGGCGACGCCGACGTGGTGCTCGCCGGCGGCACCGAGAACATGTCGCAGGCGCCCCACGTCCTGCGCGGCGGGCGCGAGGGGTTTGCTTTTGGCAAGGCCCCGGCGCTCGAAGATTCGCTCTGGAGCGCGCTCACCGATAGTTACGTCAATGCGCCGATGGCCATCACCGCCGAGAACCTGGCCACGAAGTACGGCATCTCGCGCGCCGAATGCGACGAATATGCCCTGCGCAGCCAGAAGCTCTGGGCCGCGGCGAACGAGGCCGGCGCCTTCAAGGACGAGATCACGCCGATCGAGCTGCCGGGCAAGCGCGGCGCGCCGCCCGTCTCCTTCGCCGTCGACGAGCACCCCAGGCCACAATCGACGCCCGAGGCGCTCGCCAAGCTCGCCCCCGTCTTCAAGAAAGACGGCACCGTCACGGCCGGCAACGCGAGCGGTATCTGCGACGGCGCGGCCATGCTCGTGGTCACGACGGCTGAGAAGGCGAAGGAGAAGGGCTGGACGCCGCTCGCGCGGCTCCTGCAATGGGCCTCGGCGGGCGTCGAGCCCTCCCTCATGGGCATCGGCCCGGCCGCCGCCATTCCCAAGGCCCTCGAGCGCGCGGGGCTCTCCCTCGACGCGGTCGACCTCTTCGACGTGAACGAGGCGTTCGCGCCGCAATGGCTCGCCGTGCAGAAGGAGCTCGGGCTGCCGCTCGACAAGTCGAACGTGAATGGCGGCGCCATCGCGCTCGGCCACCCGCTCGGCGCCTCGGGCGCGCGGATCACGGCGCACCTCGTCCACACCCTGCGCCGCACGGGCAAGAACATCGCCGTGGGCAGCGCCTGCATCGGCGGCGGGCAGGGGATCGCGCTCGTCCTCGAGCGAATCTGAGTTTTCGAGGCCATGGCCCCTTCCATGAAAGAACACGAGGCCGACGTCGTCATCGTCGGCGCCGGCCTCGCGGGCCTCTCGGCCGCGGACGCGCTCTCGCGTCATGGCAAGAGCGTCGTCGTGCTCGAGGCGCGGGATCGCGTCGGCGGGCGCACGCTCGGCCGGGAGATCGGGGGCCGTGTCCTCGACCTCGGGGGGCAATGGCTCGGCGCGGGGCAAAAGCGGCTCGCGCGCCTCGCGGCCGAGCTCGAGGTCTCGACGTTCCCGACGTACCATTCTGGAGAAAAGATCCTGGTTCGGGACGGGCGAATCTCGACGTATGCGGGGACCATTCCTTCGCTCCCCGTGCCGGGGCTCGTGGCGCTGCACCTCGCGTTACGCAAGCTCGACGCGCTCGCCGCGCGCCTGCCCGAGGGCCGGCCGCTCGCCGCGGCCGAGGCTTTGGCGTGGGACGACCAGACGCTGGAGACGGCCACGCAGGTGTTGATATCGCGGGCCGACGTGCGGGAGCTCTTCGACGCGGCGGTGCGGGTGGTCTTCGGCGCCGAGCCGCGCGAGATCTCGATGCTGTATTTCCTCGCGTACCTGCGCGCGGGCGGCGGCCTCATGCGCCTCGTCGAGATCGAGGGCGGGGCGCAGGAGCGTCGCTTCGTGGGCAGCGCGCAGGAGCTCTCGATCCGGCTCGCCGCGCGGCTCGGCGGCGCGGTCGTGCTCTCGGCGCCCGCGCGCCGTATCGAGCAGGACACGCGCGGCGTGGTCGTGACGGCGGACGGGGTCTCGGTGCGGGCGCGATACGCCATCGTGGCCGTGCCTCCGGCGCTCGCGGGGCGTATCGAATACCGTCCCCTGCTGCCGGTGGTGCGGGATCAGCTCTCGCAGCGGATGCCGATGGGGTCGACGGTGAAATGTATCGCGCTCTATGACCGTCCTTTCTGGCGGGAGGCGGGGCTGTCGGGCGAGGCCGTGACGAGCACGGGGCCGATGTCGGTGGTGTTCGACAATGGCTCGCACGACGGGGCGGTGCATTCGTTGCTCGGGTTCGTGGTGGGGCAGAAGGCGCGTGTCTTCTCGGAGAGGCCGGCGGAGGAGCGGCGCGCCGTGGTGCTCGGCAGCCTCGCGCGGATGTTCGGCGAGCGGGCGCTCCGGCCGGTCGAATACGTCGAGCACGACTGGTCGACGGAGGAATGGACGCGTGGTTGTCCCGTCGGGGTGATGGGCCCCGGGGTGATGACCGGGGTCGGGCGCGTTTTACGTGAGCCGGCGGGGCGTATCCACTGGGCCGGGACCGAGACGGCGACGGAGTGGACGGGCTACATGGAGGGCGCGCTGCAATCGGGGGAGCGGGCCGCGAGCGAGGTGGGGGCGCGGCTCGAGGGCGCGGGCAGGCGAGAATAGAGTGGCGGAACGAGTGTCGAAAATTTGACGGCGAGGCGAACGCGGGCCTTTACATCCCCTCCACGTTGAAGCACGATCGCGCGCATGAGCGGGGGGGAGACGCGGATCGGCAAGCACGTCGTTCGATTGGAACCCGGTGACGTCCTCGTCATGGAGCTCCGCGGGAAAATTTTACCCGGCGAGATGAAGGCGCTCGCCCGCGAGGCGGACACGCGATTGCTCGCGGATGGTGTCGTCTTCGTCCTCTGCGACATCGCCGAGGTGACCGAATTCAACCAGGAATCGCGGTACGAGCTGCGGGATCGGCCGCGGAAGCTGCCTCCGCATTTCGTCGCGTACGTGGGCACGCCCGCGCCGGTCCGGGTGGTGCTGGATCTGATCATTCGCGCCACCAGTTTGATCACGGGCGCAAAGATCGGTCACCGCTTCTTCGATACCCGCGCAGCGGCGCGCGCGTGGTTCGTGGAGATTCGCGCGAGATCAGCCCCGCGGGCGTCGGTCACGCTGGGGTCGGTCTCCTGACAGGAGCAGGGTCGGGGGCGAGGGGACAGGCTGAGAGGCGGCTTACGGCGCTCCGTTCTGGAGCGAGGTGATCCGTTTCGAAGCGCCCCAGAGGGCGCTCCGGCAGGGGCGAACGTAACTTTCATCACTCCCGACCCGCTCCGCGCTCTTCACGGGTCCCTCCGCGCTCTTCACGGGTCCCTCCGCGCCTTTCACGGGTCCCTCCGCGCTCTTCACGAGTGATTCCGCGCCTTTCACGGGTGCCTCCGCGCTCTTCACGGGTGCCTCCGCGCTCTTCACGGGTCCCTCCGCGCTCTTCACGGGTCTCTCCGCGCCTTTCACGGGTCCCTCCGCGCTCTTCACGGGTCCCTCCGCGCCTTTCACGGGTCCCTCCGCGCTCTTCACGGGTCCCTCCGCGCCTTTCACGGGTCTCTGTTGGCACACGTCGTGCAACTATCGCGAACCGGCATCGACGCCAAACCCCCACGAGACCCGAGGGAGGAATCATCATGAATGCACCGCTCATCGTGACCAACACGCTTCCCAGCAAGAGCTTCAACACCATCACGCAGCTCGGCCTCAAGGCCTTGAACCTCGCCCTCGTCCACAACGCAGCGCTCGGCCCGCGGTTGCCGCAAGGGCTGGTCGATGGGCTCATCATCGACATCGAAAAACTCGGCGAGGCCGTCCCCGGCGCGAAATTCGCGCAGGGCGAGGCCGTCGCAGCCACGAGCGCGCAAAACGTGGCGCTCGAAAGCGGACACGCCCAGGTGAAGCAGATCCGCGCCGCCATCCGCCGCGCGAAGGCGCCGGTCGACGTGAAACGCGCCTACGGCATCGGGCAGAAGGTGAACAAGACGAACGTGCGAGACGTGCAGGTCGCCATTCAGCACATCCTCGAGCGCGCCGAGAAAGCCCCGGACGAGGCGACGTCGCTCGGGATCGTGCCGAAGGACATCGCCAAGCTGAAGCAATCGCTGGCCGCAATCACGCAGGCCGACGCGCAGCAGGAGCAAAAACGCGCGACAGCGCCAGGCACGACGCGGGCACGCAATCGAACGGCAAACCGGATCCTCGCCGCCGTGGCGCGGATCGAGGGCGCAGGGCGCATCGAGTTCGAGGACGATCCGGCCATCCTCGCGGAGTTCGAGGCGCTCGGGGCGGGGACGCGGGGGAAGAAGAAGGGGGACGCGGAGAATGAGGAGGGGGAGGCGGATCCGGCGGGGTGAGCGGCGTTCGAGAGAGGGTGGTTCATAGGCACCGGCGGCCAGCCTCACCCCCCAACCCCCTCTCCGCGCGGCGGAGAGGGGGCGAAATGCGCGGGTTCGAGGTGGAAACTCCCTCCCTCTCCACTGTGTGGAGAGGGAGGGTTGGGGTGGGTGAGGCTGGCGCTCCCGGACCGAGGAGGGTAGACTCGCCCGGGTGCAAGCCCTGAAAGCACGTGTTCAGAACGGCCGCATCGTGGTGGATGAACCGACGGATCTGCCCGAGGGCACGGTGCTCGATCTCGTGGTGGCCGATCCGGGCGATGAGCTCGACGAGGACGAGCGCGCCGCGTTGCATACCGCGCTCGACGAGGGGCTCGCAGACATGCAGGCCGGCGGGGGCATCGACGCAGAGACGTTGCTCGACGAGCTGCGGGCGCGCGGATGAAGGTCGTTTTCCTGGGACGCTCGGCCGCGCAAGCTCGAGCGGTCGAGGCGTGGTGGCGGGACAACCAGGGGAGCTCGTCGCTCTTCACGAATGAGCTCGCCCTTGCGCTGCGACTCCTGAAGAGGGCGCCCGAGATGGGAGCGCCCTACGCGCCGAGAGCGGACCGAGGGGTCCGTCGGCTGCTGCTGCGACGGACCCAATATCATATTTATTACGTGTACGATCGGGACAAGAAAGTCATCGGGGTGCTCGCCATCTGGAGCTGTCTCCGAGGGAAGCCGCCGAAGCTGGGATGAGCCGGGGGCCCCGGGCCCACCTCACCTCCCCGTCACCAGCCACCGCAAAGCATCCCCCTCCGCCGTGAAGAACGAATAAAGCGGCAACCCCGTCTCCACCGACAATCGCTGGATCTGCATCCGACCGAGCGCGCTGCTCACGAGGTTCGCCGCCCGGACGAGGCCATTCTCGCGCGCGTGTTTCATCGTCTTCTCGACGAACACGCTCACCTCGGGCTTCTGCGGCGGGAAGTTCGAGATGTTCGCCAGCACGTACCAGGGCTTGCCGAGCAGCGGCCTCGTCTGGCGCTCGAACTCCTCCCAGTAGGCCTTGCCGTCCGAAGCGTCCCAGAAGCCCCACACGTCGACACGGACGACCCGCGTCGTGTTGTCGACCGTCACCAGATATCCCTTCTTCGCCACCTCACGCGGCGGAGGCGGCGCCTCGGTGGGCGCCTGCCTCTTCGACGAGGTGGCCGCCGGCTCCGGCTGCATCGGGACGAGGCTCTCGCGCACGAGGTCCCGGAGCGAGAGGATCGCCGTCGTGGCCCGCGAAAACCGCGCCTCCACGGACCTCGCCGTCATCTCCGCGAACCAGAGGTCGAAGCCGGGCGGAAGGACCACGCCCCTGCGGCGCTTCGCCCGCGTCTCCGGCGCCTCGCGCGGGCCGTCGCTGATGTCCACCGCGAGCATGATCGGCGAGCCCGCGCGCTCGAGCTCCTCCGCCCAGTAAGGCTCGCCGACGAGCAATTCATACGCGAGCTGGCCGAGCGCATAAATGTCGGCCGCAGGGCCGACGGCGCGCGAGGCCTCGACCTGCTCGGGCGCCATGTAGAGCGGCGTGCCGAGGATGCCGCGGGTGTTGATGCCGGCGACCGCAGGATCGACGGTCTTCACGACCCCAAAATCGAGGAGCTTGACGCAAGGCGTGCCGTCGTCGCGGGACGTGACGAAGAGGTTCTCGGGCTTGAGGTCGCGGTGGACGACGCCCGCCGCGTGGAGCTTGTCGAGGGCGAGCGCCGTCTGCGCGAGATAGTGGAGCGCGTCCCCGACAGGGATTCGCTCGCCCCGATCGAGCAGGGCGCCGAGGTCGCTGCCCCGGAGGAGCTCCATCACGAGGAAAGGCAGGTCCGTGGTCTTGTCGACGCCGACGTCGAGGATACGGACGATGTGATCACTCTCGATCGCGCCCGTCGCCCGCGCCTCGAGCTCGAAGCGCTTGCGGCCCTCCTCGCTGGTCACGAGATTCGGGAGCATGACCTTGAGCGCGCGGCGGCTCGAGGTCTTCTCGTCCAGGACCTCGTACACCGTGCCCATCCCGCCGGACTTGATCGGCTGGATCACACGATAACGGCCGTGGAAAAACGTGCCTGGGTCGAGGAGCGCGGGGCGTCGCAGGAGCATGGCGGGCAGGTGACGCTACCAACGCACCCGCGCCGCGACAAGCGATCCGCCGCGCCGAGGCTCACGCGCCTTCGGACGAGCCCGAACCCGGGAGGCGCTTCGGCGCGTCCCCCTCGCCGAGCACGTCGCCGAACGACGAGGCCGCCGGGCCGGCGAGGCGGCCGAGGCGATCGGCATAATGGAGCAGGAGGGTGCGGTTGTCCGAGACGGCGAGGTTCTGGATCTCGAGGGCGCCGATTCGATCTTCGGGGGTGAAGGCGGCCTCGGTCTTCTCCATGGAGAGCTTCTCCGGGGCATACGCGCTCTTCTCGGCGCGGGTCTCGAGGATCGTGTAATCGTCGCCGCGGCGGAGCGAGAGGCGCACGATACCGCTGATGGGCGTGGCGACCCAGCGGGCGAGCGACTCCTTGAGCATCATCGCCTCGGGGTCGTACCACTTGCCCTCGTAGAGCAGGCGGCCGAGGCGGCGGCCGAGGGTCACGTAGAGGTCGGTCGTCTCCTCGTTGTGCGTGGCCGAGAGGAGGCGCTCGTAGGCAATGTGGAGCAATGCCATGCCAGGGGCCTCGTAAATGCCGCGGCTCTTGGCGCCGATGACGCGATTTTCGATCTGATCACTCATGCCGAGCCCGTGCCGCCCGCCGATCTCGTTCGCCGCGACGATGAGGGCGAAGAGCGAGGAGAAACGCGCGCCGTTCAAGGCGACGGGCACGCCCTCGGCATACTCGACCGTGACGTCCTCCTCGGCGATGGCGACGTCCGAGCGCCAGAAGGCCGCGCCCATGATGGGGTTGACGATCGTGATGCCCTTGTCGAGGAACTCGAGGTCCTTCGCCTCGTGCGTGGCGCCGAGGACGTTGGCGTCGGTGCTGTACGCCTTCTCGGTGCCCATGTGGTAGGGCATTCCGATCGACTGGAGGTACTCGGCCATCTCGGTGCGGCCGCCGAAGGCGTCGACGAACTTCTGGTCGAGCCAGGGTTTGTAGATTTTCAGCTCGGGATCGACGAGGACACCATACCGGTAAAACCGCTGGATGTCGTTGCCCTTGTGGGTGCTGCCGTCGCCGAAGACGTGCACGCCCTCCTCGCGCATGGCGCGGACGATCGCCGTGGTGGTGACGGCGCGGCCGAGGGGCGTGGTATTGAAGTATTTGCGGCCGGCCGTGGAGAGGTGGAACGCGCCGCACTGGATCGCGATGATGCCCTCGCGCGCCATGGCCTCGCGGCAATCGACGAGCCGGGCATGCACGGCGCCGTGCGTGAGCGCGATCGGCGGGATGTCCGCCGGGTTCTTCTCGTCCGGCTGGCCGAGATCGGCGGTATAACAATGGACGCGGAGGCCCTGGCGCGAGAGCCAGGCCACGGCCGTGCGCGTGTCGAGGCCCCCGGAGAACGCAATGCCGAGCGCGGTGCCCGACGGAGGAAGGGTGCGGTAGATGCGGCTCATCTCGCCGCGTGCGATAGCAGGCAGCGCCGCGCCGCGAAAGAGCTTTTTGTGTCAGCCCTCGTCGCCGACGAGCCCCTCGCGCCGCCCCATCTCGTAGAGCTTTTCCTTGAGGTGCTGGAAGCGCTTGCGCAGGCGCGCGGCGGCGCGTTTTTTCTCGTCCGCCCGGAGCGGCGGCGCGTCCTCGCCGTGGAGCACGACCGCGAGGTCGTCCCAGGAGAGCTGCCGATCGACGCGGAGCATGAGGAGCTCCTGCTCCTCGGGCGAGAGGCGCGCCCGGAGCTCGGCGAAACGATCCCGCCGCTCGGTGCGCAGATACGAGCGAGTGACCGTGCGGACCTCAGCCTCGATCGCCGAAAGCGAGGAGCCCTCCGGCAAGGGCACGACCCGCGCAGCCCGGCGCTTCTCCGCGCGACGAAAATCGAGGGAGGAGGTGCGCGCGACGGCATACGCCCAGGTCCGGAAGGAGGCGTCCCAGCGAAAGCTCGGGAGGCTCTTCCAGAGCTTCTCGGCAAAAAGGGAAAACACCTCGGAGGCGTCGGTCTCGTTGCGATGGAGCGCCGCGACGAACTCGAAGATCTCAGGGCCGTAAGCGCGCAGCGCGACGGAGGTGGCGGCGCCGACGTCCCCAGCCTCGGCGAGGCGGCGGATGTCTGCGTCGATCGTGCGCCGGGTGTCCGCGTTCATGCGAGGTGCTACGAGAGTGGTGGCAACACAAGTTCATCCGCACGTCAAGCGAATTCTACTTGCCGTGTGCGACGCCTGCGTCCCGGGCGCTCTCCGCGAGCGGCTCGTACTCGGGGGCCGAGAGCGCGTGAAAGCCTTCGGGCCAGGGAGCTTCGACGCGGCACATCAAGACCAGCCAGGACGGCGTAGGGGCCGGGTTTACGTGTTCCACGGTCAACTCGATGGCGCTCGTCCGCCGCCACAGTTCTTGTAAATCAGAGCAATAATACCGGGGTACCCAGCCCAGGAGATGATTGTCCGACGTACGAATCATCATGGCGGCAGGGTCGGCCGGGTTCTGGAGATCGCTCAAGAGAAACAGCTTCTCGTGGAGCGGTGCGCTCATGGCCCGCGCTCTGGCCTCCTCCCGCACGTACTTCATACCATGTACGAAGAAGCTGAGCGAATAACGACGCTCTCCGCTCGGTGAGACGACTTCGGTCGGTTGTGGGAAGAGGTAATAGGAATCCGTGACTTTATGCCCCTCGCTCCTCGCCAGGATCAGGAGCGGATCAGGCGACGGATCCGTCAATCCGAGGCGCTCGATGTACACGGGGTAATCACCGCGACTCCGAGACATGATGCGGTTCTTGAAGATCGGAAACAGATCTGCAGAGACGTAGCGTTTCGAGGTGTCGGGGAAGCCGATGATCGGCGACATCGAAGCTGCCCCGCGAGCGACCTCGAAGCCCCGAACGTACACGAACTCGTACCGGCTATCCGCCAGCCTCCGCAGGCGCCCCACGGGATACCATCGGCGCGAGACGGCGTCTTGCCATGCGACGTAAAGAACGGGGATCGGGTCAGACATGTGCTTCCGGCGCGAGTGCGAGCAGGTAGTGACGGTTGAGCTCGAGGATCCGGCGTGCAAAACGACGGTGCAACGGGGAGCAGCGCTCCTCGGGTATGCAGTCCAAGATCCCCGAGACGCTCGCGTCGTCGACAGCGCGGAGGTTCGACAACCAGTGTCGGGCGGCGGCGGGGCGCCTCGTCAGGGTGAGTTCGAATGCCCTCCGCGTGCTCATGGGATGGCTCGCGTCGGACGTTTCATACAAGGCAGAGCGACACCTGGATGCGTACACGTCGACCGTGAACCGCCGATCGTTGCCGCGGAGCCGCTCTTCCATCTTTCTTTCGGGCTCATTTCGACCGAGAGAGCTCCCATGGTCGTACGTGGGCGAAAGCAGGCGGACGTCAGCGCGTTTCACGACGCCCCAGTTCTCGTGGTGCCGATCGGAGTTTCCGATCAATGCGTCGAGCAGGAGGTATCCAACGAATACATCGCGGCCGTCGAGCTCACTCGGCAGAGGCAGCGCGGCCGCTGGCCACGCCCCCACGCGAAGCTCCTCGAGAGCGTTGAACACGGCATCCAGCGTATGATGGTGAACATGGTATCCCTCGCCCGATGGATAACTCGGGTCGAGGCTGAGCAAGACCTGGTTGCCGTGAATGAGCTCGTCTTCCTTGCTCAGGAACGAAGGGGAGACGATTCCCCGGCGACCCTCGCACACGGCGAGGTCGACTTCGGCGCACGGCAGCCCGAGAAGGCGGGCAAATTCCGACCCAACTTTCTCCGCCCAGTCCTCGTTCTCGCGGCCCTCCTTGAAGAGGCTCCAGTGGTCCTTCGCACTCTCGAACCAGAACTTCGCCTTCGAACCGAGCTGTTCGTCGCGCCGTTTCTCACGCGGAACGTCGATACACTGAACGGGAAACGGAGGAGGGCTCGTCATGCGCCGTGGAGTCCGTGGCTACCCCTGCCGCAGATGGGCATGGACTCCACGACGATACCCGGCGATCCTCGGTTCGCAAGCGCGACGATGCCCGGCTCGGTCATGAAATGACCGGTATATGAACGCGCCGACGAGGCGCGCGGCCGGATGGTACACTCGGCGCGGTCCATGAAAGGCGAGCCCTTGTCCGGACGCACGGGCGACGTGCGACGGGACGTCGAAGAGAGCGACGAGGACACGTCGATCTCGTCGTCGTCATCGCCTTCCGGGGAGGACGGCGAGGGCTCGATCACGCCCGATCCGTTCCTGGAGAAGATCGCGCGGATCCCTCCGCGGGCCACGAAGTGCGCGCCGGCGACGTTGCCGCGCCCAGGCGAGCGGGTCGGGCGCTTCGTGGTGCGCGAGGAGATCGGGCGCGGCGGGATGGGCGTGGTGTTCGCCGCGACGGATCCGACGCTCGGGCGCGAGGTCGCGCTGAAGGTGCTGCTGTCGGAGGACGAGGAGCGCAAGCGGCGGCTCCTGCGCGAGGCGCGGGCCGCGGCGGCGCTCGAGCACGCAGGCGTGGTGGCGATCTACGACGTCGGCGAGGACCAAGGGCGAGCGTTCATCGCGATGGAGCGGCTCTGCGGATCGACGCTGCGCGAGCGGCTCGACGCGAGGCCAAAGGACGCGCGGGCGCTGCCGCCGGGCGAGGCGCGGCGCATCGCGAAGGACCTCGCCCGCGCGCTGGCGAAGGCGCACGCACGAGGCCTCGTGCACCGCGACCTGAAGCCCGAGAACGTGATGATCGAGGGCGACGGGCGGGTGATCCTGCTCGATTTCGGGCTGGCGAAGGCGACACACGCGGAGCTCGATCCGGTGCCGGTGGCGACGGCGGAAGGCGCGATCCTCGGGACGCCGAGCTATATGTCGCCCGAGCAAGCGCGGGGTCGCCCGGTGGACGCGCGGAGCGACGTGTTCTCGTTCGGGGTGATGCTCTACGAGATGCTGACGGGGAAGCGGCCCTTCGCCGGGAGAAACGCCGCCGCGGTGCTGGCGTCGATCGAAGCGTCGGAGCCGACCGCGCCGGCGTCGATACACGCGGGCGTCGATCCGGACCTCGATCGTGTCGCGCGGAGGTGTCTGCAGAAGGAGCCGCACGATCGTTACGAGAACGCCGGGGCGATCGCGGAGGAGCTCGATCACGAGGCCCCGAGAGCGCCGGGCGCGCCACGCTTGCTCGGGCCGGCGGCGCTCGTGGTGCTGCTCTTCGTGGTCGGCGCGATCCTCGGGGCGTCGAAGCTGCGCAGCGCAGAGCAAACGAAGGCGACGGAGGCGACGAGCGCGAAGGTCGCGGCGACACGCGCGGACGCGAAGGTCGTGGCGACGGATCTGCCGAGCTCGGGCTCGTCGAACGAGGAGGCGCGCGCGGCGTACCACGCGGGGCTCGAGGCGTTCCGGGCAGGCGGGTCGTGGGGGCCGGAGTTCCAGCGGGCGATCACGCTCGATCCGGGGCTGGCCTCGGCCCACGTGCAGTTCGCGGCGATCGGGATGGCGCAACATCAGGGCGGCATCCGCGAGAGTTATCGGCAAGCGCGGGCGCGGAGCGACGCGCTGTCGCCGCGGGATCGCGCGTTGCTCGACGCGATCGAGCCCGTGGTGCAGCGCGAGCCCGCGGACTGGGCCGAGGCGGGCAAGAGGCTGGAGGCCATGCTCGAGGACCACCCGGGCGACGCGCAGCTCTGGTTCTTCCTGGCGCTCGCCCGCGGCAACTTCGACGATTTCCAGGCGGCCATCGGGCACCTGTCACGCGCGATCGAGCTCGACCCGCAGTTCGCGCGGGCGCTCTCGTCGCTGGCGGTGTTCGAGGCGTACCGGGGCAAGTTCGACGAGGCGCAAAAGGCGATCGAGCGTTGCCTCGTGGTGGCGCCGGACGCGATGGCGTGCCTGTCGTACCGCGCGCGGCTGGAGGGCTACGCGGGGCGATGCGCGGCGATGGAGTCGACGGCGCGGCAGATGATCGCCCGCGGCGCGCAGCCGCACCTGTCGTACCCGCTGCTCGCCGACGCGCTGGCGTCGAGGGGCGAGCCGAGCGCGACGGTGGAGGAGGCGCTCCGGCACGCGGGCAAGCAGGTCGGCGAGCTCGCGCCAAACGTGGCGGAGGTCGTGCGCAGCCGCGTGCTCGTCACAGGCGCGATGCGCAAGGCAGCCCTCCACGGCGATTTCGAGGAGGCGCTCGCGCACGCGCGGGCCCTCGAGCGGAAGGCGGAGGGCAGCGCGCGGCGCAACGATCACGGGATCGCGGCGCGCGCGGTCGCGGAGCTCTTGATCGAGTCGGGGCGACACGCGGAGGCCGGGGCGGTCGCGCTCGATTATCTGGATCGTCAGGGCGCGTGGGAGCCGGATCCGAGCGCGGAGGACTCGGCGCTGTCGAACGACGCGACGCCCGCGCTCCTGGTGACGGCGCGCAAGGCCGGGGTGATCACGCGCGAGGGGCTCGCGTCGCGGCGGCGCGCGTGGCTCGCGGAGTGGTCGTCCCGGGTGACGCCGGCCGCGCGGAGTTATCTGTGGCTGCACGGCTGGGCGGCGACGACGATCACGGCGGAGGACGCGCAAGGCGCGCTCGCGGCGCTCGCGGAGCACGCGCCGCTGCCGCCGTACGTGCCGGGCACGCTGGTGGGCGCGTCGGCGGGCGTGACGTTCCTGCTCGGCGGGCAGCTCGAAGAGGCGAAGCGCTGGCTCGAGCAGGCAGCCGGGAGCTGCTCTGCGCTGAGCTTCCCGATGGCGCACACGCGGGCCCATCTGTGGCTCGGTCAAGCGCGGGAAGCGTCGGGGGACACGAAGGGCGCGTGTGCGTCCTACAAGACCGTGCTCGATCGATGGGGGCGCGCGCGGCCCCGGAGCGTGACGGCGGACGAGGCGCGCGAGCGGTCGACGCGGCTCGGCTGTACACGCTGAAGAATTTCCGTCACACGGGCGCGGCCCCTGCGTCGATCTCCTCGAACGGACCGACGGAGGGCCTTCGTGATGCGCACTTCGCAGATGTGGTTTGCCGCCGTATCGATCGTGGTCGCTGCTTCGCTCACCGCCGCCTGCGACGCCCCCGCGGGCGCAGGTGATTCGAAAGGATTCGCGCGGGAGAGCGTCGAGTCGACGTTCGTCTTCGAAGGCCAGCGTGGTTCCATGAGCCAGACCTGGCGATCGATCGGCCCGGATGGGACGGAGAGGCTGCACGGCGAGACGCGGATCATGCTCGCGAGCAGGGCCGAGCGGCAGGTGATCGAGGACGTGACGCTCGACGCGCGCGGGCGGATCGTGCGCGCCGAGATCACGACGACGAGCAGCGCGGCGAACGAGCCGACCGTGTCGCTGCGGCTGGCGCCGTCGGAGGGGCTCGCGCGGATCACGAGCGGCACCTCGGAGGCGAGCTTCCGCGTGCCGACGGACGCGCCGTGGGTCTACACGGGCCTGGCGGCCGAGATCCCCGCGACGCCGATCGCGGCCTGGGTCGCGAAGCGCGGGGCCGAGACGGCGCCGTGGCTGCGGGTGATCTCGGCGAGCCAGGCGCGGAGCTTCCTCACGCCGCTGGATCAGGTCGTCGTGCGTACGGAGTCGGGCGCGACGGTGGTGCTGGGGCGAGACGCGGCGGACACGGACGAGGTGTTCGTGCGGCATCTGCGGTTCAGGAGCGGCGAGTCGCTCACGCGGGCGAGCGGGCCTGCGCTCGTGCTCTAGCGAGCGCTCGAGGCGGCCGGCAGGAGCACGCGGAAGAGGGCGCCACCTTCGGGCGCGTCCGCGATCTCGACGCGGCCGCCGAGGTCCCGCACGACGTCGGCGACGATGGGCAGCCCGAGCCCCGTGCCTCCGATCTCGACCTTCGTCGAATAAAAGAGCTCGAAGACCTGCGACCGCTTGTCCTCGGGGATCCCCGGCCCCGCGTCGGCGACCTCGAGCCGCAGGCGTGGCTCACGCTCGGGGTCCGCGTCGTCGAGCGCGAGCGAGATCCGGAGCGTGCCGCCCCCCGGCTGCGCCTGGATCGCGTTGATGCAGAGGTTCATCACGACCTGGAGCAGCCGATCCCGAACGGCGACGATCGGCGGCAGGCGCTCGGCGACACGGAGGCGCAGATCGATCCGACGCACGCGCAGGTCGGGCGCGAGGAAGGCGGTCACGTCACGCACGACGTCCGCGAGCTCGACGGGGACGACGTGATCGGTGGGCGGGCGGCTCACGTCGAGCATGCGCTGGACGATGCGGCGGATGCGCTCGCACTGGGCGGCGATGGTTTCGAACTGCGCGCGCACGGGGCCAGGCAGGTCCTCGTCCGCGGCCGAGAGGCGCGACCAGCCGAGGATGGTGTTGAGCGGCGAGCCGATCTCGTGCGCGAAGGAGCCGGCCACCTGCCCCACGACCGCGAGGGCCTGCGCGTGCCGCATCCGCGCGGCGAGCTCGGTCCGCTCCGCCTCGGCCGCGAGCAGCTTCTCGCGTGTCTCGGCGAGCGAGCGGGTCATGTCGTTGATGGCGCGGGCGACGCGGTCGAGCTCGAGCCGCGGCGAGGCCTCGACGCGCACGTCGAGGTCACCCGCAGCCACCCGATCGACGGCGTGCACGAGGTTGCCCCACTCGCGCCCGAGCACGCGCGAGATCCAGATCGCGATGAGCGACACGCAGAGCGCCGCCGCGCCACCCGTGAGCGCGAGCCGGATCAGGGCGAGGTCGATCATGCGATCGATCGGGCCGAGTTCGCGGGTCATGACCACCGCGCCGAGGCCAGGCGCGTCACGGACGGGCTCGACGTGGACGAGGACCTCCTCGTCGCCGACGCGGACGGTTCCATGGCTCGACGCCCCGAGGGAGACGGCGCGCGCGGCCATGACGTCGAGGGCGGAGGGCGCGTTCACGAGCGCCGACGAGCGAGCAAACGGCGCGCCTCGTTCGTCGTAGAAGGCCACGCCGTGTACGGTCTCCTCGTCGGCGACGCGCTCGACGAGCGCCGCGGCCTCCTCCGTTTGCCCCTTCGCCGCGATGGGCAGGGCGGCCGTTCGGAGCGTGGCGATGTTGTCGGCGAGCGCGCGCTCGCTGCTCTCGACGAGGGACGTACGGATCGTCCGGAGGGAGACGACCCCCGTGAGCACGAAGCCGAGGACGACGGGGGTGGCGAAGATGGCGAGGAGCTTGCGGGTGAGCCGCTTGCGCGCGAGGTTCATGGACGAGCTCGTTATGGCACGGGGGCGGCCTGCCCGAGCGACGGAGCCGCGACAGTCGCGAGAAGGCGCGAGGACGGGATGGAGAGCGCGAAACGAACGCCGATGAACCTGCTCGTGGTGGAGGACGATACGCCCCTCGCGGAGCTCTTCGTGGGCATCGCCGAGAAACGAGGCCTCGGCGCGTCGAGGGCCGCGACGATCGCCGAGGGCCGCGCGCGGATCGAGGCGGGTGACGTGGAGATCCTCCTCACGGACATGCGCCTGCCGGATGGAAGCGGCATCGAGCTCATCGAGTGGACCCGCAAGGCCGATCCGCGCATCGTGATCGTCGCGATCACGGCGTTCGGGTCGATCGAGATCGCGGTCCGCGCGGTGCGGCAAGGCGCCTACGATTTCCTGACGAAGCCCGTCGAGCCGGCCGTGCTCGGCGTCGCGCTCGACCGGGCGATGGAGGCGAGGCGGCTGCGGGGCGAGGTCGAGGCGCTGCGCGGGGCGCTCGCGACGGAGAGCGCGCTGAAGGGCATCATCGGCAAGAGCCGCGCGCTGGCGGACATCACGAGCGTGGTGCGGCGCGTGGCCGACTCGCCGGCGACGGTGCTCGTGACGGGGCCGAGCGGCAGCGGAAAGGAGCTCGTCGCCCGCGCGCTGCACGAGGCGAGCCGGCGCAAGGAGGGGCCGTTCGTCGCGGTGAACGCGGCGGCGATCCCGGAGACGCTGCTGGAGAGCGAGCTCTTCGGTTACAAGAAGGGCGCGTTCACGGACGCGCGGCAGGACAAGAAGGGCCTGTTCGTCGAGGCCGACGGGGGCACGCTTTTCCTCGACGAGATCGGCGATCTGCCGCTCGTGCTCCAGGCGAAGATCCTGCGCGTGCTCGAGGAGCGCGAGGTGCGTCCCCTCGGCGCGACGCGCAACGTGCCCATCGACGCGCGCGTGGTGGCCGCGACGAACCACGACCTGCGCAGGGCCGTGAAGGAGGGCCGGTTCCGCGAGGATCTGTTCTACCGGCTCGCCGTGATCGAGATCGCGATCCCGCCGCTGCGCGACCGGCCGGAGGACATCCTGCCCTTGGCCGAGCACTTCCTGCAGCGGGCGAAGGCGCGGGCGGGGCTCCCGATCCAGGGCTTCTCGGGGGCCGCGGCGCGCGTGCTGATGGCCTACGAATGGCCCGGCAACGTGCGCGAGCTGGAGAACGCGGTCGAGCGCGCGGTGGCCCTGGCGCAGGCCGAGTGGATCAGCCCGGACGACCTGCCGCCGACGGTGCAGAAGCCGAGCACGCCCGACCTCTTCGCGAGCGCCGCCGAGCGCATGATGACGCTCGAAGAGGTGGACCGCGCCTACGTGAAGCACGTGCTCGAGCGCTTCGGCGGCAACAAGGTGCGCGCCGCGGCCGCGCTCGGGATCAACCGCCGCACGATCCAGCGATGGCTGGGCGAAGACGAGTGATCGAAGAGACGGGATCTTCGGGTCACGATCCACGAAACATGAAATCCGTTTCGTGATTCGGGAGTGCGGCACAAAGTCGCACCTGGGATCCGGCGTCGCACCGCGTCGGGGACGAAGCGCCGCAGAACCAGCGGGTGCGAGGCCGGTCCGCGCCTGGCACGGGAGGTGAAGAGAGCGGGGCACCGTGGCCCAACCGGAAATCGTCCCGCCCGCCCCTCGCCGCCCTCCTCCGCAAGACGTTGCGCCGGAGACGCAGGAGGCGACGTCGCCTCCGTCCTCGGAGTCGTGCTCCGCCGCGGCCAGGGCCGCCCGCGACGCCGGCCTGACGGAGCCGCTGCTCCACGCGCTCGAGCTCCTCGGCAAGAGCGCCGGCGTCGAGGTCGAGCGCGGCGCGGCGCGCGAGGCGGTCGACGAGGCCCGGCAGGACACGGCGTTCGTCGGGCCCGAGGCGTGGTTCGACGAGCTCGCGCGCGCAGGCATCAAGGTCGGACTGCGCATCCGGACGGTGCGCCGATCGAGCGCGGAGGCGATAGCGGCCGCGCGAGCGCTGGCGCCAGCGGTGACGCTCGGGGCAGGCGAGGACGGACCCGCGCGCGCGATGGTGCTCGTGGACGGGCGCCCCGGCGCGGTGCGCGTGGCGGCGGCGAGCGGCGGGGACAAACCCACGTGGGCCGGGCCCGAGAAGCTGGCGGCGATCGTGGGCGCGGCGAGCCCGACCGAGCCCGTGACGTGGGCGATCGCCGATCCGCTGGAGCCGCTCGGCGCGCTCGGCGGCGGCGGCGGCGGCAACGGCGCGCCCTCGCCGCTCGGCAGGCTCGTGTCGTTGCTGCGCCTCGAGCGCGACGACATCGGCGTGGCGCTCGTCTACGCGATCGGCGTGGGCGTCGTGTCGCTCGCGGCGCCGATCGGGGTGCAGGCGCTGGTGAACACGGTGGCGTTCGGCGGGCTGCTCCAGCCGCTCGTCGTGCTGACGTTGCTGGTGTTCGTCGGGCTCGCGTTCGCCGGCGTGCTCCGCGCGCTCTGGGCGTGGGTCGTCGAGCGCATCCAGCAGCGGGTCTTCGTGCGCGTCTCGGTGGACCTCGCGTTCCGGCTGCCGCGCGTGCGATCCGACGCGCTCGGCGGCGCCTACGGGCCGGAGCTCGTGAACCGCTTCTTCGACGTGCTCACGGTGCAGAAGGGCGCGGCCACATTGCTCGTCGACGGCGTCTCCATCCTCTTGCAGACGGCCGTGGGCATGCTCGTGCTGGCGTTCTACCACCCGCTCCTGCTCGCGTTCGACGTGGCGCTGGTGATCGCGGTGTCGTTCGTCCTGCTCGGCCTCGGGCGCGGCGCGGTGAAGACGTCGGTCAAGGAGTCGAAGGCGAAGTACGCGGTCGCCGCGTGGCTCGAGGAGATGGCGCGGCACCCGGCCGCGTTCCGCTCGGTGGGCGCCTCGGGCTTCGCGCGCGCGCGCGCCGAGGACCTGCTCCACACGTGGCTCGAGGCGCGCAGGAAGCACTGGAAGGTGCTGTTCCGCCAGATCGCCGGCTCGCTCGTGGTGCAAGCGATCGCCAGCGCGGCGCTGCTCGGCGTCGGCGGCTGGCTCGTCATCCGCGGCAAGCTCACGCTCGGGCAGCTCGTCGCGGCGGAGCTGATCGTGACGACGGTCGTGGCGGGCATCGCGAAGTTCGGCAAGACGCTGGAGAGCTTCTACGACCTGCTCGCGGGCGTGGACAAACTCGGGCAGCTCGTCGATCTGCCGCTCGAGGTGCCCGGCGGGACGTACATCCCGCGGAGCGAGGCGGGCGCGCGCGTGCGGCTCGTCGACGTCGCCTTCGCCTACCCCGGCAAGGAGCCGCTCATCAACGAGTTGAACCTCTCGCTCGCCCCCGGCGCGCGCGTGGCCGTGGTCGGCCCGAGCGGCGCGGGCAAGAGCACGCTCGCGGACATGCTCTACGGCCTGCGCGCCCCCACGCGCGGGCACATCGACGTCGACGGCGCGGACCTGCGCGACGTCGACGTGAGCTCGCTGCGGGAGCACATCGCGCTCGTCCGCGGCGTCGAGATCTTCGACGGCACGGTCGCGGAGAACGTGCGCGTCGGCCGGCACGAGGTGCAGACACGCGACGTGCGCGCGGCGCTCGAAGCCGTGGGGCTCTGGGACGACATCGCGGCCCTGCCCGAGGGGCTCGAGACGCGGCTGCCGACGGGCGGCGGGCTGCTCTCGCACGGTCAGGCGCAGCGCCTCTGCGTGGCCCGCGCCATCGCAGGCCGGCCCCGCCTCGTCGTCCTCGACACGGCGCTCGCCGAGCTCGAGCCGGCGTCGCGCAAGGCGATCCACGCGGCGCTGCTCGACCGCGCGGCCCCGTGGACCGCGCTCGTCCTGACGCACGACCGCGATGTCTTGCGGAGCTGCGACGAGATCCTCGTGCTCGACGCGGGCAGGGTGCGCCCCCTGCGCGCGGGTGATCTGCCCTGAAGGCGCACGTCCGAGGGAGCGACAAGCCGATGCCTTCCAGACTGAACCCACACCGAACGATGGTCCTCGAAGGGGAGCGCGACGTGATGCGCCTCGTCCGCGCGCCGCGGCTGACGCGGACGATCGCGCGGATGCTGATCACGCTGTTCGTGCTGGTGGCGCTCTCGCTCGTGGTGGTGCCCTGGCAGCAGAACTCGCCGGCGCACGGGCGGGTGATCGCCTTCGCCCCGCTCGATCGCCAGCAGACGATCGAGGCGCCCGTCGAGGGCCGCGTCGTGCGCTGGCACGTGCAGGAGGGCGACCGCGTCGCGGAGGGCGCGGCGATCGCCGACATCGCCGACAACGATCCGGAGCTCGTCTCGCGCCTCGAGCGCGAGAAGGACGCCGTCGACGCGCGGATCGAGGCGGCCCGCGCGCGCGTCTCCGCCGTGGGAGATCGTATCCGGTCGCTCGAGTCTTCCCGCGACAGCGCGCTCGACGCGGCCTCGTCGCGCGTGAAGATGGCGAGGGACCGCGTGCGCGCCGCAGAACAAGCGGTCGTCGCGGCGAAGGCGGCGCACAAGACGGCCGAGCTCAACCTGGCGAGGCAGCGCTCGCTCTTCGACGAGGGCCTGTCGTCCAAGCGGCAGGTCGAGCTCGCGGAGCTCGACGAGGCGCGCACGCGCACCGACATGGATCGGGCAGGCGCCGCGGTCTCGGCCGCTCGCTCCGAGGAGACCGCGCTCGGCGCAGACCTCGCGAAGATCCGCAACGACGCGAGCGCCTCCATCAACGACGCGACGGCTTCCCGCGCGTCCGCCGAGTCCGAGATCGCGTCGGCGACCGCGGAGCTGGCGCGCATGGAGGTGCGGCTCGCCCGGCAGCTCACCCAGAGCGTCAAGGCGCCACGCGCGGGCACGGTGCTGCGCGTCGTCGCCAAGCAGGGCGGCGAGATGATCAAGTCGGGCGAGGTCCTCGCGGTGCTCGTGCCCGACACCGACGAGGCGGCGGTCGAGCTCTGGGTCGACGGCAACGACGTCAACCTCGTCACCCCGGGCCGCGACGTGCGCCTCCAGTTCGAGGGTTGGCCCGCGATCCAGTTCTCCGGCTGGCCCTCGGCGGCCGTCGGCACCTACGGCGGCAAGGTCGCGTTCGTCGACGCCACGGACGACGGCGCCGGCAAGTTCCGCGTGGTCGTCACGCCGGACGGCGTCGAGCCCTGGCCCGCGAGGCAATACCTGCGGCAAGGCACGCGCGCGAACGGCTGGGTCCTGCTCGACCGCGTCTCGCTCGGCTACGAGCTCTGGCGCCAGTTCAACGGCTTCCCGCCGCAGTGGCCCGCGCTGCCGGACGACGGCTCGAAGGACGGCAAGGACAAGGGCGACCAGAAGGGAGGTGGCAAGTGACGGTTCCCGGACGAACCCTCGCCCGCGGGCTCGCCATCATGCTCGGGCTCGCGTGGACGGCGGTCGCGAACGGACAAACTCCCTCGGGGGCGACGGACGTGACCACCTCGCTCCCCACGCCGCCGGGGCCCGCGACGACGGCCTCGACGAGCGCCGGAGAGCTCGGGCTCGACGAGCTCGTCCGCACGGTCGAGCAGCGCTTCCCGCTCATCCTCGCGGCCCAGCAGGATCGCGCCGTGGCCGAGGCCGAGAAGCTCTCGGCGTCCGGCGGGTTCGATCCATCGTGGCGCACGAGCGCGGCCGTGATCCCCATCGGCGGCTATCCCTCGCAGCGGCTCGACACCTTCGTCGAGCAGCCGCTGCCGTGGTGGGGATCGAGCGTCTTCGCCGGCTACCGCCTCGGCCTCGGCGCGTACCCCGTCTACGACGGCAAGCTCGCCACGAACCAGTACGGCGAGGTCCGCGCCGGCGCGCGGCTCAACCTCTGGCGCGACGGCCCGATCGACCGCCGCCGCGCGAGCATCCGGCGCGCCGAGCTCGGCGTCGACGCGGCCACGCAGGGCGCCGATCAGCAGCGCATCGACGCCACGCGTGTCGCCTCGTTCCGCTACTGGGACTGGGTCGCCGCGGGCCGGAGGCTCGCCGTCGCGCGTTCCTGGCTCGACCTCGCGATCGTGCGCGACGGCGCGCTCGCGCGGCGCGTGGAGACGGGGGACGTGCCTGCGATCGAGCGGCAGGAGAACCAGCGCGCGATCCTCCAGCGCAGGGCGCAGCTCGTCTCCGCGCAGCGCGCGCTCGAACAGTCGGCGATCGAGCTCTCGCTCTTCCTGCGCGCCGCCGATGGTTCGTCCATCCTGCCCGAGCCCTCGCGTTTGCCCTCGTCGATGCCCGAGCCCACGCCGCTCGACGTCGCGCGTATCCGAGCGGACGAGCGGGCTGCGCTGGAGCGGAGGCCCGAGCTCAAGCGCCTCGACGCGCAGAAGGAGCAAGCCGAGGTCGAGCGCCGCTGGGCCGAGAACCAGCGGCGCCCTGCGATCGACCTCGTCGTCGTCGGCTCGCAGGACCTCGGCCCGGGGGATCCGAAACAAGCGAAGCCCGTGCTCGAGGCGGCCGTCGTCGTCGACATCCCGCTGCTCAACCGCGCCGCCACCGGGCGCGAGCAGGCCGCGTCGGCGCAGGTCTCGCGCATCGAGGCCCAGGCGCGGCTGCAGCGTGATCGCGTGGTCGCCGACGTCCGCGACGCGGCCTCTGCGCTCGTGGCGGCCGAGCAGCGCGCCGCGGCGGCGCGCGCCGAGGTCGACGTCGCGCGCAGGCTCGCCGACCAGGAGCTCAAGCGCTTCGAGCTCGGCGAAGGCACGCTCCTGCTCGTGAACTTGCGCGAGCAGGCCGCGCTCGAAGCGGCGCTCCGCCAGATCGACGCCGTGGCCGACTGGCAGAAGGCCCTCGCCGCCTACCGCGCCGCGACCGCGGGCGCCCCGAGCGCCGTTCGTTGACCTCGCTCCCCCGCGAGTCACGTGATCCACGCCACGTAAGCCGGGTCAAAAGTATCGATCATGCTCCCGTCGAGGGGGCCTCGTCACGCGGTTCCAGCCGCGTGGAGGGGCCTCCGGCGGGGGCTCGACACGTTCGGGCAAATTTTTGGCGGAACACACGCCGGTCTGCATGTAGACTCCGCCTCCTCAACATGCCGACCGCTCGCCGTCGTCTCGAAAGCAAAGACATTCCCCAAGCAGACAGCCTCGAAAACGTCCGCCGCATCATCGATGCCGTCGCCGATGGCTCGAAAACGAAGGCCGACGTCTCCGACCGCACCGGGATCAACCCCCGCCACGTCCTCTACGGGCTCCACACCGCTCGGGTGCTCGGGTTCCTGGTGGAGGAAGAGGGCGGCGGGTTCGGCGTCACCGAGGTCGGCAAGGCGCTGCGTAATGCCGCGGCCGGGAGCGGCGAGGAGCGCGAGGAGTTCCGCAAGTCCATCCAGGACAGCGAAATCATCGGCGCGATCGCCCCCGGGATCCTCTCCGACAAACCGCCCGCGCAGGACGCGATCACGAAGCAGATCGTGAAGCTCAGCGGGCTGTCGGATTCGACGGCGGGCCGCCGCGCGCAGACGTTGATCTCGTGGCGCACCCAGATCATGTCGCAGCTCGGGACGGGCGTCGTGCCGAGCGCGCAGGACGAGGCCGCCGAAGTCGAAGAAGAAGAAGAGCAGGCCCAGTCCTGATCGGACCCTCACGCGCCCACCTCCACATGCGGGGTGGGCGCGTTTGTCCTCCATGGTCCGACGACACGCGCTCCGGTCGCCGTCCCGTCGACGAATTGGGTGATACCCATTTCGAGGGAGCAACGTCAGTGACGTGACAGGCATTGCGATGGTGATCGCCTCGCCTGGTCCGCGTGGCCATGCTATCCTGACATTCACTTCACTCTGGAGCTTTCCGCAATGTGGTCGCGGAGGGTCCCCCGAGGGGAAACGACCGCATGATCGCCATGGAACGGGCGAATCGAGGGCGCGCAGAGGCGCGCATCGGCACGCTTTTGAAAGGGAAATGGCGGCTCGATATGCTGCTCGGCGTGGGCGGCATGGCGGCCGTCTACGGGGCCACGCATCGCAACAAGAACCGCGCGGCCGTCAAGGTGCTGCACCCGGACCTCGCCGCCGAGCCCGCGATCAAGGCCCGGTTCCACCACGAGGGCTACGCCGCCAACGCCGTCGGCCACCCCGGCGTCGTGCGCATCCTCGACGACGACGAGACCGACGACGGGCTCGCCTTCCTCGTCATGGAGCTGCTCGAAGGCGAGACCTACGACCGCATCGCCCAGCGCTGCGGCGGCAGGCTGCCCACGCCCGAGGTGCTCACGCTCGCGCACGCCGTGCTCGACGTGCTCGTCGCCGCCCACGAGAAGCGCATCCTCCACCGCGACCTCAAGCCCGAGAACATCTTCCTCACGCAGAGCGGCACCATCAAGGTCCTCGATTTCGGCCTCGCCCGCGTGCTCGAGGCGGCCGTCCAGCAAGGCCGCATCGCCACGAGCTTCGGCACGACCATGGGCACGCCCGGCTTCATGCCCCCCGAGCAGGCGCGCGGCGACTGGGCCGAGGTCGACGCGACGAGCGACCTCTGGGCCGTCGGCGCGACCCTCTACACGCTCCTCTCGGGCCACCTCGTGCACGAGGCGCAAAACATCACCGGCAGCCTGATCCTCGCCGCCACCAAGCCCGTCGGCTCGCTCGCGCTCGTCGCGCCCGGCCTGCCGAAGGCCGTGGTCGACATCGTCGACCGCGCCCTCCAGTTCGAGAAGGCGAACCGCTTCCCCGACGCCGCCTCGATGCGCGCCGCCGTCGTCGACGCGATGCAGCCGACGACCCGCATCTCGCCCGGCATCCACGTCGAAGGCCCCCGCGCGCAGGCCAAGGCGCACGCGGAGCCGAAGCTCGGCACGAGCTCCGAGCCGGCCACCCTCGCCATGGGCGTCGCCAAGCGCATGCAGCCGGACACGATGCCCACGCCGACCACCTCGCCGCCGCTCGCGCCCCACGCCGTCGCGGCGTACGCGTCGTCCGGCACGCCCCCGCAGCTCCTGCCCTCGCGCGGCGGCGGCCCCCTCTCGCCCGCCGCGAGCCCGCACGGCGCGTCGCGCCCCACGCCGCAACAGCTCGACCGGCCCGAGATCGTCTCGCCCATCGAGATCGCGAAGGACACGTTCTGGGTCGGCAAGCGTGATCCGAAGAGCATCTTCCACGCGAACCCGTACCTGCGCATCTTCCGCCCCAAGCCCGGCTTCGAGCAGGCGGGTCCGTTCCACATGCTCGTCGACCCCGGATCGAGCTCGGACTTCGCCGTCGTCTCGGCCAAGATCGGCACGCTCATCGGCGGGATGAACAAGCTCTCGGCGCTGTACATCAACCACCAGGACCCGGACGTCGGCTCGAGCGCCGCCGTGATCTCGGCCCGCTACGCGCCCGGCGCCTCGATCGTCTGCTCGGAGTCGACCTGGCGCCTCATCGTGCACTTCAACCTGCCGCCCGAGCGATACATCGACACGGCCCGCTTCCCGCGCGGCTTCGACGTGCCCACGGGCCACACGATGCTGCCCGTCCCGAGCCCCTTCTGCCACTTCCGCGGCGCCGTGATGCTCTACGACCCGGAGACACGCGTGCTCTTCACGGGCGACCTCTTCGGCGGCCTCACGCCAATCGAGGCGCGCGGGCTCTGGGCCGACGAGAGCGACTGGCCCGGCATCCGCGCCTTCCACCAGACGTACATGCCGACGAACCGCGTGCTCGTCCGCGCGATGGACGCCATCCGCGCCCTCGATCCGCCGGTCGAGATCATCGCCCCGCAGCACGGCCGCCTCCTGCGCGGCGCCCTGCTCCACCGCTACATCGAGCGGATCGCGCGCCTGCCCGTGGGCCTCGACATCCTCGACGACGTCACCGACGAGGAGACACTCACGGCCTGGAACAGCGTGCTCCGCCGCGTCGTCCGCACGGCCCGCATGGTCCTCGGCCGCGAGGCCGACGATCTGCTCCAGCAGCACGAGGACCTGCGCGACACGCTCCAGATGAGCGGCGACGACGTGCGCCTCGCCTCCCTCGGCCGCTGGACGCTCGGCGCCGTGGTCGAGGCCCTCACGGTCGGACAAACCCCGACCATCGCCAACCCGATCAAGCTCGAGGCGGTCCTCGCCTGCGAGGAGCTCGAGCTGCCCTCGCCCGACATCCGGATCGAGGACGCCGAGTCGTCCGATCAGATCGGCGGCTGACGTTCACACGTCCGCGGGCGGCAGCGCCGGCACCGAGGGCCGCGCGCTCGAGCGCGGCGCGTGCGCGTCGACGCCCTCCGGGTGGAAACAAGCCACGCGGTGGTGGCTGCCGGGCACGAGCTCCGTGAGCTCCGGCGCCTCGACGTCGCAGCGCCCCGGCTCCGACTTCGGGCAACGGGACTGGAACACGCAGCCGCGCGGCGGTTCGAGCGGGCGCGGCGGCTCGCCATGGAGCACGCGCCTCGGCCGCGGATCACCGTCCTCGCGCGGCAGCGCCCCGAAGAGCGCGCGCGTGTACGGATGGAGCCTCCGCTCCGACACCTCGCGCGCCGGGCCCATCTCCACGATGCGGCCGAGGTACATCACCGCGATGCGGTGGCTCATGTAGCCCACCACGCGCAGGTCGTGCGAGATGAACAGGTAGCTCACCGAGAGCTCGTCCTGCAGCCGCTCGAGCAGGTTGAGGATCTGCGCCTGCACCGACACGTCGAGCGCGCTCGTCGGTTCGTCGCAGACCACGAAGTCGGGCCGCACCGCGAGCGCCCGCGCGATGGCGATCCGCTGCCGCTGCCCGCCCGAGAATTCGCTCGGGTACCGATCGAGCGACGCGGGCCCGAGCCCCACCTTCGTGACCATCTCGAGGACGGTCTCGTCCGCCTCGCGCGTGGTCTTCGCGAGCCGGAGCGCCGCGATCCCTTCGCCGACGATCTCGCGCACCGTCAAGCGCGGGTTCAAGGACGAGTACGGGTCCTGAAAGACGATCTGCATGCGCCGGCGCAGCGGTCGGAGCGCGCGCTCGGAGAGGCGCGTGATGTCCTGCCCGTCGAAGACGATGCGCCCGAGCGTGGGCTCGACGAGGCGCAGCACCGTGCGCCCGAGCGTGCTCTTGCCGCAACCCGACTCGCCCACGAGCCCCAGCGTCTCGCCGGGCCGGATGTAGAAGCTCACGCCGTCGACCGCGTGCAGGAACTTCGTCGCCTTGAAGAGGCCCTGCCGGACCGGGAACAAGGTCGAGAGCTTCTCGACCTGGAGCAGCGGCTTGGTCGAGCGCGGTTTGTCCGGTCCGCTCACGCCGCGCCTCCTCCCGGCTCTGCCGCCCGCTCGTGCAGGAAACACCGGACCGACGCGGGCGGGCGCGAGGAGACGAAGAGCGGCGGCGCCTCCTCGCGGCACCGATCCATCACGTCCGGGCAACGCGGCGCGAAGCGGCATCCGCGGGGAGCGCTCCCCGGATCCGGCAGTGATCCTTCGATCGTCGGCAGGGCCTTGCGCTTCTCGCCGCGCTTCCGGAACGAGCCCGCGGGCGGCACGCTACGCACGAGGGCCTGCGTGTACGGGTGCCGCGGCGACGCGAGCACCCGCGAAGGTGGCCCCGTCTCGACCACCTGCCCCGCGTAAAGCACCACGATCTCGTGCGCGATCTCCGCGACGAACGGCAGATCGTGGGTGATCACGAGCAAGCTCATCCCGAGCTCGCGCGCCTGGTCGGCGAGCAGGGCCATGATCTGCGCGCGTAGCGCCATGTCGAGCGCGCTCGTGGGTTCGTCCGCGACGAGCAGCCGCGGCGGCGCGGCGAGCGCCATCGCCAGGAGCACCCGCTGCCGCATGCCCCCGCTGAGCTCGTGCGGGTAGCTGTCGAAGCGCTCGGCGGGGTGGGACAAACCCACCTTGCGCAGGAGCTCGATCGCGCGGGTCTTCGCCTCCTTGAGGGACATGCGCTCCTGCAGGCGGATCGCCTCCATGACCTGCGCGCCCACCGAGTAGACGGGCGTGAGCGCCGTCAGCGGCTCCTGGAACACCATGCCGATCTTGCCGCCGCGCACCCGCTGCATCGCGCGCTCCGGGAGCCGGAGCAGGTCTTCGCCCTGGAAGACGATCGCGCCGCGATCGATCTGCGCGCTCGGCGCGGGCAAGAGGCGCAGGATCGACAGCGCCGTCGCCGTCTTGCCGCAGCCCGACTCGCCCACGAGCCCGACGGTCTTGCCTTGCGGGACGTCGAACGAGACGCCGTCGAGCGCCTGCACGCGGGTTCCCTCGGCGGTCGCGAACGAGACGGCGAGGTCGCGGACCGAGAGGAGCGGCTCGCCGGTCGTCACCGGACGTAGACCTCGAGGCGCGGGCCCCGCTTCTCCACGACGCCGAGCGAGATCGTGACCCCGCGCGGATCCGCGTCGTCCGCGAGCACCGCGAGGCCGTGCTCCTCGCCCGTCCTCTGCGCCCAGCGCTTCACCACGTGTGTCACGTCGAACCGGATCGGGCTCGGGGACGTCACGAAGACCGTGCCCGCCTTCTCGGCCACGTCGAGCCGCGGGCTCCGGCCCCACGAGACGAAATCGTCGCGCCAGGGCTCGAGGATCCGCGCGATCGAGAGGGGCACGGGCTCGGTGGGTGGCTCGGACGACGTCGCCGTCTCCAGCACGAGGAACGCCGACGCGACCTCCCCCGCGTGGGCGACGGGCACCTCGAAGCGGAGCAGGAGCGACGTCTCCCCGGCCGCGCGGCTCCCGAGCGAGACCACCTCCGGCAGCGCCTCCCCGCCGCCGCTCGGCCCCTTCGACGAGACGACCGCGACCGCGTCCGGGAAGAGCAGGAGGCGGCGCGCGTCCATCGCGGCGAAGGACGTGTCCTTTTTCGGCCGACAGCGGCCGACCACGCAGATGTCACCCGCGGCGGCGCAGGGCACGTCCGCGGCGCAGAGCGGCGGGCCGGGTGGCGTCTGCACGCAGCCGAGCGGCAAAAGGGCGAGCAGCACGGCGAAGGGCGGGCGAGCGATCCACACGACGGCCCCGGGACCCTAGCAAAAGTGCCGTCCCGCTCCCACCACGGAAAAGGTTCGTCACCCCTCCGGCGAAGGGAGCGGCGCCGGCGGCGGCGACCACCGGGTGATTCGGTAAATCTTGTCCCCGTCGGGAGGACAATCGCCGCGGCCGTCGCAATTGCTCGTGGTCACGTAGAGCGCCCCGTCGGGCCCCGTCACCACGTCCCGCAGCCGCCCGAGCCCCGTCGGCCCGTTGCCCTGGAAATACACCTCGTGGTGCTCGACCCGCCGCGGATCGTCCCGCGCGAAGCTCACGCGGTGCAGGTGCTGCGAGCCGAGCGTCGCCACGATCAGGCTCCCTTTCCACTCGCGAATGGCGTCCCCCTCGTAAAGCACGGCCCCGCCCGGCGGCGTCGCCTGCTCGAAGACCAACGACGGCGCCGTCACCCCGAGCGCCACCTCGCAGCCGTAATACGTGGGCCAGCCGAGATCGTCGCCCGCCTTCGCCCGCGTGATCTCGTCGTGCCCCTCCCGGCCCATCTCCCCGCTCGGCCCGTGATCCGCGACGAGCACCTCCCCGCTCGGCGCGAACGCGAAGGCCTGCACGTTCCGCGCGCCGCTCAGGTACACGAGGCTCCGGCGCGTGGGGTTGTCCGCGGGGATCTCCCCGTCCCGCGTCATTCGCAAGAGCTTGCCGGCGAGGCTCTTCGGATCCCGCGCGAGCTCCGGGTGCTGCGCGTCCCCCGTCCCCACGTAAAGCATACCGTCCGGCCCGAAGCGGAGCCGTCCGCCATTGTGGAATCGACCCGCCGGGATCCCCGCGAGCAGCACCTTGTCACGCGTCGCGCTCGCGAGGTCCTCCGCGAGCCGATATCGCTCGATCTGATTCTCGGGCCCGTCCGGCCCGCGCATCGTGGCGTATGTATAAAAATAACGATTCTTGGAGAACTCGGGATCCACGACAATGCCGAGCAACCCGCCCTCCCCCTCCTCGACCGCGGGCAGGACGAGCAGGGGAGGCGTCAACGCGCCCTGGCGCAGCAGGCGGACGCGGCCCGGCCGCTCGGTCACGAGCAGGTCCCCGCTGGGCAAAAAGGCGAGCCCCCACGGCACTTCGAGCCCGTCCGCGACGGTCTCGGCCTTCAGAGCGGCGCCGCCGGGCGGGCGCGGGCTCGACGCCGGCACGAATGTGCATCGTGTGTCCACGCGTGGCGTATTGTTCGCCGAGCAGCCGGCCCCGAGCGCGCCGAGGGCCCCCCCGAGCAGCACCCCGGCGAGGCCGTACCAGGTCCTGGGAGAGGGTCCTCGAGGGCACACGCGCGGCATCGGGAGGGGCGCCTGCAAGCGGTAGGCCGCGTGCGCGCGTTCCGCCAGGTATCAGGCAAGGCCCTGGAACGAGGTTGCCATTCGAAGCGCTCGGGGCAGCGGAGCGCGGCCGAGCCGAGCGCGCGTGTGCGCCGGCGCCCTGCGCGGCGGGAGTGTTCGAGGGTTCGTCCTGTCGTCACCACGCGGCCGGCGCAGCCTTCGGGCGCGCCCTGCGCAGATACGGCAAACCGCGGAGTGCTTGTGATGTATCCTGGCCGGGGAACGTCACGATGCAGGATACAGCCGAGACGATCAAGGCGGTGTTTCGCGACCGGTACGAGCTCCTCGATCAGCTCGGGGAGGGCGGGTTTGGCACGGTGTACAAGGCGCGGCAGCTCGCGACCGGGCAATCCGTGGCCATCAAGGTGCTGCGCCTGCCGGAGACCGACGGCTCGCAGGCGCAGGCGAAGCGGATCGCTCGTTTCCAGCGCGAGATGCAGATCTGCGCGCAGATGCACCACCCCAACATCGTCCGCCTCATGGACTCGGGGCAAGCCGCCGATGGCATCGTTTACTCCGTCTTCGCCTTCGTACCCGGGAAGAACCTCGCGGAGGTGATCGCCGAGGAGGGCCGCCTCGATCCGTTCGAGGTCCGGCACTTCATGACGCAGATCCTCGACGCGCTCGCGTGCTCGCACGCCCAGGGCGTGGTCCACCGCGACCTCAAGCCCGCCAACATCATGATCATCCCCACCGGCGCGCGAAGGAACGCGGTCGTGCTCGATTTCGGCATCGGCGCGCTCACGCAGGAGGCGCGGCGCGAGGACAAAGAGCGCCTGACGGTGAGCAACGAGTCGATCGGCACGCCCTCCTACGCGGCGCCGGAGCAGCTCCTCGGCCAGCCCCCGACGCCGCAGTCCGACCTCTACGCCTGGGGCCTGGTCTTCCTCGAGTGCCTCACGGGCAAGCGCGTCGTCGACGGCGCGACCCTCGCCGAGGTCGTGTTCAAGCAGCTCTCTCCCGATCCCATCCCGATCCCCGACTACATCGCCGATCACCGGCTCGGGAGGATCCTCCGGCGCGTGACCTCGAAGAACCCCGAGGCGCGCGACGCCGCGGCCCAGCCGCTCATGCGCGAGCTCGAGGCGTGCGACATGAGCGGGCTGCGCCAGCGGACCGGGCCCGTGCAGATCACGCCGGCGGCCCCGGACGCGGCGACGGCGACGATCAACATGCCAAACGCCGCGTACCGACCCAGCCCCCCGTCACAGCGGCTCGTCGAGGGCGAGCGCCGGCAGATCACCGCGTTGTGCTGCAGCCTCAGCGCGGCGGGCGTGGGGCCGAGGGCGGCCGACGTGGAGGAGCTCGATCAGATCCTCGGCGTGCACCAGGAGGCGTGCACGGAGATCGCCCGCCGCTTCGAGGGCCACGTAGCGGGCGCGCTGGGCGACGCGGTGCTCTTCTACTTCGGCTACCCCGCGGCCCGCGAGGACGACGCCCGGCGCGCGGCGCGCGCGGCCCTCGCGATGGCCGCGGAGATCCGCCGGCGCAGCCCCGCGCTGCTCGCCGAGCGCAAGGCGCGCGTCGACCTGCGCATCGGCATCCATACGGGCCTCGTGGTCGCGCGCGAGCTGCGTGATCCCACCCCCACCACCGGCCTCGGCTACGTGATGGGCACGACGCCCAAGCTCGCCACGCGCCTCTCCGGCCTCGCGAAGGCCGGGACCATCCTCCTCAGCGGCAGCACGCAGCGCCTTCTCCGCAAGCAGTTCCTCCTCGAGGAGTACGGCGTACGCGCCGTCGACGACAGCACCGCGCCGGTGGAGACCTTCGTGCTGCGCGAGGGCGATCCGTCGTCGGGCGTGCGCGACATGCCGCTCGTCGGCCGCGAGCGCGAGCTCGCGACGCTGCTCGATCTCTTCACGCGGACCCGCGGCGGCGCCGGGCAAGCGGCGCTCGTGAGCGGCGAGCCGGGCATCGGCAAATCGCGCCTCGCCCGCGAGCTCGACGAGCGGCTCGGCAGCGAGGCGCGCACCTGGCTCGAGTGCCGCTGCACGCCGGACAGCGTGAACAGCGCCTTTTACCCCATCGTCGACCTGCTCGATCGCCTGCTCGATCCGCAGCGCGAGGGCGGGTCGGAGGTCCGGCTCGGCAAGCTCGAGGCGCTGCTCTCGTTGCACGGCTTCGACCTCTCCGAGGTGATGCCGCTCTTCGCGCCGCTCCTGTCGATGTCGCTGCCGAGCAAGTGGGCGCCGCTCGACGTCTCGCCGCAGAAGCAGCGCGAGCTGACGCGCAACGCGGTGCTCTCGTTGCTCTTCGAGATGAGCGAGAAGGAGCCCGTCGTCCTCGCGATCGAGGACCTGCACTGGGCCGATCCGAGCACGGTCGAGCTGCTCGGCCAGCTCGTCGCCGAGGTGGGCTCCGCGCGCGTGCTCGCGCTCTTCACGGCGCGGCCCGAGTTCACGCCGCCGTGGCCCTCGAACGCCGCGCTCCAGATCCAGCTCGGCCGCCTGGGCAAGCCGGAGATCGAGCAGATGGCGGCGAAGGTGACGGGCGGCCGCGGGTTGCCCGCGGAGGTGCTCGAGCAGATCACGAACCGCACCGACGGCGTGCCGCTCTTCGTGGAGGAGCTCATCCTGGCGATGATCGAGGCCGGCACGCTGGTCGAGCGCGAAGACCGTTACGTGCTCGCGCGACCGCTCTCCGAGCACTCCATCCCGAGCACGCTACGCGACTCGCTGATGGCGCGCCTCGATCGGATCGGCGGCGCCAAGGAGACGGCGCAGGTCGCCGCCGCGATCGGCCGGGAGTTCACGTTCGAGCTCTTGCGCGAGGTGAGCGCGCTCGACCCGGCGGAGGTGCAGGAGCACCTGGACAAACTCGTCGCGGCGGAGCTCGCTTACCGCAAGCGGAGGCTCAAGAACCCGGCGTACCTGTTCAAGCACGCGCTCGTGCGCGACGCGGCGTACGACTCGATGCTGAAGCGATCGCGGCAGGGGGTGCACGCGCGGATCACGAAGGCGCTCGAGGAGAAGTTCCCCAGCGTGGTGAACGACCGGCCGGATCTGCTGGCACATCACCACGCGGCGGCGGAGCAGAAGCGGGAGGCGATCGGGTATGCGCAGAAGGCGACCATGAGCGCGCTTCAGCGCTCGTCGTTCGCAGAAGCCACGAGCCAGGCTCGGGATGCGCTTTCATGGGTGGACGCCATTGAAGCACCGGAAGAGCGTGCCCAGACCGAGCTGGGCTTGAACGGCATGCTCACCATGGGGCTGATGGCTCGCCAGGGTTATGCGTCGCCCGAGGTCGCGACGACGCTCGCGCGCTCCCAGGAATTGCTTGATACCCTGGGCGACGGCCCCCACTCGATGCCGACCTTGTGGGCGCTTTTCATGTACCACCACCTGCGCGGCTATCGCTTGAAGGCGCGCGCGCTCGCGGAGCGTATGCTCACCTTCGCCGAGCGCACACAGGATGTCGGTCACGAGCTGGCCACGCTTTGCCTGCTCGCCCAGGCGCTGCTCACCGAGGGCAAGTTCGAGGAGGGGCGGCGGCAGATCGACCGCGCGCTGCCGCTCTATGAGCCCGCCGCGCACCGCGGACATGCATTCATGTTCGGCCTCGACTCCCGCGTGTACGCCCACATGACACAGGCCAACCTGCTCTGGTTCCTCGGATACCCCGAACAAGCCATACGCCACGGCCAGGCCGCGGTGGATTGGGGCCGCGAGGTGAAGCACAACGAGAGCTACCTGGCCGCCCTCTTCTACCTGGCAGCCATTCATTTCTGGCAGCTCGAGCGCGACAGGGCGATGGAGCTGACGGAGACCGTCCTGGAAATATCCGAACGGTATGGCCTCGGTATGCTTCAGAGCTATGGAAACATCTTCCGGAGCTGGGTCAAGCGCGACGCCGAAGCTGCCGGGCGCCTCGTCGCCAATCTCCGCGCGGCGGGACAGGAGTGCGGAATGTCGGCATGGAGCGCCCTCTGCGCGGAGCTCGAGATCGAGGTCGGCCAGTGCGATGCCGCGCTCGCGCGGCTGGAAGCCACGCTGCGGCAAGGCGAGGAGAGCTCGGAGCTCTACTACAAGGCCGAGCTACTGCGCCTCAAGGGTGCGTGCTTGCTCGCGCGAGACGCGAGCGCGGAGCGCGCCGCCGAGGATTGCTTCCGGCAGGCCATCGCGGTCGCTCAGCTGCAAAGCGCGAGGATGCTCGAGCTGAAGGCCAGCACCGCGCTGGCAAGGCTGCTCCGCCAGCGCGGCGACATCGACGCGGCAAAAGAGGCCATTCGCCCTATCTACGCGTGGTTCTCCGAGGGGCACGACACGCCGCTGCTCCGTGAGGCGCGCGAATTGCTGGATTAGCTGCCCATGGCGCCGGCAGACGCCGGCGCTGGACGGCTGCGCCTCAGGCCCTGCTCGCGAGGAAGGCGTCTGCGGGCCTCTCGGGCATCGGATCCGGGTTCGGATCGGGATCATCACCGGGATCCCAGACGAACGCGCCCCTCACCGGCGGCGTCGCCGCGTGGCTCTCCCCCTGGAGGCGGCGCTCGATGAGCGCCTGCTCGGCGGGCGAAAGCCCGGCCTCCGCCATGACCTTCGCCGGATCCCGCAGCAGCGCCTCGAATTTGAAGGGATCGACGCTCAGCTGCGTGAGCAAGTCGAAGAGATGCGCCGACCTGGCTTCTCCCATTTCATTCATTTCTTCACCTCTTTCCCCGACGTGTCCTCTACGCAGTCCTTGCCCGAGATGAGCGCGTGGTAGACCGGTGACATTTCATCACCCGCCGCGTCCTTGTTCTTCAATGCTTGCCAGACCGGATCGTTGTGGGCAATGAATAGCGTCTCCATGTTCTGCTTCCCGAGCAGCAGTCGAAGCATATCCGCGGCCTGCTTCGGCTCGCCCCTCGCGTAGTAGAGGCCGGAGATCATGAGGACGTTGATGTTGAGCAGGGTCCAGAGCCGATCGAGCGCAAGATCGCTGGCGCCCTTCGCGTTCGCGCTCCCCGTTCGGTGGAGGCTCTGCGCGATGAAATAGAGCACGAGGATGTCCTCGGGGTCGACCTGACGCGTCAGCCACCCCTGGACCAAGGCCTCCTTGTATTGGCCTCCATAATACAGGAGCTCGGCCATTGCCCTGTGCTGGTGCAGATCGTGGTTCACGTTGCGCTGCATGGCCAGCCCCATCAGCGCTTGCGCCTTCGTGAAATCCTCATTGGTCGCGTGCAGGAGGGCGTGGAAAGCGATGGCCCAGGCGTACGCGCCGTTCAGCTCGGCGGCCTTCTCGAAGCACCTGGACCCCTCGCTGAAGTGACGCCCTGCATCGCCGCTCATGCCGGGCATCCTCTTGTAGATGAAGCTCGCGACCGCGTGCATTGCCCCCTTGTGTGCATAAGCCCAGGCGTAACCGCTGGACTGCTTGATCGCCTCGGCGAAGGACGCGAGCGACCTGTCGATCTCTTGCTCGATCCTCGGCAGGTTCTCCTCGATCCACGGAAGGCTATCGCGCACGTAGACGCGGTGCGCCTCTCCCTTCTGTGCGAAAGCCCAGGGGTAGCGTCCCCTGCGCATCTCGATCGCCAGGTCGAGATCGGCGATGGCGCCTCGATGATCGCCGAGCGCCGCCCTCGCGGCTCCGCGATGCGCGAGGCTCCAGGAATCGTTCGCGTTGTGCGCGAGCCACGCCGTGAAGCAATCGATCGCGTCTGCATAAAGGCCGCTCGTACGGAGCATCTCGGCCTGCTGCGGTGAGCCCTTCCTCTTGTCAATCTCGTCGTTCACAGGGAATGCCTCCTTGTTCTATATGATGAAGATCAGGCGCGGGAAAGGTGCTTCCGGTCAGGCTCGTCCGTCAGCGCGGCCATGCCCAGCCGCGCGATCATCCGTGCGTCGAGCGGAGCTCGCTCGAGGGGCGGCACGTGGAGCGTCGAGAGCTCCGACACGGACGTCTCTTCGAGTCGACCGAGCGTGATCCGCTCGATCCTGGGCGGATCGACGGGGTGAACGGACGCCTCGTAGATCACGGCCTCATGAGTCGCCGGAAACTGGCTGCACAGCAGCTCGCCGAGAGCGGAGAGTCCACGCCGGATCCGCTCCCTGTCGGAGGGGTCGAATGGACCGAGGTTCCCGATCCCGCCAATCTGACAGAGAATTAGCGACGTGTGGATGTCAAATTGACGCGGGCGCGTCAGAAAGCTCGTCGCTTCGAAGACCTGCCAGCCGTCGTGCCCAGGATCGAGCCCAAGATCGGCGATCAAGCAGTCGAGTGAGGACACACCGGGCAACATGCGCGCAGAGAACCCTTCGCTGCGCGCGCGACGAACGGCCTCGTGCCCGGGAAACGTGAGAAAGCCCGGATGCCCATAGAAGACCGCGCACACTTGTCGTCCCAGCCGTACCTCGCTCAGGATGCGCTCCACCATGTCGCTATAGATCTGCCTGCGAGGACGTCCATCCAGCGGATACGGAAGCTGCTCGGCGCGCGGATTCAGGCTGAGCACCCACTGCGAGGCCCAGGGATCGGCGACGACGAACAGCACTCGCTCGGCCTTTTCGATCGCGTGCCTGGCGGCGATCGTCGTTTGCCCACCCCACTGGATGCCCGTGCCGACCACGAGCAGAGAGCCCTCGTTCCCCATGGGTCGGTAGCCCGCCTCATCCGTTCTGCTGGTCACTGGGTTTGCCCCCCGCAGAGAAGCACAACACCAGCATCCGCGATGTCTGTCAAGGCCATCGTTGGGGGCGGCTGCAGGCCGAAGTGCGTCCGCCGGAGCGCCTCGGCCGTCTCCAGCGCGCCCTCGACCCAACCGTGATTTTGCGAATAGGCTTCGCCGACGACATGGATCGAGATACCCGGCGGCGGGTTGAGCATTCGCTTGCTGATCCCTCCGGATCCGTACCCCGCGAGCCAGACGTGGTACGCACCCCCGAAAGCCGATCCCTCCCAGTGCTTCGCGATGTATGCTCGCCCTGCTGGAATGCGAGGCACGCCGTAGAGATCCATGAGCTCGCGCTCGTCCCTCTCCAGCTCTTCTGCAGCGTTTCGCGCGGCAAATCGCTCCACGTCTGAAAGACCCCGTCGATGATATCGCCCGTGTGATCGAGGTGCGGGAAATCCGTGCCAAAAAGCACCTGGTCCTCGCCCGCCCAGCGCAAGACCTCCAGCAGCCCAGGCTCACCACGTTCGGCGGTGACATAACACTGCCTCCGGAAGTAAATCGACGGCTTTTGCCGGACGTTCTCCGACACCTCGCCGGCGAGCGCGCGGTACTCCACCTCGTCGAGCTGCCCCAACCAGTACGGCAACCACCCCGCGCCGGCCTCCAGGAACGCGACCTCGAGCCGCGGGTGCCGTTCGAGGATGCCCGCCTCGAGCAAGGCCAGGAAGGCCATCATCTGCTCCATGGGATGCGAGCAGGCGTGCTGCACAAAGCGGGTGCGGAACCGATCGGCGCCCGCCGTGGAGACGCGCGCGTGCGTGCCCTCGTGAATTGCCACCGCGACCTGCTTGCTGATCAGGCCTGCGCCGCGCAGCCGCCTGGGCTCCTCACGGCAAAGGTCGCGCTACCAGTCATTGTACGCGCGCGCGAACGCAGCCGCGAGGCCCGCTGCCATCCCATCGACCGCCGTCAGATAGTGCGCGTGCGTCGGGAACAGGACAGGCGACGCCTGCCAAGTATAGCGCAAAAAGTTGAGGACATCGGAATCATCCCGGTCGTGGAGACGCCAGAACAGGCTCCAAAGGGGACGTGGCTGTGTTACATCTCCATGCTGGGCGCAGGGATGTCGAACACATTCTACTGCGCCAGGAGGTGATGACATGGCGGACGGACACAAGGGCGCCGGCGATGGTTCGCAGCAACCATCGAAGGCCGTGACGATCGAGGCGTTGCGCACGCTCGAGGAATGGCAGATCGCCTGGACGAAGGCGGTGGCGCTGGTGTGGAGCGACCCGGAAAAGTACGAGAGCGCGCTGAAGGATAACCCTCGTGAGTTCCTGGCGCAGCATTGCGATTATCATCTGCACCAATCTGCGACCTTGGAGGTGAAGGGCTCGTCGAGCCAGAACAGCGAGGCGAAGGGTGAGGATCCCGATGCGGTCCCCCTCCCGGAGGCCCATGTGACCATGTGGCTCCCCAGGCGCCCGAACAACGTACAGGACGCCCCGCTCGCGCTCGTCGAATACATGCGCGGCCGCAGCTATCCCTGCTTCTGCTGCTGACAGGATCCCGATGAGTGGTCCATCGACCCGCGCTCCGGGCGATGGGCCGCTCGCATCATCAGAGAGGAGGATGACGATGGATACCACCCCGAACCCACCGGGCCTCTCGAGCTTCGATGCCGCGCCCATCGAATTCGAATACCTCCCGCGGCGCCCGGACGCCGTCTTGATCGTCCCTCCCTTCGCGGCGCTCGATTTTCCCCACCTGGGCGTGCACCTCCTCCAGGGCTGCGCGAGAGCGAAGGGCTTCGAGGTCGCGGTGATTTATGCCGGCATGTTCCTGGCCCGGGAGATCACGCAGCCCGTCTATCACGCGCTCAGCGACGCCGTGACCCTCCACTGGTCCGGGGGACGGGTCTTCAGCAACATGCTCGGAGAGCGCATCTTCGCCCGCGCTGCCCATGGCGTGCCCCTCCTCGGTCGGCAGGCCGAGGCGAAGCTCTCGTCGATATGCCTGGAGGCGGGATTCGGGCGCAAGCGATGCGTCATCGATTTCAAAGGACTCGTCGAGCTGGCGACACACGTCGAGGACTGGGCGACGCGCTTCGCGCGGGCCGTCGCGGAGATTGGCTGTCCCATCGTGGGTTGCACGACCGTCTTCGAGCAAACGGCGTCGAGCATCGCGATCCTGCGGCGGATCAAAGAGCGCGCGCCCGGGACCACGACCATCATCGGCGGGGCCAATTGCACCGGGGGCATGGCGGAGGGAATCGCCTCGTTGAGCGACGCGATCGATTTTGCCTTCTCCGGTGAATGCGAGAAGGCCTTCCCCTCCTTCCTCGCCGGCGCGCGCCCGGACGGGCGCGTCGTCGAGGGGGAGGTCTGCATGGACCTCGACGCCTTGCCGACGCCTGATTACGAAGAATATTATCGGCAGCGCCGCGCCTGCTTCGAGGACGACGCCCTCTCCCGGGGGATGGTCGCGCTCTCCTACGAGAGCAGCCGGGGCTGCTGGTGGGGCCAGAAGCACCATTGCACCTTCTGCGGCGTGGCCTCGATGCGCTATCGCGAAAAATCGCCCGATCGCGTCATCGGCGAGCTCCAGGAGCTCCTCGCCAAGCACCCCTCCCGGCGCGTGCACAACGTGGACGACATCATGCCGCACTCCTATTTCAAGAGCGTCCTGCCGCGGCTGCCCGAGGAGCTGCCGGGCGTGCGGATGTTCTACGAGGAGAAGGCGAACCTCACGCTGGAGAAGGTCGTTCTGCTCCGGAAGGCCGGCGTGGACATCGCCCAGCCGGGGATCGAGGCCCTCTCGAGCCCGCTTCTCCGGCGGATGGATAAGGGGACCCTCGCGCGGCACAACGTCGCGCTCCTCCGCTATGCGCGCGCGAGCTACCTGAGCCTGATCTGGGGCCTGCTCTTCGGGTTCCCGGGCGATCGCGCGGAGGACTACGCGCATTACCTCACGCTCCTGCCCCTGCTCCATCACCTCGAGCCGCCCAAGATTTTCATGCCTCTCTGCCTGTTCCGCTTCAGCCCGTACTGGAAATACCCAGAGCGTTACGGCATCACGAACCTCCGGCCGGCGGAGGTCTATGGCGACATCCTGCCCGAAGGCGCCGACGCGCGGCTCGTCGCGTATTATTTCGACGGGGATTTCTCGAGCGTCGCGGGCCATCATCCCGAGCTCATCGCCGCCATCGACCGGGAGGTCCGCGCCTGGAATGCGCGCTGGCTTCCCGGGAGGGGTCAATTGCCGCTCCTCTCGGTGAACCGCGCGGGGCTCGATGCGTATCACCTCACCGATACGCGCGACCTCCCCGGGGCCGTCGTGGAGCAGCCGCTCACGCGCCGGCAAGCCGCGGCCGTGCTCGTGGGGCGCTCGCGCGAAAACCTCGGGCCGCTCGCGGACGAGGTGGGCTGGGCCCAGGCCAATAAATACGCAGTGGAGCTCGACGGCTGGCACGTGCCCCTGGCGACGGCTCACCCGGACCTCATCGCCGAGTTCGAACAAGCCTATGGCCCCGGCGCCGCGCTCCAGGTGGCCATGGAGAACGAGACCACGACGGACAACCTCCTCCGCGTGGATGCATTGCGCCGTAAAGGGGCGCCTCCCTCACCCATCGAGCCCGCAGAACCGGGCCGCGTTGTCCCATAACATCTTCCGGAGCGCGTCTCCCGGAATTCGTTCTCGCAGCGCAAGGGCCCGATCGACGATACGATCGTCGTGATCGAGGTGAGGGAAATCCGTCCCGAAGACGAGGTGCTCTTCGCCGATGTGCCGCAGGACATCCGCCAGATAGGGCTCCTCGGGTTCGAAGGCCACGAGCCCCTGCCGGCGAAAGTATTCGGAGGGCGGCCGGCGCACGTGCTCCGCGACCTCGTACGCCAGGCTCTTGTATTCGATCTCGTCCAGGCGCCACAACCAATAGGGGAGCCAGCCGCAGCCGGACTCGAGGAACGACACGCGTAGCCCCGGATGGCGCTCGAGCACGCCCCCGTCGATCAAGGCGAGGAGCGCCATCATCTGCTCCATGGGGTGCGAGCACGCGTGCAGGGCGAAGCGCGTATCGAAGCGATCCGCGCCCGCGGCGGGTGAACGCGCGTGCGTCCCCTCGTGGATGGCGACGGCGATCGAGCGTCTCTCGCACTCCGCCCAGAAAGGCTCATAGGCCGGATGCCCGAGCGTCCTGCCCTGGATGGGGTTTGGCCGGAGCACCACCACCTTCCACCCGTACGCCGCGACACGATCGAGCTGCGCCACCATCCCGGCGGGGTCGTGCGGGCTGATGAGCCCCACCCCCAGGAGGCGCGCGTGGTCCCGGCCGCAGAAATCATGAAGCCAGGCATTGTAAGCGCCGGCGAGCTCCGCGGCGAGCCGTGGATCCAGGCCGTCGATGCCCACCAGGTACATCGCAAACGTGGGATACAGGAGCGCCGCGTCGATACCCGTTCGGTCCATGGCCTCGAGCTGCGCCTCCGGGCTCGCCCCCGCGACCATCTGCCCGGCTCGCCGATAACTGGTCCAGGCGAGCTCGACGCGCGCTCGCTCCGTGAGCTTGTGCCATACCGGCTCCCCGGCGAGCATGGGCACCGGCAACGGCGGCAGGAGGCCTTTCTCGCCCAGCCGATGGATCCGCGCGGGCAGCGACTCGGTCGTGGGAATGTCTACCATGTATGGAGCAGAGGCCGCGAGCTCGGGCGGGAGGTATTTCCTCCACAGATCGATCGGCTCGATCACGTGGCGATCCGCGTCCAGGATCCTGAAACCATCACGCATGGCTGTCCTGCCTCCGGCGCGGTCACCCCAGGAGGTGCACCGGGTTGATCTCATTCTCCGTGAGCGAACGATTCAGCCAGCCCATGCGGACCGGCACGTCATACAATCGCCCGGCCCCCAGGCGCGGCCAGTAATGGCGCATTCCCGGGATGATCACCTTGACCACGGAGAGCCCGATGTCGGGCCGGGTCTGGTCGAGCACCAGCGTCTCCAGCCCTGCGCGCGCGGCCCGGTCCACGCACAGGCGGATATCGGCGCAGAGGTCGTCGCCGCTCTGCACGGCATAGTCGCAGCGACGGCGCAGCGGCGCGGCATCATCGGGGAGCAGGTAGCCTGGATCGCGCACCGATGCCGCGTCCCAGAGCATGGGCGCGCCCGGCGACGGGTCGAACGTCTGATTGAGCTCCGTGAGCGCCCTCGAAATACCAATACGTGCGTCGAAATGACTGCCGAATCCAACACAAAAGCGCCCGTCCGCGGACCTGGCGAGCGCGACGAATGCGAAGATTCCCAGGTCGTGTGTGAGGTCCAGGACCCAGAGGGGAAAACCGTTGTCTCGATAATGCTCCTCGAATCCGAGGAGAACGGGGTCCTCGAAGCTCTTCAGATCGACCCCCGGCCGGCGGAGCCGATTGTACCACCACACGGCGACGGCGTCGCGCTCCACGAGCTCCAGAAACCCCTGCAGGATCGCCTCCTCCAGGCAGTTCCCCGCGGCGTTACCATTGGAGTTGAACTGGCAGAACTGCTCCTGCGGCGGCAGAGGCACGTTGATGTAGCAATAGGACGTCGGAACGTACCGGCGCCGTTCGTGGGTGAGCGACCAGACCGGGGTCCAGTCGATGGGCGTCCGGTCATCCAAGGGCGGCGGGACGACGAGCCGCCTGTCGCGGACCGATGGATTCGTGACGGCACGCGCCGCGTATTGCGCCGCGCTGAAATGGTCCAGGTCGCGCGGGTGAATGGCCTGGTCTCCGAGCTCGGCGAGGCTCGCGCGGATCCGCGGCTCGTCGCCCTGAAAAATGGCGCTGTATCGCTCGAGGCCCTCGCACAGCGCGCTGGCCCGAGCCTGCGCGGGCGTTCGACCCTTGCCCGCGCTCGCCCGGTGGAAATCATCGAACGATGGCCCGTCCTCCACGGGCTTCAGCCGGAACGAGGCGCGATAGGCCGTCCCCCGCGGATACTCATGCCCGGGCACCGGCCCGAGGCTGCTGAGCACGCCGGTGATCGGGCTGATGAGATGCTCCAGGCGCGCGCACGTCTCCTCCGGCGAGACGGCGCGATACCCACCATCCTCGGTGAATCGCCGCGGGCGGCTCTCCAATACCACCGGCGAGAGAGCGCGCTTCTGCAGGAATTCGGGATCACCACACCCCGCGCATTGCGGCCGCTTCGTCACGGCGTGCTCTGCGATCACGAACCGCGCGAGGTCGAGGACCAGCAGTTTGTCGCCGACCGGACCGCCCCCCTCCCCGATCCACCGAGCCAGCGCCACGGCCGCGAGCTCCATGGCCGCACGCGCGCTCGTCGCGAGCCCCACCCGCGGAGCATGGATCGCCGCGCCATTGCCGCGACGCCCCTCGAGAAAACTCTCCACCGGCCGATTCACGCGGAGACGCTGCGCGAGGCACTCCCAGCAGGCCCCTCCCGGCCGGAAGACGGGCCCGAACCACGGCGCATTGCCGGACGGCTTGACGGGCATCCACGTGATACCGCGGCGCCACGCCTCGCGGTTCCACGCGGAGAGCTCCGGATCGAGGTAATCGCCGGTGAGAACGACCCAGATCCCTGCATCCTCCTCCACCGCGACGCCTGCGCCCTTCAAGGCCTCGACGAGCGGACCGACATCCGCGCCCCCCAGCGCGCGGACGGAGACGGGCGCCGCCGCGAGCCGCTCCGTCACCTGCCGAATCTCCGCGCCGAGGGATTGCCAGAAACCCATGACCTCCCCCGGGAGCGCAGCCATCTCCTCGGCGATGTAGCCTCGCTGCTCCAGCGTCAGAAGCGCGTAGTAGATCTCGGGCAGCGAGGCCTGCCCGCGGAGCGCTGCGACCACCTCCCGCTCCGAATGTCGCCCGTCGAGGAGCGGCGCGATCAACGCGTATACGCGCCCCTGCAGCATGAACCTTTCCTGCTCGGCGACGAGGAAGACGCGCTCGCCGTCCAGCGGCTCGACGCGGAGGTGGTGCTTGAAGCGCAGGACACGGTTCATCGGCGAATGTTCGGCCCACGGTACACGCGATCGGGGGCGCTTTCCAGAGGCAGAGCGACGCAGTACGGACTTCCACCCGGCAAGAGATTCGGTACCATGACGCGAGCAATCGGAAGGAGGACGAACTTGCCCGAGGAAGTGACCGGCACCCGCGCGGACCTCACGAGCAGCGAGACCCCGCGAGACGATGTGGCCCGCTACACATTGGTGCTCCGCCCCCGGAGTGAGCTCCCGTCGGTCCAGCAGATCTGCCAATACCCTCCATCGAGACCGGCGAGCAGGGACCCCACCGCTTTCCCCCCACCAGGGCACCTCGACTACGCTCGATTCGAGGAACGTCATGGCGCGGACCCGAGCGCTCTCGAGGTGGTCGAAAGATTCGTGATGCAAAGGGGGCTGCGCGTTGTCGATCCTGGTAGCAGGCTCGAGGGCGAGAAGCTCACGGGCGCGGTGAAGCTCATGGCCGCTCTGACGCTGGAAGGGCCGACGCGCTCATTCGAGGGCGTCGAGCACCTCGAGGGCGTGGTCCACGTTCTCCGGACCGCGCGCGTTCTCCCAGCGATGCACGCCCCCGCATATCAACGCCGGGCGCAAGCCGGCGCCGGAGCTCCCGCGTCGTCGAACCACTCCGCACGGCAGGTCGCAGAGCTCTACGCGTATCCAGCGCCTGCGCATTGCCTCCCCGGCGAAGGGCAATGCCTGGGGCTCATCGAGATGGCTGGCACGTACAGCACGCAGGATATCGCGCACTACTTCGAAACATTCGCCCCGATGCCTGTCATCACGCATGTTCCTGCCGGGGAGGGACCGAAGGAGCCCAACTACACGTTCGACGTGCACATCACCATGGACGTCGAACTCGCGGGGACGATCTGTCCAGGCGCAAAGATTGTCCTTTACAATCGACACTCGCAGGACTTCGCCATTCAGGATCTTTATCGTGTGATGGCGACGGCCATCTTCGATACGCAGAATCAGCCGTCGGTGCTGTCCGTGGCCTGGTGTGCGCCGGAGGGCGCGGACGCCAGTATCAGCGAAGCCGAGGAGGCAGCTCTGAACGAGCTGCTGGTCAAGGCCGCGCTCCTGGGAATCACCATCTGCGCACCCTCTGGCGATTTCGGCTCGATGAATCCGGTCCACGCATCCGAGAAGCAGGGGCTGCCGCTCCTGGTGATGGGTCCGGTCACCTGTTATCCGGCCGCGAGCCCCCTCGTGCTCGCCTGTGGCGGCACCAAGCTCATCGCCGAGGGCGGTCGGATCCGCGAAGAGGTGGTCTGGAACCAGCTAGCACAGCGCTGGAGCATCGAAGACGAGAGGGGCCATGTCGTCTACAGCGGTCTCGGCGGCGCGAGTGGCGGGGGCGTCAGTCTTCTGAATTCGCTCCCCGCCTATCAGGAAGGCCTGGACGTGCCCGAAGCCGTGACGATGACCGCTCGGGGCACGGTGGTGCAGCCGCTCGAGCGCCACCGCGGGCGCGGAATCCCGGACATCGCGGCGAGCGCCGATCTGCTCCACGGCTATCACATCCACTTTAATGGTCAATGGGGCTCCGGCGGAGCCACGAGCGCCGCCTCGCCGATGCTGGCCGGGCTCATCGTCCGGCTCAACCAGATGCTGGGCCGCAGGCTGGGGTTCATCAACCCCTTCCTCTACGAGCTACAACGCGAAAAAAAGAATCTGTTCCGCACCACCGAGCAGGGCAGCAACGGCGGCTACGACGCGCGCCCGGGGGAGGTGTGGAACCCGTGCACGGGCCTCGGCTCTCCCATCGGGGAAAACATCCTGCAGGCGCTCGAAGTGCTGTACGAATAGCCGCCCACCCCTCACCGCCTCGACATTCCCCCCGCGCCCCTCGGGATGGTGATCACGAACTCCGCGAACTCCCCCGGCACCGTCTCCACCCGCATCGAGCCTTGATGTCCCAGCACGACGATCTCGTGGCTCAGCGAGAGCCCGAGCCCCGTCCCCTGCCCCGACGGCTTCGTCGTGAAGAATGGCTCGAAGATCCGCTCCTCGAGCCGCTTCGGGATGCCCGTACCATTGTCGCGGATGTGCACCTCGACCTGGTCTCCGCGCCCTGCCGTGGAGACGCGCAGCTCGGGCACGTAGCCCGGGCCCCGTTCGCGCTGCTTCTCCCGCATCGCGTCGAGCGCATTCTCGACCACGTTGAGGAAGACCCGGCCCATGTCGTGGGTCACCATTTCCACGGGCCCGATTGCCGGATCGTATTCCGCCACCACCTTCAGCTCGAGCCCGGCCCCGTGGGGCCCTTTGCGGGCGAGGTGCACGCTCTCCGTCACCACGGTGTTCAGGTCGGCGGCCTCGCGCGCGCCTGCCGTCCGGCGCGCGTGCTGCGTCATGTTCTGGATGATCGTGCTCGCCCGCCGCCCGTGTTCGCTGATCCGGCGCGTGTTTTCGACCAGATCGCCCAGGAGCTCGTCCAGCTCCGTACGCGCGTCGTCCGGGAACCGATGGCCATGCGCGCGCAGCGCCTCCGCGAGATCGGCGGCCAGGCCCGTGGAGATCTCGGCGAAGTTCATCATGAAATGCAGCGGGTTTCTGAGCTCGTGCGCGATGCCCGACACCATCGCGCCGAGCGACGCGAGCTTCGCCTCCATGATGAGCTGCATCCGCGCGACCGTCTCCTGCTCGACGCGCCGGTACAGCCGCGCGTTCTCGATGGCGACGGCCACCTGGCTCGCGAAGGCGACGAGAAAATCGAGATCGTCCTCGGAGAAGAGGTGCGTCGCGCGGAGGTTGTCGACGTAGAGCACGCCGATGACGTCGTCCCTCGGCTTCAGCGGCACGCACATCGACGCGCGGATCGACTGCACGACGACGGACCGGGCCGAGCCGAGGCGCGCGTCGCTGACGGCGTCGGCGAAGAGCGCCGCGACGCTCTTGCGCAGGACGTACTCGACGATGTTCTCGCTGTAAATCGGCAGATCACCCTGCGCGGGCTGCGCGGTCTTCATCACGCGCGGCACGAGCGCGCGCGTCTGCTCGTCGATCAAGAGGATCACGCCCCGATCGACGTCGAGGATCTGGAAGACGAGGTCGAGCGTCCTTCGGAGGAGCGAATCGATGTCGTCCGAGACCGGGAGCAGCTTGGCGACCTCCATCAGGATCCGCAGCCGCCCGTGCGCTCGCGCCCCGGGATCCTGGCTCCCTGCCGTGCCAGGCTCGCCGACGAGCCGCGCGATGGGGCTGCGCAAGAGCGCGCGCGTCGCCTGGGGCAACGTGTGGTGCGTCCCGACGAACCTGTCCGCATCTTGCGTGTCCTCGACCCGGAACAGCAAATCGAGATCGCCGAGCGTGACCGTGTCGCCGTGCTTGATCTCCTTGCGCTTGACGCGCATGCCGTTGACGAGCGTGCCGTTCTTGCTCTCCAGATCGACGACGAAGAACCGCCCCTCCGAAGGCTCGATGCGCGCGTGGCTCCGCGACAGGCTCTTGTGTGGGATGTAGATGCCCTGGTCCTCCGCGCGACCGATCGTCACGGAGGCCTCCCCGATGGGGAAGGAGCGCTCGTCCGGCTCACCAGGGTTGTAGACCAACGTCGGCATCTCGGCCCTCCACGTGCCACGGGGTGCGCCCGCACGATACCACTCCGCGTGGTTCAGGGCGCGGGCGCCGCGGGCGGCGGCGCCGCAGGAGGCGGGGCATTTCCCTGCGCGACGATGCCGAGCGCCTGGACGTGGGCCTTTCGGCAATCATCGATCGACTCGCCGAGCAGGCGCGCCGTCTCCTGATCCGCGTGGAAGCCCATCGAGTTCTCCGCGTTCACGAAATCCAGCCGCCATTGCGCCTTGCGCTGGAGGTCGAGCACGGGCTTCAGCGCTTCGTCCGTGGCTCCGGCGGCCTTGGCGGCCTTGATGGCGTCCAGCATGTCCGTGAGCGCCTTGCCGGCGCGCCCCATCAACGCGTGCGTCCGGTCCTGCGTCGTCTTCACGCGGGCGAGCAGCTCGTCCTCGGGGTGGGGATGGCAGGTCTGGCAAGCGCGGGAGACATTGAGCAGCGGGCTGCGCACCCAGTGGTCGGAGACCTTCGTCGCGCCCTCGCGCTTGTAGGGCATGTGGCAATCGGCGCACGAAACGCCGCTGCGGGCGTGAACGCCCTGGCTCCACGTCTCGAACTCCGGGTGTTGCGCCTTGTAAATGGGCGCGCCGGTCTCGGCGTGAACGAAATCCATGAACGGCTTGCCGTCGGGAAAACGCGTCTCGTCGTAGTGCGCCTCGATGTCCTCGGCGCGCAGCCCCTTCGACCACGGGAAAAACAGCGTGGTCTTCGGCCCGCAATAATACTCCACGTGGCACTGGGCGCAGGCGAACGAGCGCATCTCCTGGCGCGTGGCGTCCACGTTCGGATCGTAGGGGGATTTCCGGTCGCCCTTGCGCCAGCGCTCGATGCTCGGCAGGTGCGGCGTGGGCGCGTCGCTCTGCGCGAGTGATTGAATGCCGCGGACGAACCCCGGGCGCGTCACCCGCAGGGCCATCGTCTCCGGGTCGTGGCAGTCCACGCAGGAGACGGGATGCGCCTCCCCGGCCTGCTCGGCGAGCGGAGCCCCGGCGGGTGTCCCATCGGGCGTGCGGAGCAGCTCCGCGTGGGCCTCCTGATAGGGGATCGTGCTCATCTTCTCGAATCCCCGCATCACCGCGGGCCAATCGAAGCCCTGCGCGTCGGGCAGCGCCTTGCCGACGGCTTCGAGGCCGACCCGCCGCCAGGTGGGCACGACCGACGCGTGGCAATGCAGGCAGGCGCCCGGCTGGGGCCTCTCGGTGATACGCTTCGTTTGCTCCTGGTCGTAGAGCATGTAGGCGTGGCCCCGACGCTCGCGGAAATCCAGGGCGAAGGCATATCCGGCGAACATCCGCTTCAGCCACGGATCCGCCTCCAGGCGCGACTCCGGGATGCTCCCCTCCGATCCGCCGTATTGCGTATGCGTGGCGTCGACCGTGCGCTGGTACGAGTCGAACTGGCGCGGCCAGTTCTTCCCCCACTGCACCGGATCCGTCGTGGTTTCGCCGACCTCGACCAGACGGACGTACGGGGTCTTCGCCTCGTCCTTGCGCTCGTACATCGTGACGACGAGGGCGGCCAGGGCGAAGATGGTCACCCCCGAGAGCGCCGCGATGGCGATGAGGTATTTGACGGCTCGGCGGCGGGCCGACGGCGGCGGGGTCGAACGCTCTTTGTCATCCATGTCAGCCATGGTCACGTGGGGTCCGGTCGATTTTCTTCAATAACGGGCGCCGTGGCCGACGCCTCGGTGGCAATGCACGCAGAGGACCGCGTCCTCGTTCACGCTGCGGCTGCCGGAGACGAGCTCGTGCACGAATTCGCCGTGGCACCGCAGGCACGACGCCTGGAGGATCTCGCTGTTGCTCTCCTTGATTCGTATGGGCTCGTGGAAGTCCATGAAGACGAACCCCTTCGAATGCCAGAATCCATTCTCCGCTTTCGCGAGGTATTTCCCGACGAAGTCGTGCGGCAGGTGGCAATCGACGCACGCCGCGGCCTGATGGTGGCCGCCCTTCTGCCACGACGCGTAATGCTCGTGCATGACGTGGCAATTCGCGCAGGCCCGCGGATCGGGGGAGAAGTAGCTGAGCCCCTCGCCGTAATCGAACGCGAAGAACCCGAGGCCCGCGACGCCGCCCACGAGCGCCGCGACCACCCACGCCCATCGTCCCGGTCCGGCTCTCATGTCTCCACCGGCGGCTCGACCCCGTCGGCCCGGATGGCCGCTCGTTCGGCCTACGGCTTCGGCCATGAAGTACTTCCACCCTGAGCGAGCAACGTCGGAAGCCACCGATCGAGGGTCAACCCCACCATGGCGTCGTGCGGCATGGGCTCGCGAGGTCGTACGTGCTCGAGCTCCCGCAAAAAGCCGGCCGCGGCGGGGTTCGCGGCGACGCCCTTCGTGAAGACCGAGCGGAACCCGCCGAACGGCCGCTTCGCCCACGAGAGCGTCTGCCACGAGACGATCACGTGCATATCGGGCCGGCCGCTCGCGAGCAGCTTCGCCATATCGGGCAGCATACACGTGTCGATCGAGAGCGCCGCGAAGACCTTCGTTTTCCCGCCGATCGCCGTGCCGATCCCGCCGCGCGTGTTGCAGCCGCCGCCCGAGTGCGCCGCGACGAGGATGCGGCTCGAATCGATGCCGGTCGTGCCGTCGAGCGCCTTGCGGGTCTCCTCGACGAACCTATCGAGGTCGAAGGCGGGCCAGCTCGTCACGGCGTTCGTCACGGCCGAGGGCACGATCGAGCTCGGCGCGGCCACGATCACCGGCGGGATCTTCCCTGCCTCGACGAGCGCGGCGACGATGCGCCGCACGTCGCCCTCGTTCCCCCCGCCCATCCACCGGTACTTGATGCGCTCCTTGTTCAGGCCGTGGATGAAGACCAGGAGCGGCCGCTTCGCCGAGGCGTCCGCGAGGGCCGTCTGGTGCACGAATGCCCGACCGAGCCAGGCGCGCTCCGGGTGGCCAATGTCCTTGCCGTCCCACGCGTAATCGATCGTCTTGCCCTGGAGCGGCGGCGGCGGCGGCTTCTTTTTTCCCTTCGCCCACGCGGGAGACGCGGCGAGGACCAGGACGAACGTCATCACGATCGTCGCTAGCGAGGACGGGGCGCGGGGCATCATGAGCGGAACCCATGATAGCCCATCCGGGGCGGAAATCCCGGGAAATCAGGCGAGGCGCTCGGACGGCGACGTTACGATACGGCCGAAATCAGTCGTCCTTGCCCTTGCCCCTACCCTTGCCCTTGCCCTTGCCCCAGTCGTCATCGTCGTCGTCATCGTCGTCGTCGTCGTCGTCGTCATCGTCGTCATCGTCGTCATCGTCGTCATCGTCGTCATCGCGGGCCGGCAAGCTCTTCAGGTAGTCGGCGATCTCATCTCGCCGAAACGGTACGAAGAACTCGGACAGCGCCTGCGAGATGGCCCATGCGCACGAACAGCTCCGGGGCTCGGCGGTGCATGTGGTGTCGCAGGTGACGCCACTCTCGAGCGGAACGAGCAGCGCGTCGGAGATGTGCGTGAAGGCGCGGGGCCGCACGCCCGACGGGAGCGCCGGCCCCTCCGCCAGGTCCGGCCATACGAGGCCGTCGCCGATCTTGTTTCCGCTGGGATCTCCGCCGAAGGTCCCCGCCGTCGACCCGTTGAGCTGGTGGCAGCCCCCGCAGCCCTGGGTCATGCCACGGCGCACGATCTCCGTGGGGGAAAGCTCGCTCCCGATCGCCTTGAGCTTCGCCCGGATCCTCGCGGCGAACGGCCCGGTGGAGTCGAACACGAAGGTGTAGTTCGTGTCATTTTCGACCGGCGGACCGCCGGGCTGGCGCGCGGGCTGCGACGTGCTCTGCCCGCCGTAAAACTCCCGGCCCAGGTTGTTCATGTTGAGGCGGTTGATGTCGTCCTGGGCGAGCGCCGGGATCTGGCTGATGAAGCTGCCGGCGTAATTCGGATCGCGGAACAGGAGCGCCCGCGGGCTCGTGTTTTTATCGTCGAACAGGCTGCTATCTGGGGTGAGCTGGGTCGGGACCATCGCGACCTGGGCCTTGCAGGCCTTTTTCCCCTTTTTCCCCTTGCTGGAGCAGGCGCGCGCGAGGTTGTACTCGCGTAGCTGCCACGGCTGTCCGAGCCCGCCGGCCTCGGTGTCGGCCATGAACTGGTTCGTGCGGACACGACCGCTGCGCTGCGCGCCGGTCTGCGGGTCCACCTCACCCGTGAAATGGTCGAACTCGAATGCCGCCGGGAAGTCCCCGATACCCTCGAAGAAGAACGCACCGAGCTTCTCGGCTCGTTTCTTGGGCGAGTCGATCTCGCTGAGCTTCGCCCAGAACTCGACCACCTTCGCACAGCCCGCCAGGCCTTTTTTGGGCTCCGGATTGGGCAAGACGGCCTCGAAGATCATGAAATTGCGGTTGCGGCCGAGCCTGTTGCCGGCGGTCTCGACCGGAGACGCCTGGGAGCCCTTGGCGAAGACGATACGATACTCCCCGCAGGTCTGCCCATCCGGCGGCGCCAGGTCGAACCGGTTCGCGATGGCGATGGGCGAGTAGGGATCGCCGTTCGGGCCGCTCTTGAACGGGTCGTGCTTGGAGAGGTCCGCGAGCGCGCCCTCCTGCCGCGGACAATCCAGCGGGAATCCGTTCAGCACCGGCTTGCCGCTCGCGTCTTTCTGGTCGTCGCAGTGTTGCCCGTCGGGCACGAAGCCCCCGGCCTTCGTGTTGTTGGTGTCCCAGACTCGCTGGTAGAGCTTCGCGGCGTCGAGGCCCGGGTCCCCGCTCGTCTCCGCGATGAAATCGAGCACCCGCTTCAACGAAAAACGATCGAGCGTCGGCAGATCCGTCACGATCACCGAGCGCTCGACGCGCAGGGCCTTCGTCTTTTTGCCGCCCGCTTTCGCCTCTTTCGCCTCGCCGAGCGCCGCTTCGCTCGCGCGCGAGGGACCTTCGTCCGGCGGCGTGGAGCAAGATCCCGCGCCGAACGAGAGCAGCATCGAGAGAAGCGCGGGCGTCGCGCCCTGGAACGTTCGAAAGCGGCTGCCCGGAGCACCGATGGCCCTCATGTCGCCCTCCCCGAATTGGCTACTCGGATTACGAGAGGAGGATAGCGAGCGGAACACGCGGGACCAGCAAAAACGTGAGTTCGCTCACGCGAATACGGCGTGCGTCCGCAGCCTCGAATTCGCGTCCCGGATGATGAAAAATGGTTTTGTCAGGGCACGCCGCGCCCGGGGCGTCGTGGGGTGGCGGCGTGGTCGATCGAGCCCGCCTGGGGGCAGGATTCGCGGGAAAATCAGGCGAGGCGCTCGGCGGGGGCGGGATCGGGGGACGACTCGGGTTCGGCTTCCAGACCGACGCTCGGGTTCATCAGGCAATACACGACCCCGCCCACGGTGTAGACGAGGGCGATCCCGAAGAGGTACTCGGGCAGGATCCGGAGCGGCGCGCAGAGGTAGGCCCCCACGACGTTGCACACCGTGAACGCGTTGAAGACCTTGTTCTTGCGCAGCTTGAGCTTCGGAAGGCGGACCGAGCTCACCATGAGGCCCGCGGCGATCACCAGCACCGCGGGGCTATAAATGAGCGTTCGCTCGGGCAACCCGTACTTGTCCCACGTGAGGAAACCCGAGGCGATGATGGCGCCCATCAACGTGCCGGGCAGGCCGAAGAAGATGCTCTCGCCGCCGGTCATCACGTTGAAGCGCGCGAGGCGCACGGCGAGCGCGAGCGCGTAGAGGCCCGACACCCCCATGAGCGCGTGTTTCTCCCAGCCGAGGAAGGGCCCGATCGGCAGGAGCCGGTAGTAGATCAGCGCCGCCGGGGCGATGCCGAAGACCACGAAGTCGGCGAAGCTGTCGAACTCGACGCCGAACTTGCTCGTCGCGTCGAGCAGGCGCGCGGCGCTGCCGTCGAGTTTGTCGAGGAGCACCCCCCAGAGGATCATCCACGCCGCGAGGCGGAAGTTGCCCTCCGCGCTCATCACGACGGAGCCGAGGCCGAGGAGAAGCGAAAGCCCGGTGAACCCATTGGGTACGAAGTAACGAAGCGGCGGCACGGCGCGTGATGCTACATCCGTCCGGGGCGCCGCGTCAAAAGCCATTCCACGATGGAGCGGCGATCGCCGCAGTGCGCAACGCGCTTCGCAGTGGTCATTACGGGAACCACGACAAAGCTGCGGACTGGGCGCCAAGCATCGCCCCGAGGCCAAGCGCGAGCGCGACGAGGCCGCTGATGCCCCACAGGGGGGAGGTCTCGCTGCGGTGGAGCTCACTGGCCAGCTCGTGGAGGTCTCCCTCCCGGACGCGAAAGTAAGGCGCCTTGCCCCGCACGAGCCGCGCGCCGCGGGCGGGGACGCGGTACATGCCCGAGCCCGCCTCGTCGCGCCGGACCTCCCCCACGGCGACGACGCGGTGCCCCACGCGGACCACGCCGTAAGGCACGGCGCCCTCGTCGATCGGCCGGTCTTCGCCGTCCCAGCGCTCGACGCGGAGCAGGTCGCCGGCGGCGTCCTGGAGCACGAGCGGATAGGCGACCCACTCGTCGGGCGTCGGCTTCGCGGGATCCTGGGTCGACCGAGACGGGGCCGGGCGCCCTCCCACGACCCAGGCCTCGATCGCCACGAACCGCTCGGGCAGCGCCTCGACCACGCGCACCGGGACGAGGCGCGCGACGCGCCTGGAGAGGCGCCGGGCGAACGTGCCATGGAGGATCGCAATGGGCAGCATGTACACCCCGTAGAAGAGCCCTCCGAAGGCCATCGGGTACCACGACAAACCGCCGGGGGCGGCGAGGACCCACCGCGTGCAGGCCATGATGACGCCGATCCCCGGCACGACGATGACCGCCATGAAGGCGGGCACCAGGACGACGACGACGGCGTAGAGGAACAACGTCTGGACGATCCGCGACGTCAACGCGACGACCCGATCCGTGAACGTTTCGAGCTTTTTCACGCGGGAAAAAACGGGCCCGCGAGAGCGAGATTCCCGCCTCGCCGCCGTTTGCCACGATGTCCCCCCGCGCCTCTCCGGGACGGAGCGCCCGGAAAAAATGACACGCGGCCCGCGCGAATCAGCGCGGCTTCGGCCGGGACGCCTCGCGCGTGTGGTCGACGAACAGCGCCGCGAGCACCACGAGGACAACCGCCTCCACGAGCATGAGGGCCGAGACGTACCACGTGGGGGAACGTTTGTCCGCGGACAGGTGCACCATGTACGCCGCGAGCGCGCAGAGCCCCGGGGCGACGAACGTGCCGAGATCGATCCCGAGCTGGACCCATTTTCGCAGCTTGCGCCGCCCGTCCCGTCGATGAAAACCTTCCCACGCGAAGACGGCCTGCCGCGCCTTGGCGCTGCGCTTGACGCGCTTCGCGAGCTCGTCCTCCACGTACATCCGGATCGCCGTGATCTTCTGGTCGTTCACGAGGTAGGTCCAGCCGAGGATGGCCGTCACCCAGGGGACGACGAGGAACGCCGCGTGCATCGGCCCGCCGCTGCCGCCGAAGCCGCCGAGCGCCACGCTCGTCACGGCGCCGACGGCGCCCACGGTCACGTAAAGCAGGTTGTCACGAAAACCGATCCGCGCGCTCTGCTCGGACTTCAGCGCCCCGTACTCGCCGAGGAGGACCCCGAGCTCCTGCTCGTTCGACCCCTCCTCCTCCTTGCGCTCCTCCACGTGCATCGCCGAACCTCGCGCCGCGTCGCCCTCCACCGTATCTTTCGGACCGGACGGGCGTCAAGCGATTGATCCGGCCACGCGCCCCTGCTACGCGGGCGCCATGTCGACGCGAAAGGGCCTCCGCCTCGCCGCCATTCTCTCGGCCTCGTTTGTCCTCTCGGCGTGCGGCGGCGCCCCCGCCCCCGCCCCCGAAGCCTCCCCCCCGCCCGCGGCGAAGGCCGACGCCTCGCAGGGCATCAAACGCATCCGGGCCGACGCGGACAAACTCGCCCCGCTCGTCCGCTCGGATCTCGCGCGCCGGTTCCTCGCGGCCGCGCCTTCGCTCCCGGCGGTCGCGCCGCGCACGTTGTTTGCCGGCACGGACAAAGAGCGCGTCGTCGACGAGGAATTTTATTACCACACGAGGTATGGTTCGCCGCTCGCATACACGCGCGCGCTCGACGTGCTCGGCGAGGCGGGGGCCACGCTCCCGCCGGGGTCGCGATTCTTCGATTTCGGGTACGGCGGCGCGGGGCACCTCCGGATGCTCGCGAGCCTCGGCGTCCATGCGGCCGGCGTCGACGTCGATCCGCTGCTCGCCGCGCTTTATGCCGCGCCCGGCGATCAAGGCCCGATCCCCGGCCTCTCCGGCGCGCCCGGGTCGGTCCGGCTCCTTCACGGGGGCTGGCCGGGCGACCCCGAGCTCCGCGCGGCGCTGGCCGGGCCGTTCGACGTCATCGTCTCGAAGAACGTCCTCAAGAAAGGGTACATTCACCCGGACAGACCGGCGGACGAGAAGATGCTCATCCGGCTCGGCGTGGACGACGCCACCTTCCTCCGCGCGGTCTTCGACGCGCTCCGCCCCGGGGGGTTTTTCCTGATCTACAACATCTGCCCGGCCCCGACGCCTCCGGACAAACCCTTCGTGCCCTGGTCCGACGGGCGCTCGCCGTTCCCGCGCGAGGCCTACCTGGCGGCGGGGTTCGAGGTGCGCGACATCGATCGGGACGACACCGAGGCGATCCGAAAGCTCGGTCGCGCCCTCGGCTGGGACCAGGGCGAGGACGCGATGGACCTCGAGAACGACCTCTCCGTGCTCTACACCCTCGCGACGCGCCGCTGAGGGAAAACCTATCGCGGCGCCATGGCGGCTGCCTCGACGGCCGCGAGCTCGAGCGCGATCTCCATCATCGTATGGAAGCTGGTCTCGCGATCCGCGGAGGAGAGCGCCCGGCCCGTCGGCAGGTGATCCGCGACCGAAAGCAACGCGAGCGCCCGCGCGCCTTGCTCGGCGGCCACGCCATAGAGGCCCGCCACCTCCATCTCGATCGCGAGCATGCCCATCCGCACGAGCGTCGCGTGCAGCAGCGCGACATCCGGCATGTAAAAGAGATCCGAGCTGAACACCGAGCCCGCCCGGACGGTCTGGCCGCGGCGCTCGGCGATCTCCATCGCCCGCCGCGCCAAATTGAAATCGGCGACGGCCGGGAAATCGTGCTCGAGGAAACGGACACGATTGACACGAGAGTCCGTCCCCGCGGCGAGGGCCACGATCACGTCGTTCAGGTCGACCTCCGGCCGGAGCGCGCCGCAGCTCCCCACGCGGACGAGGACACGCACGCCGTAATGGCGGATGAGCTCCGTCGCGTAGATCGAGATCGACGGGATACCCATCCCGTGCCCCATCACCGAGACACGTTGCCCCTGGTAATGGCCGGTGAAGCCGAGCATGTTGCGCACGGCCGTCACCTCGCGCGGCTCTTCCAGGAAACGCTCGGCGATGTAGCGGGCGCGGAGCGGATCCCCCGGCATGAGGACCACGTCGGCGAAATCGCCCGGCGCCGCGGAGATGTGGATGGTGGACATGGCGCGCTCATTCGAGGGTGGAGTTCGTGACCTGCGGATCGCCGTTCGCGAGCACGAAGATGCCGGGGTAGCCCGGGGTTTCGAAGCCGAGGCTCGGGTTCTTCGAGAGCACGGAGTCCTCGATGACGAGCGTACCCGTGCGATCGTTGCTCACGAAGAAGATGGCGCCGCCCCCTTCGTTCGCGTGGTTGTCCGTGATCTTGGTCCCGCACACGGTCAGCGTGAACGTGTTGCCGTCGTTGTAAATGGCGCCGCCGCTGCCGCCGCCGGGCGTGCCGTCCTTCGCCGGGTTGGCGCCATTGCCGATCGCGCGCTGGTGCGACATCAGGCTATTGAGGACCGTGTACGAGACGCCGATGCTGGAGAGCGCGCCGCCGTTCGAGCAGACGTTCCCGAGCTCCTCGCTCCCGCCGAACGTGCTGCTCACGACGTACACGGGCAGCCCCTCGTACTGGCTGAGCACGCGGATCGCGCCGCCGCCGACGTCCGGGCCGACGTCGTCGCAGACGTTGTGGAAGAAGCGGCTGTTCACCACCTTGAAGCGGCCTCCCCGCACGAAGATCGCGCCCCCGCCGTCCGGATCCTCGCCTTTTGCGTTGCCGTCGACGAACGTCAGGTTTTGCACCGTGAGCCGCGGGTGGTCCTGGTTCTGGCACATCGGCGTCGTCCACTTCTGCGCCTCGTCACAGGTGTTCATGTAGAGAATACGACGCTGCCCCGCGCCGCTCAGCGTGACCTTGCCCCCGCCGTCGATCACGATCTCGGGGCCCGTGTCATTGAAAATTTTTGCCGTGCGGTCGAGCGTGATGACGACCGGATCCGGGCCGCAATCGAAGGTGATGATGCCGCCCTTCGCCACGGCGTCGACGAATGCATCCGAGGTGCAGCTCTCCTTCGTGCCATTGCCGACGACCTGCGTCGGGTTCGATGTGTCCACGGCCTGCGCCTCGGCGGGCACGGCGCAGGTGCCGTCCGGGTTCCCCGCGGAGGGGCCTTCGTTCGGGTTCGTCTTGGGATCGACGGGCGCAGGCTCGGGCTCGCCTCCGCAGCCGGAGAGCAGGCCCGTGAAGAGACAAAAAAGGAGCGCCCCACTTCGTGTACATCGTTGCATCACTCGACCTCGCGACGCCCAGGCTACGCGCAGCGCGCGCCGGGAACAAGGGCTTGACGCCGGGGGCCGAGGCGCGGATCCTCGCTTCGAGGGGACGCATGAAGTTTTGCCCGAACGTCGCGTGTTCGCATCGGCAGCGCACCGGAACGCCGGCCGAATACGACGTGGATCGACCGGACTGCGCCGATTGCGGGGTCGAGCTCGTCGACGGACCGGCATACGACGCGGCTCCTTCGTCCGAGCCCGCGACGCGCCCGCTCCCGCCGGGTTTCTTGTCGCGGGTCGGGGTGACGGCCTTTGCGCTCGCCATCGCGATCGCCGGGGTGAGGCTCGTGCCCTTGCCTGGAATCGATCCGGCCGCCCTGCCGCCCCGCGCGTCGCTCATCAACCTGAGCGTGTTCGCGATCGGGCTCCAGCCCGTCTTGACCGCGGCGCTGCTCGTCGAGCTCGTCGCGTGGAGCGTCCCTGCCCTGCGCCCCCTCCGGCACGCGGGCCCCGAGGGCCGCGAGAAGCTCGGGCGGGCCATGATCGTGCTGGCCATGGGATTCACGCTCATCCACGCGTACGGTATTTCGACGCTCGTCGATTCGCTGAGGCTCGACGCGTCACGGCTCGCCGTGATGGGCAGCCTGCTCGGTGGGACCAGCTTGCTCGTGCTCCTCGCGTCGTGGGTGACGCGGCGAGGCCTCGGCAATGGATTCGCGTTGCTCTACCTGTTCCCGAAGCTCGTCGACGAGGGCGTGCTCCTCCACGGGGTCCTCTCGGGCACGTTCACGGGCGAGCCGCCCACGGCGGCCGAGATCGTTCGTATCTTCGCCATTCCCGCCTTGCTCGTGGCCGCGACGATAGCTTGTGCGCGCTGGCCTGCCTCCCGGGATGAGCGGGTGCGCGCGAGACCGGCAGGCGCGGAGCCTTATCGACGAGGCGCCGGCCCGACGGGCGCAGAGCCGCCGCCGCTCCGGCTGCCCACGAGCGGCATCGCGCCCGCGCTCGTCCCCGGGAGCCTCGGGGGGCTGCTCTGGCTGCTGTCGACCATCGGCCTCATCCCCTACGCCGTCGGCGACTGGTATTTCCAGCAAAACGGCGCGCCCCTCGTGGTCCAGCTCGTCCTCACGACCGCCCTCGTCGTGGCCTTCGGATGGGGATTCCAGACGCCGACTGCCCGTGAAGCCATCTGGCGCCGCGTCCGCGAGGTCGCGCCCGCGAGCCGGCCGCTCGACGAAGGGAACACCGAGATCCTCGCGGCCCTTCGCATGAGCATTTTGCCGCTCTGCGTCTTCGTGATCTTGCCGATGTTCGTGGACGTGGGCCCGGGGACGAGCGCGTTTTTCCTCCCGCTCGTGACCATGTTCGTCCTCGATTTCGTGGCCGAGGCCCGGGCCCGCATGCAAATCGAGGGCGAGCTCGTCTCGGTCTGGCCGGAGCACCGCGTCTTCGCGGCGGACATGGCCGCCGCCGCCCTGCGCAGCGAAGGGATCCCGGTCCTTTTGCGCGGCATCCATTACCGGACGATGGCGCGATTCGCCCACCCGTTTGTCCCCATCGAGGTGATGGTCCCCGCATCCCGCGCCGAGGAGGCGACGCGTATCGTGCGACAAATCCTGCTCGGCGAAGCCCCGCCGCCGGCGGTTTTGCAGGACGAACCCACCCCGCCCGCGGCGCCGAAGAAGAAAAAACGCAAGAAGAAGCCGGCCGACGACGAAGCGACGGCGTGACCGTCACTCCGGGCAGACGTCGAACTCGGCGATCGTCGTTTCGAGGTAGAAATTCGACCCCGACGTGTGCCGCTCGGCGAAGAAGAGCGCGAACGGAAACACCTCGCCTTTCGTGAGGCCCAGGGTTTCAGCCTCGTCGTCGAGGAGGATCGTCCGGCTCTCGGTCGCGTGCACGCCCCCGAGGTCGATGGCGAGCCTGTCGTTGAGGAAGACCCAGAGGTCGTCGTCGCCGCGAAACGTGAGCGACTCGCCGCCGACGTACCGGAAGGGCACCCTCATCTCCAGCGTGAAATGAAAATTGTGCGGGTTTCCCTCGTTCCCGAGGAGCTGCCCGTCGATCGGGAAAAAGTCGGGCGCGTTGAACTGATACAGGTTCGGCGCGGCCGGGCTCGACGCGAGCTCGAGCGAAAACGACGTCGAGGCGTTGACCCCGGGGACGTCGCGATACCATGAATCGAAGTTCGCCGCGCCGCTCGTCGTGGGTGTCGTGGGCTCCCCCGCGTAGACGGGCTTGCCGTCGCCGCCGAGGTTCGTCCGGACGATCCCCAGATCGAGCCCGATCGCGGCCTCCTCCATGTCGGGGTGGGAGGCGCTGAAATCGCGGATCGTCACCTCGATGGGGATCGTCGACGAGGGCCTCGGCGCCGTGCAGCCCTCCCATTGCCCGAGGACACACGTCTCCACGCCCTTGCCGCAGATGGTCTCGCATTCACGCTCCTCGCCCTCCACCCGGCAGACGTGGAGCTCGGTGCGCGCGCCGCAGCCGGCGAGGAGGGCGAGGAGGAGGAGAGCACGAACGGTCGTCCCCATGACGACCATCGTCGCCCCGGAGAATCACGAAATCAACGAATTTTACTGGAGGAAGCCGGCCGCGCAGCCGTTCGCCACGAGCCGGGCCCAGTCGCCCGTGCCCAGCATGTTCGGGTGGCCCGTGCCGTTCGAGTAGACGACCTTGAAATCGGGGCGGTACGCATGCGCGATCTCGCCGTCGTCATACGTGCCGTCGACGATACCGGAGCCCTGGAGGATGAGCATGTCGCGGTGGAACGAGCCATACGCCGCGACGCCGTTGTGGAGGAACGTCACGCCATCCCCCGCGTAGCTCGCCTCCGTGTAATGGTTGTCCCCGGTCGGCGAAACCACGGGCGAATAACCGACGGTCATGATCTTGCCGCCCAGCGAGGCGCCGTTCGTGTACGTCGAGAAGACGCCGAGGACGACGTTGCCACCCGCGTCCACGAAGTTACCGAGGTTGTTGCCAAATGTATTCGGCCCGGCGTACGCCTCGTTGACCCAGGTGTGCACGCAATCGTACGTGTTCAGCGTCGCGAGGGAGGGCGAGGACGAGCGAGGATCGAGGTACGTCACCGTCCCGCCGGTGATCGCCGCGATGGCGGCGCGATACGTTGCGGAGTCGTTGTTCGAGGGGGCGTACGCGATCTTGATGCGGGCGCAGGTGCTCGGGGCGCCCTTGCACCGGAAATACGGCTCGACCACGCAGAGCGCGCTGCAACCGTCGCCGCCCGCGGCGTCCCCGTCGTCGCATTTCTCGCCGGGCAGGAGGAGCCCATCGCCGCAGGTCGGCGCACACACGCTCGGCGCGCCGCCGCAGGTGTAGCCGGTCTCCACCTGGCAGGTCGACGAGCATCCGTCGCCGGACACCGTGCCCCCATCGTCACACGCCTCGCCCGCGACCACGAGGCCGTCGCCGCAGACGGGCGTGCAGGTCTTGCCATTGCCGGAAAAACCCGCGTTGCAGGCGCAGGAGAACGAGCCGGGCAGGTTCGCGCACGCCGCGTTCGGATCACAGTCGTCCGTGCCCAGAGAACATTCGTTCACGTCCGTGCAGGTGACACCATTGCCGGTGTATCCCATGTCGCACGTACACGAGAACGAGCCGGGCAGGTTCGTGCACGCCGCGTTCACGTCACAGTTGTCCGTGTTCAATGTGCACTCGTCCACGTCCGTGCAGAGGACGCCGTCGCCGGCATATCCCATGTTGCACGCGCACGAGAACGAGCCCGGCAGGTTCGTGCAGGCCGCGTTCGCGTCGCAGTTGTCCGTGTTCAGCGAGCACTCGTCCACGTCCATGCACAGGACGCCGTCACCGGCGTATCCCATGTTGCACGTGCACGAGAACGAGCCGGGCAGGTTCGAACACGCCGCGTTCGGATCGCAGTTGTCCGTGGAGAGCGCGCACTCGTCCACGTCCATGCACGTGAGGCCGTCGCCCGCGTATCCCGCGTCGCACGCGCACGAGAACGAGCCGGGCAGGTTCGAACACGCCGCATTCGCGCCGCAGTTGTCCGTGTTCAGCGTGCACTCGTCGAGGTCCGTGCACACGGTCGGGCTGCCCGCGCAATCCCAGCCGGGCTCGAGCTCGCAGGCGGACGAGCAGCCGTCGGCGCTCGCGAGATTGCCGTCGTCACACGCCTCCGCCCCGACGATCAGACCGTCGCCGCAGCCGGACGCGCAAACACTCGGCTCGCCGGAGCAGCTCCAGCCCGATTCGATGGCGCACGCCCCCGAGCAGCCGTCGCCGTCCTCGGTATTCGCGTCGTCACACGCCTCGGCGCCGACGAGCATGCCGTCCCCGCACGTCGCCACGCAGACGCTCGGGGCCTTGTCGCATTCGAATCCGGCTTCGACGGCGCACGCAGCCGAGCAGCCGTCCCCGTCGGTCGTATTGCCGTCGTCACACGCCTCGCCGCTGTCGAGCCCGCCGTCGCCGCAGACGGGGCCGCCGCCTCCTTGGCCCGCGTCCCCGCCCTGGCCGCCCTGGCCCGCTTCGCCGCCCTGACCGCCCGCCCCACCCTGGCCCGCGTTTCCGCCCTGGCCTCCCACCCCCGTGGCGGTCGTCGACGCATCGTCACTGCAGCCTCCCGCGATGAGCGCGACGGCCCCAATGAGCACCGCCCGACCCATCGACCGAATCCCACCACGCATGCTCCGACCTCCTCACGGGCTGCTCTCCGTGCAGCGCGCAAACGTCGGGCATCGAAACCTGGACGGACCCGCTTGTCCAGAGTTTTCCGCGGAGGGATCACGGACGATCGAGGCCGGGCCGCCGTCAGACTCTTGTCCTTGGCCGCTGCACCAGGCGGGTCGAGAGGAAAATCAAATACAGACCCGCCAGGCCCACGAGCACGTACACGATGCGCGTGAGCGTCGACATCGTGCCGAAAAGGGCGGCCACGAGGTTCCACTCGAAGAGCCCCACGAGCGCCCAGTTGAGGGCGCCTACGATCGTGAGGATCAACGCCACCCACGCCAGTCCCGACATCCCATCCGTGCGTGTATCTACCATGCCGATCCGCGATGCATGGGACGGACCACCCACCCGCGCGGACGAGCCGGACCACATCAGGACAGAAAATCGAGCAGCGCCCCGAAGGTCGCGAGCGGCGCCTCCAGCGGGACGAGGTGCCCCACGCCGCGGAGCGTGCAGAGCCGCGCCCCCGGGATCCGCCGCGCGATGATCTCGCCATTTTCGTACGGAATGAGCGGATCGGCGTCGCCGTGCAGGACGAGCGTCGGCGCGCGGATCTCGCCGAGCCGATCGCCGATGGCAAACCTGCTGATCGCCCGGATCTGGCGCATGAGCCCCTCGACCTCGGGGGCGCCCTCGAGCGCGAAGGCGACGGCCATGTCGAGGAGCTCCGGGTTCTTCTGGACGAACGCAGGGCCCGTGATCGCTCGATAAAATGCGCCGAGGCGCGCCTCGGCCGCCGCGCGATCTTCCTCCTCCCCGCGCGCGAGCGCCGCGAGCTCGGCGAGGATCGGGCTCTCGGGCTTCCTGGCGAGGTCGCCGCCCGGCCACGTGGCGAGCAGCACGAGGCGCGAGAACCTCTCCGGGAACGAGGCGGCGAGCTCCTGGGCGATCATGCCGCCCATCGAAATGCCGACGAGCCGCGCCTCGCGGGCGCCGAGGTGATCGAGCAGCCCGACGGCGTCCGCGGCCATGTCCGCGATCTCGTAGCTCCCTCCCGGGAAGCGCGAGGAGCGCCCGACGTCGCGGTTATCGAACTGGATCACGCGGAAGCCCCGGCCGGCGAGGGCCCGCGAAATGGGGGTCCAGTTGTCGCCCCTCGAGCCGAGGCCCATGACGAGCAGCACCGCCGGCCCGGACTCGCCGAAGGTGTCGTAATGGATGTCGACGCCGGAGAGCCGCGCGATGGCCATGGTCGCCCAGGGACGTAGCCGCTTCCGCCCGCGACGTCGAGGCTTCCCAGCCGGGCCCACTTCCCTTACCCTGCCGGCACGGCCCGTCCGGGCCTTCGGGAAAGCATCGATGCTCGACATCTCGCAGCTACTCAAGGCCTCGCTCGCCACCCTCATCTTCGTCGGGATCGGACTCGTCGTCTTCGCCGTCGCGTTCCTCATCATCACGAAGGTGACGCCGTTCTCGATCCGCAAGGAGATCGAGGAGGACCAGAACACCGCGCTGGCGATCGTGATCGGCTCGGTGATCCTCGGCCTCTCCTGGATCATCGCCGCGGCGATCCACGGCTAGTGATCCGGGGGAGGTCCCCGAGCGCGTCGTGAACGGGCCCTGGATCTGGGGCGCGCGCGTGGACGTGGCCGTCTTCGGGGGGTCCGCGGCGCTCGCGCTCGTGCTCGCCGCGCTCGCGCCCGCGCTGAGCGACGAGGGCGTGTTGCCGCTCTGGGGATGGATCACGTTCGTGCTCGTGGTCGACGTCGCGCACGTCCACACGACGTTCTTCCGGACGTACCTCGATCGCGAGGAGCTCGCGAAGCGCCGCGCGCTCTACATCGCCACGCCGCTCGGGTGCTGGGCCGCGGGCGCGCTCCTGCACGCCACGTCCGAGCGGCTGTTCTGGCGCGTGCTCGCGTACGTCGCGGTGCTGCACTTCGTCCGGCAGCAAGCAGGCTGGGTGGCGATCTACCGCGCGCGGGCCGGCGAACGATCGCAGCTCGGCCGCGCGCTCGACGACGCCACGATCTACGCGTCGACGTGCTTCCCGCTGCTCTACTGGCACGCCCACCTCCCTCGCGCGTTCCGGTGGTTCGTCGAGGACGACTTCGTGACCTTGCCGTGGCTCTCGGCGCTCGTCGTGCCCGCGGGGATCGTCTGGGCCGCGCTGCTCGTGGCGTACGCGGCGCGCGTGGTGATCACGTGGCGCCGCGGCGGGCCGAACAACCCGGGCAAGCACCTCGTGGTGGCGACGACGGCGATCACCTGGTTCTCGGGGATCGTCGCGACGAACTCGGACTTCCAGTTCACCGTGACGAACGTGCTCGTGCACGGGATCCCGTACATGGCGCTGCTCTGGGCGTTCGCGCGGGAGCGCGCGCGGGAGGCGCCGAGGGGGCTCGTCGCGCGGATCGTGGCCGGCGGCGTGCTCGCGTTCATGGGGGTGGCGCTCGCCCTCGCGTTCGCCGAGGAGGCGCTCTGGGATCGGCTGGTCTGGCATGAAAAACCCTTGCTCTTCGGCGGGGCGCGCGAGGCGCCGCTGCTCGGCCCCGCGGCGCGGGCGGTGATCGTGCCCCTGCTCGCGCTGCCGCAGGCGACGCACTACGTGCTCGACGCGGTGCTCTGGCGACGCAGGGACACGGGGCCGGCGCAGGCGCGGGCGCTCGGCTTCCGGGGCGCGCCCGAGCCTGCCGCTTGACCGGGCCTCGCGGCGCGGCGAACGTGAGCGCGATGCTTGCCAGGTCTCGCGGAGCGAGGCTCGTTTTGCCTCTCGTGGTGGCCCTCTCGGGCTGCATCCCGAACGCGCCGGTCTACCGCGTCGAGCCCACGCGGACGGCCGCCGAGGAGGCGCCGACACCTCCGCCGCCACGCGTGAACGGCCGCCTGCCGGACACGGCGCGGCCGCTCCGCTATGCGCTCTCGCTCTGGGTGAACCCGAAGGAGCCACGCTTCACCGGCGAGGTGCGGATCGACGTGGAGCTGCCCCGACCGACGAGGCACGTGGTGCTGCACGCGGCCGACATCGAGCTCAAGCGGGCGCAGGTGGTGGTCTCCGGCGAGCGTCGGGAGGCGCAGCTCTCGACGCGGCCGAGCGCGGGGCGGACGACGCCGGACGAGCTCGTGCTCGGCTTCGACGCGCCGCTGCCAGCGGGGCGCGCTTCGATCGAGATCACCTGGGTCGCGCCCTTCGGCGAGGGCACGGCGGGCCTGTTCCGCGTGGAGGACCGGGGCGCGTCGTACGCCTTCACGCAGCTCGAGCCCGTCGACGCGCGGCGGGTCTTCCCGTGCTTCGACGAGCCCGGCTTCAAGGTGCCGTTCGACGTGAAGGTCACGGTGCCGAAGGGGCAGATCGCGCTCTCGAACGCGCCGGAGAGCAGGCGCGCGCTCTCGCCGGACGCCGCGCACGAGACGTTCATCTTCGCCACGACCGAGCCCTTGCCGACGTACCTCGTCGCCCTCGCGGTGGGGCCGCTCGAGGTCCGCGAGGCGAAGACGATCGTTGGTGGTCAAAAGGATCCGATCCGGCTGCGCCTGATCACGACGCGAGGCAAGGCGAAGCTCGGCGAGCTCGTGCTCGACACGGCGGCGCGCGAGCTCGGGATCCTCGCGGGCTTCTTCGGCCGGCCATACCCTTACAAAAAGCTCGATCTCGTGGCGATCCCGGACCTCATGGCCGTGGCGATGGAGCACCCGGGGCTCGTGACGTTCCGCGAGGATCTCGTGCTGCTCGACCCCGACGCGGCGTCGGCGGTAGGCAAGCAAGAGATGGCGTCCATCGTGGCGCACGAGCTCTCGCATCAGTGGTTCGGCAACCTCGTCGGGCCGCCGTGGTGGGACGAGCTCTGGCTGAACGAGGGCCTCGCGACGTGGATGACGGCGAAGGTCGTCGACGCGATCACGAAGGACACGAGCGCCGCCGCGTTCGCCGTGCGCGACAAGCACCTCGCCATGAAGCTCGACGAGCTCCCCTCCTCCCGCGCGGTGCGCGCGCCCGTGGTGAGCGCGGGAGACGCCGAGGACATCTTCGACGCGATCACCTACGAGAAGGGCGCGAGCCTCGCCCGCATGCTGGAGGGTTGGCTCGGCGAAGACGTGATGCAGAAGGGCCTCGTCGCGCACACGTCCGCGCACGCGCACGGCACGGCCTCGACGGACGCGCTGCTCAGGGCGCTCGGCGAGGTCTCGGGCAAGGACGTCGCCGCCGTGGCGCGGCCCTTCCTCGAACGAACGGGCGTGCCGCTCGTGCGCGCCGAGCTCACCTGCGAAAAGGACAAACCGCCGCGCGCCGAGCTCACGCTCGCCTCGCCGGCGCGAGGGTTCGTCGTGCCCGCGTGCGTCGCGTACGAGGGCGAAGGCGCGCCCGCGTGCGGGCTGCTCTCGGATCGGCTGACGCTCGAGCTCCCGCGGCGCGGCTGCCCGGCGTGGATCCATCCGAACGCGGACGAGCGCGGGTACTATCGTTTCGTGCTGCCGCGCGCGTCGTGGGACGCGCTCGTGAAGGTGGCGAAGAAGCTCTCTCCCGCCGAGCGCGTGGGCCTCGTGGCGAACGCGCTCGCGCTCGTGCGCAGCGGCGAGCTCGGCGCGGACGCGCTCCTCGATCTGCTCGCGTCGCTCCGGGGCGAGCGACACCCTGCCGTGCTCGCCGAGATGACGGAGAGCCTCCGGTGGATCCGCGTGGTGCTGCCGGACTCGGCGTCACGCGAGGCGCTCGGCCGCTTCGTGAGCTCGCTCTTTTTGCCGCTCGGCAAGGAGCTCGGCTGGGCGACACGCAAGCAGGACGACGACACCACGCGCCTCGCGCGCGTGGCCGTGCTCGAGGCGCTCGGCGTGCTCGCGGAGGAGCCGTGGACGCTGCGGCAAGCGGCGACACGCGCGACGGCGTACCTCGACGATCCCCGCGCGATCGACGCGGACACGACGGCGGTGGCGCTGCTCGTCGCGGCGCGGAGCGGGGGGGACGAGCGGCTCCGGTCGCTCCGGGACGCGGTGCGGCTCTCGGCGACGCCGGAGGAGCGGGTCATCGCGGCGCGGGCGATCGGGAGGATCGGCGATCCGGCGGAGCTCGGCCGTGGCCTCGACATCGCGCGGGCCGGCGAGCTGCGGGCGCACGAGTTCGCCCGCGCGTTCCACGAGTCGGCGCGCGCGCCGGAGACCTTGTCCACGTCGCTCGGGTGGATCCGCGCGCGTGGGTCGGAGCTCGCCCCGCGGTTCGGCGCGGGGCTCTTGCTCGAGCTGTCGAGCGCGGTGGGCGAGGCGTGTGACGTGGCGACGCGGGACGACGCCTTGCGCGTGTTCAAGGCGATCTTCGAGGCGGCTTCCGTGAGCCCGAAGAAGCTCGCGGCGCTCGAGGCGCAGGCGAATCAATGCATTGCGGTGCGGGAGCGCGAGACGCCGCGGCTGCGGAAGAGGCTCGGGATCGGGGCGCGGTGAATGCGCTCGCCGAGGCCGCGCCGTCGCGATTGCAATCGTCGGCGCCGCGTCGGAGGGTCGGGCGAATCCTGACCGTTTTTACCAAACCACCGGAAAAACCTGCCAAGATCGTTTGACGTCGCACGATCCGCACGTCGATTCCCCGCTTCTGCCCGGCGGGCACTTCGGATAACCTCGATCGCCGGACGACATGGCAGCGATCCAACTGTACTGCCCCTTCTGCGGGCAGAAATTATCCATCGAGACCGAAGCATTACGCGCGCAGACGACCTGCCCCCGCTGCGCGAAGGGCTTCGTGCCGATCGACGCGATCCCGCGAGACCAGACCTTGCCGGCGATCCAGGTCGGCGCTGCGGGCGGCGTCGGGGCGCCTTCGCCGCCTGCCGAAGAAAAAGCGGCCTCCAGCGAGGCGGGCCCGCTCGCCGCGCAAGTGAAGACGATCATGCTGCCGCCGAACGGCGGTCCGCTGCCGTTCGCCCCCGGGGCTGTGCGGCCTGCCGCGCCCTCCCCCGCGCCCGAGCCCACGCTCGACGGGCCCACCTTGATCCGCGCCGCACCGCCGGAGCCGGCCGCGGACGCGCCGGAAAAAGAGGACGCGCTCGCGGCGACCGTCCCGGTCGACCCTCCCGCCGCCGCGGAGCCGAAGCCCCTCGAAGCCACCGTGCCCGCGCCTCCGGCGGTCGAGACCACGGCGCCCGCGGCGCCGGGGGACCTGCCGCCCATGACGTCCGATGGATTGGCCGCGACGGTGAACGCCGAGCCGGAGAGCCCGCCGGCCATTCCCCCTCCGCCGGCCCAAACGCCCGCCGCGGGCGCGATTTCGGCGGAGCTCGCCGGGCGCGCGTCGACGCTCCTGGGGTCCGTCAATGCGAGCGGCGGCGGGAAAATACTCGGGTTCGAGCACGTGGCCCTCGTCGCCGCCCTCGCGGCCGTCCTCTCGCTCGTGCTGCTCGCCGTCACGAACGCCTTCGCATTGCGGGCGATCGGAGGTTTTTTCGGGACGATCTCGCTCGCCGCGGCCCTCCTCGCGGCCGCCGCGTTCTGGCTCGTGCGTTCGCGCAAGGACGCCTCCGCGCTGCAGGCCCTGTCGAGACCGGCGCGACGAGCCTTGATCGGGGGCGTGGCCTCCTCGCTCGTGCTCGGGGCGGCGATCATGGGCGGGGTCGCCGCGGCGACCGGCGGCCCCTCGGAGCTCCTGCGCGCCGAGCACATGCCGCCGCCGAAGCTCCCGCCGAAGCCCGAGCTCCCGCCCGAGAAGCGCGCCGATTACAAGCTCAAGCGCGAGGGCCACGTCTTCGTGAACGGCGGCCTCCTGCACGTGCCGCCCAGGTTCCGCTCCGACGACGGCGAGTTCGACCTGTACATGCATTTCCACGGCAATACGCAGCTCGTCGAGGAGAGCGTCGCCGCGGCCGGGGTCAACGCGATCGTGTACGTCGTGAACGCGGGCAATGGCTCCGGGCCGTACGAGGACAAATTCTCGGTCGCGGGCGTGCTCGACCTGACGATCGAAAAAATCCAGGATACCGCGAAGAAACAAGGGCTGCGCGACGCCAGGGTGCGGCGCGTCGCGCTGGGCTCGTGGAGCGCGGGGTACGGGGCGCTCGCGAAGCTGCTCGACGTGACGAAAAACGTGGAGCGGATCGACTCGGTGCTCGTGCTCGACGGGATCCACGCCGCTTACCTCGACCCGAAGGCGAAGACCGTCGACCCCCTGCGGCTCGCGCCCTTCACGCGATTCGCGAAGCTCGCCGCCGAGGGGAAGCGGCTCTTTTCGATCACGCACTCGGACATCGGGGGCACGAAATACGCGAGCACGGCGGAGACCGCGGACGCGCTCCTGCGAGAGGTGGGCGCCGAGCGGACGGCGGCGCAGGCGACGCCGCCGCGCGTGACCACGAAGACGGCGCTCGCGGCGTTCAACAAGGGCGCGCAGGACACGAAGCTCGAGCAGACGACGGAGGGCAAAAAAGGCGGCTTGCACGTGCGTGGTTATTCGGGGCAAACGCCCGATCAACACATGGCGCACCTCGTGCAAATGTCCGTGACGGTCCTCCCGGAGCTGGCCGAGCGCTGGAAATGAGGGCGCGCCCGCAACCATGAGCCGGCGGGTCATTGCCGCGACGCGCAAACGTGTCGAGCCTCGCCGTGTCGCTGCTCGGAATTGAAAGAGCTCGGCTTTTCGTGATATGTGGTCGAAGGATGAGAGCCTCGAAGCGCCGCTCCCTCCACGTCGCCCCGCTGTTGCTCGTGACGAGCTTCGCCGCCGGCCTGCTGGGCTGCGGATCCACCCAGCAGAAGTGCAGGCCGGCGCTCTCCGGGGACCTCTCGGCCGAGGCGCCGCGGGTCGACGCCGGCGTGAAGGCGACCGTGGACGTGCGTGCCCAAGAGGTGGCCGAGCTGCGCGCCCGCGCCAAAGTGAACATCGACGCGGGTCGTTGGAGAGAGGCGCTGCCGGACCTGGAGCGCGCATTCGAGCTCTCGGGCGACGTGACGATCCTCGGCGACCTCGGCCTCGCCCTGCAGGCGGTCGGGCGCCTCGACGAAGCCTGGCTCGCGTTGCATCGATTCCGCGTGGAGGCGCGCGCGGCGTACGAGCCGGTCCGCGCGAGGATCGACGCCGCGCTCGGTGAGCTCTCGCAACAGCTCGGCGGCCTCGTGGTCGAGGGAGACCTCCCCGGCGCCCTCGTGCTCGTGCGGGGGCAGGTCGCGGCGGCATTACCCATGACCTCGCCCATTTACCTCGCGCCGGGGGACGTCTCGGTCGTGGTCCGCCCGCCCGGAAAGCCCGATTTGACGGTCCGCGCGCGTGTCGCCGTGGGCGCCGTGGCCCGCGCGAGCGCGAAGCTCGATACGCCCGACGTGGGCGTGGCCGCCGGAGGGCTCACGGGAGCCGTGGGAGGGACGGTCGGCGGGCTCGCCGGGGGGCTCACGGGCGGGCTCAAAAAGCCGGTGGGAGGTCTCACGGGAGCCGTCGGCGGAATCACGGCGCCCGTCGTCGGCGGCGTGACCGCGCCCCATGCCGGCGTCAATGCTCCGACCCCCACGATCGACGCTCCGAGTGTCGGGCTCGACGCCCCGAACCTCGGGGCCCCCATCGGCGCCGTCACGGCGCCCGTCGGCGCGGTCGGGGCGCCGGTCGTCGCGGCCACGGCGCCCGTCTGGCCGATCGTGGTCGGCGTGGGCGGGCTCGCGGTGGTGGGCGGCGCGATCGCGGCGTCGGTCGTGCATTCGGGCAGGCTCGACAATTTCGACGCGAACCTCTGCGGCACCTCGGGCGCGAGCGCCCAGTGCCCCACGATCGAATCCGGAATCAAGGTGACGACCGGGCTCCAGGTCGTGGGGTACATCCTGGGCGCCGCCGCCCTCACGACGGGCATCGTGGTCTTCGCGGTGACGCGCTCGGCGCCCGACCTCGAATGCCCGAACGTCGGACGCGCGCCGGCATTCACGCTGAAATGCGCGCCCGGCGTGGACGGCAAGGGTGGCGGCGTGGGCTGCGTCGGCACGTTCTGATCGATTGTTTCAGGGCAAAACCAATGACCGAATCCACGAGCAGGCGGATCCGCGTGGACGGCGCCGAGCTCCACGTGCTCACGGAGGGCTCGGGCCCTCCGATCCTCGTGCCCACGGGCTGCGGAGTCGAATTCTACCGCCGCACCTTCTCCCGACGGCTCCTCGAGAGCCATTCGCTCGTCTACGTGGAGATGCGCGGGACCGGCGAATCGTCGGGGACCCCCGAGGGCGCGACGTACACGACGCTCGCCGACGACCTCGACGCCGCACGCGAGGGGCTCGGCATCGATCGGGCCGTCGTCATGGGTCATTCGAACCACGGGGCGATCGCGCTCGCGCTCGGGCTGCGCCACCCCGAGCACGTCGCCGCGGTCGTCGCCGTGGGGAGCGTTCCGGATTTCAGCCGCGCATTCAGCGTGGGCACCACGCGGTGGGAGGCCGAGGCGAGCGAGAGCGAAAAGGCGCTCCTCGCCCGGAAGCAGGCCGAGCTCCTCGCCCTCGATGCGAGCGCCACGGATCCCGACGAGCTCGCGCTCCGTCGATACCTTTCCCTGCATCCGCTCGTCTGGCGCGACCCGACGCTCGACGCCGGCGCCCTCTGGGGCGGCGCTCCGAGGGGATTCGCTCGTTACATGCAATCGGTGATCGTCCCGGAGGCGGGGCGCTTCAGCCTCGTCCCGGCGCTCGGCGAGATCCCTTGCCCCGTCCTCGCCCTCTCGGGCCGATACGATTACGTCTGCCCTGTCGAGCTCTGGGCCGAGTCCATCGAGAAGCTGCCGCGCGGCCGCCTCGACATCCTCGAGCGTAGCGGGCACAATCCGCATTACGAGGAGGCGGATCGATTCGATACCGTCTTGCTCGCGTTCCTGCGCGCCCTGTCGTGAAGGCTTGCGCCCGGCGCGGATAACCAGAGACCACGCGCCGCCGCGGACGTTCGTGTCCCCTTAAAAAACACCGTACGGGAGAATACCGGCGCTCAGGCACGGGCGAGAGATGGGCCCTGCGCTATGGTGTGCGAGGTCGCAGACGCACGGGAGATCGTCGGGCGGGGGGGACGAATGCAGGTCGAGCGCAGGTCGGATTCGTCGTGGGAGGACGAGCCTTCGGGTCTGCCCGTGGCCATCGGCGACGTCCTCGATGGCAAGTATCGCGTCCTGCGTGTCCTCGGCAAAGGCGGCATGGGCGTGATCGTGGCCGCCACGCACGTCGAGCTCGGGCACAAAGTCGCGCTCAAGTTCCTGCTCAAATCCGCTGTCCAGAACGAGGAGGTCGTCGCCCGGTTCGCCCGCGAGGCCAGGGCCGCGGCCATGATCCAGAACGAACACGCGACGCGTGTCCTCGATATCGGGCGATTGCCGAGCGGCCAGCCCTACATGGTGCTCGAGCTGCTCGAGGGCTCGGACCTCGGCGCGCACCTCGCCCGCAGCGGCCCCCTCCCCATCGAAGACGCCGTCTCGTACGTGCTCGAGGCGTGCGAGGCGATCGCCGAGGCCCATTCCCTCGGCATCGTCCATCGCGACCTCAAGCCCGACAACCTGTTCCTCGCCAGGCGCCCGGACGGATCCCGCTCCGTGAAGGTGCTCGATTTTGGCATTTCCAAGTTCTCTCTCGACTCCGAATCGTCGTCGGCGCGCGGCGGGCCGCTCACGACGACGTCCGCCGTGATCGGATCGCCGATGTACATGTCGCCCGAGCAGCTCCGCGCGACGCGCGACGCCGATCCGCGCTCCGACATCTGGTCCATCGGCGTGACCCTCTACGAGCTCATCGCGGGGGAAGGACCGTTCCCCTGGCAAAGCTTGCCCGAGCTCTGCGCGGCCATCCTGAAGGACCCGCCGACGCCGCTCCATTCACGCATGCCGGAGGTGCCGCCCGAGCTCGACGCGGCCATCCTGCGTTGCCTCGAGAAAAACCCGGCCGATAGATACACGAACGTCGCCGAGCTCGCGGTCGCGCTCTCGCCCTTCGGCCGGCCCGGGGCCATCGCGTCGAGCGAACGGGCCATGCGCCTGCTCTCTCGCGGGCAGGCCGCGGATCGAACCCCGAACGGGCGCGCCGCCCTGAACGACGCGTGCACGAGCCCGACGCTGACCGATCCGCGTATCTTCTTGTCGCCCTTGCATTCGACGCCGCCCGTGGCGGCGACCGCCGTGCTCGAGCGCGGGGCCGCGTCCTCGAAATGGCCACGCTTGCCGCGGCCCCTCTCGGTCCTCGTGGTCTTCGCGGCGCTCGTCCTCGCAGGTGGCGCGGGGATCCGGCTTCGAAGCGTGTACGCGACGCCGGAGGTGGCCGCGGCGCAGGCGCGCGGCGGAATCGAGGCCTCGCTCGCCTCGGCATTCGCGAAGGTGACGCCGCCGAAGCCCTCGCCCGAGGCCACGGAGACGAAGGCGCCGCCGCGGGTCGTGGAAGAGACGCGGCCCGCGCCGCGCCCTGCGATCAAGCCCCCGCCCGGCGGCTGGCACAGGCCACGAACGCAGGGAGCGACGGACAGGTCTCCGGACAAACCTCCGTCGTCGTCCGCGCAGAAGCCGAATCCCTTCGCGGACCGCGAGTGATATGATGACCAACCCGAGACGCGCCGCACATCCTCGCCGGCGGTGGGACGTCCTCGCGCCCGCAGCCGCCCTCGCCCTCGCGCTCGCCTCCGGCCGCGCCGCCGCGGCGCCGCCCGAGGAGGGGGACCACGCCGCGCGTCGGGCCGCCGCGGAGGTGCTCTTCGACGATGGCAAACGGCTCATGCGCGAGGGGCAATATGCGGTGGCCTGCCCCAAATTCGCCGAGAGCCAGCGGCTCGACGCGGGCGTGGGGACGCTCCTGAACCTCGCCGATTGCCTGGAGAAAATCGGGCGCACCGCGAGCGCCTGGGCCGAGTTCCGGGCGGCCGCGTATGCCGCGCGTGAAAAAGGCCAGGTCGAGCGCGAGACGGTGGCGCGCGAGCGGGCCGCGGCGCTCGAGCCGAGGCTCGCGCGGCTCGTGGTCACGGCGCCGTGGGCCGATCACCTCACCGATCTGGAGATTCGCAAGGACGGCCAGCCCCTCGGGCGCGCGCTCTGGGGGACGGCCGTGCCCGTCGACCCGGGCAAACACGTCATCGAGGCGATGGCCCGGGGCAAACGCCCCTTCCGCGTGGAGGTGGTGGTGCCCGCGGGCGAGGCCACGCAGGTGACGACGGCCATTCCGGAGCTCGCGGAGCTGCCGGAGCCGAAGCCCGCGGCGGCGCCGACGCCGCCCTCGCATTCGCGCGGGACGGTGCAGAGGGTCGCGGGCGTCGCGCTGGGAGGCGCGGGCGTCGTCTCGGTCGTCGCGGGCTCGATCCTCGGGGTGCAGGCCATCGCGGGGAGAGACGCCTCGGCGGCCCATTGCATCGAGGGCAACCTCTGCGACGCGACGGGGGTCGCGCTCCGCGGCGAGGCGCGAATGCGCGGCGACGCGGCCACGGGCACGATCCTCGCTGGCGCCCTGGCGGCGGCGGGGGGGCTCGTCCTATATCTCACGGCGCCAGCCGGCACGCCCGCGCGTGCCGGCGTCGGCGCGGTGGGGTCGGGCGCGGGGCTCGTGGTCGGAGGTGTGTTTTGAGCGAAAAACGACAAACGGGGCGGCCTCGCGGGCGTCCCTTTTGGTGGCTCGGGCTCCTCGTGCTCGGCCAGGCCCTCGGCTGCAATGCGATCGCCGGCATCGAGGAGGGCGTGCTCGCGCTCTGCGAGGACGGCACGCGTATCGATCAGACGGGCTGCCAGGGCTCGTCCGAGGGGAGCGGCGGGGCGGGCGGCGAGGGCGGGGACCCCTCGTGCCGGAGCTGCCCCGGCGATTGCCCTCTGCCCTGGCAATGGAAATCGCCCACGACGGGCTCGTGTTATTTGCACCATGGCGATTCCGTCGACTGGAGCAACGCGCGTGAGCAATGCGTGGAGCTCGGCGCCGATCTCGCCGCGCTGAGCTCGGCCGAGGAGTTCTGGTTCGTGGCGAGCGTGGTGACGGGTGACGTCTGGATCGGCGGGACGGACCGGGAGGTCGAGGGCACGTTCGCGTGGTCGAACGGCGAGCCGTGGGGGTACACGGCGTGGAAGGAGGAAAAGCCCGGCGACCAGGGCAACAAGCAGGACTGCGTGATGCTCTCGGCCGCGCCGGGGACCGCGGCTTCGTTCGACGACCGGCCCTGCGGCGAGAAGCGGGGGTTTCTCTGCGAAATGAAGCTCCCGCCTTGAGTTTTCTTGTCGCCGCCGGGGCGGAGGTGCGATCCTCGCGCCGGTATGCGGAAGGCACCCCTGCCCCTTTCGTTCGTGCTCGTGTTCGCCCTCTCCCTCGGCTGCGGCGGAGAGCAACACTCGCCGGCGAACCCCGACGGCTGGTCCGAGGTCCTCGTGGATCCCACGGGCCAGCCGCTCCGCCGCACCGAGAAGCTGAGCGAGCTCGATCAGGCGCCCACGCCCCTCACGGGGGTGGGTGGCGCGACGCCGCCCACGGAAAAACGCGTGCGGCACGACGTGAGCCTCACGAAGGACGCGCCCCGGCAGGCCGTGTGTTCGTGCCTCGCGGTCGTGGTGGGTGAGCCGGGGGATCCGCGCTTCTCGTGGCGCTCCGAGGCGCCGAAGCTCGGCGCGGACGTGGCGGTGGTCGCCGTGAGCGGCAAGGGCGTGCCTTGCCCCGGGCAGGCCGAGGACGCGCCGCGGCGGCCGAGCATCGCGGGGGTCGAGCAGGACGGCGCCGACGTGGTCGTGATCATCGAGGAGCTCTCGCCGGGCCGCCCGCAGGCCTCGGGGGCCGTCGTCCCGCGGCCCGGGCCGGGCGGCGCGGTGTACGTGAAACCCAAGGGGCCGAAGGTGCCGTATGGCCGGTCCCTGGCTGGCGCGGGCGGGCGCTGCAAGGTGAAGTGATTACAACCCGCCCTCGACGCCGATGCTCGGGACCGTGACGGGCCCGATCTCCTGCGGCTCGCACTCGTTCCTCTTGCATTCGATGCCCGTCTGCTCGGTGCTGAGCGTCGCGTTCAGCATCTCGATCACGAGCGAGACCCAGCCGCGTTTCTTCAGGTTCCAGCGCTTCTCGATACGCGCGTCGATGCGGAAGAACGGGTCCGTGCGGCTCTTGCCCCAGATCGCGGCGTTCGCGGGCGTGACGGGAAGGCCCGTGTAAAAGACGAGGCGCGAGCCGAGGCGCCAGCCCTTGCCGGCGTCCCAGGAGACGGCGCCGTTCAGCACGTGGGTCCTGTCGAATTGCGCCGGGCCCGAGGAGAAATTGAGGCTCCTCGACGATCGCGACAACGTATACGCGATGTATCCGCCGAGCCGCTCCGTCAGCTTGCGGCGAATGTACAGCTCGAGCCCCACCGCCGTGCCGAGGGCGCGCTCGGCGAGCTGATTCGGGCCGCCGTCGTCATTCTCGGGCGGCCCCCCCGGCGGGCCTCCGCCGGGCCCGACCGGGCCTTGCTGGATGCCCCGGGAGGCGGTGTCGAGCGCGTCGGACATGTTGAAGAAGCCATTGAGGAAAAACGTGCCCGTCGCCTCGAAGCCCCAGGGCAATTTCACGTCGAGGCCGGTGCTCGTCTGGACGCTCCTTTGCAAGCCCCCGGCGAGCCTGCCGATGGAGATGCCGGGGACGGGCAAGACGAAGCCGGGCGGCTGGTGGGCGAGGCCCATCGCGGAGACGAGCTTCATGCGGGGGAGGATGGGGACCTTCATGGCGAGCCGCACGTCGGCGCTCAGCGCGGTCACGCCGCCCGAGCCCCAGAGGTCGATACGCGCGCCGGGGGTGAACTCGACCCCGCGGCCGGCGTCGAGGACGGCGTCCGCGTAAAACCCGACCGCGATGTCCTGTCGCGGCGGGAAAAACTGGTCGAGGAAGGTCTGCGTCTGATCGCCTTCTTCCGGGTCCACGTTGCCCCCGACGACGAGATCGTAATGGTCGTAGTTCGCGTCCACGCCGGCCCGGAGGAGCAGGGTCTCGCTCCTGCGGTGGAGGATCTGGCTGCGCGCGCTGAAGAGAAAATCGCGCGCATAAATGCCCTCCTGGCCGCCGACGGCCGTCCGGTCGTAGCCGAACGAGATCGCCTGGCGCAGGCGCGTGCGGGGGCTGATGTCCTTGTCGTAACGGAGATCGATGCGGTGGAACTGGACGTCGAAGAGGCCCTGCTCCTCTCCGCCTTCGATGGCGCCGAGGTAATCGTGGGCGCCGAACGCGAACAGGGTGAGCCTGTCCGTGGGGGTGACGTCGAAGGTCGCGCGGGCCTGGTAGTCCCAGTAATTGAGGGTGGTGTCGGGCGCGAGCAGGGAGAGCGCGGCCGCGGTGTACGAGAATCGGCCGCCGGCCATGACGGTGGCGCGGTCGCCGATCGGGGTCTCGACCATGGCGCCGGCGTCGAAGACGCGGATGTTCGCCTCGCCGTGCAGCTCGCCCTTGGGCTTCGTCGTCTCGCCCGCCACGATGCCGCCCGCGAAACGGCCATATTGCGCGGGATAACCGCCCGGATAGAGGTCGACCCGGTCGACGATCGCCGGGTTGACGACCGAGGGGCCGAGGGCGAGGTGATAAAGATAAGGGACGCGGACGTTGTCGAGGTAATACCCGACGTTGCCGGGCGGAGCGCCGCGAATGTAGAAGAAGGGCAACCCCGAGAAGATGGGCGTGACGCCGGGCAGGGACTCGATCGCGCGAAAAGGATCGCCGAACGCGCCCGGCAGGACGCGGACCTCGGCGCGCCCGAGCGAGGAGGTGCCGGCGGCGCGGCGCTCGCCGAGGGCGATGACCTCGATCGGCGCGGGGCCCGCCGGCTTCGGGGCCGGGGTTTTTCCGGGCGCGGCGGCCTCGGCGGCGGGCTCCTCGGCGGCCGGCTCGGGGGGCGTGAAATGGACGAGGACACGAATTCGCGCAGGAATGGGCTTCCCGTCGCGCGTCGCCGGCTCGAAGCGCCAGCCCGGCGCGGCGCGGGTCGCGGCGTCCGTGAAGGGCGCGTCCCCCGAGAAGATCCGCGCCTCCTTGACGCTTCCATCCGCGGCGACCGTGACGTCGAGCACGACGTCCGCCTCGCCCGTGAGCCCCGGCACCTCGGGATAGGCGGCCTCCAGGGCGGCGAGGGGCCGGGGCGGGACGAGGACGGGCGCGGGCGGCGGCGCGGGGGCGGGCTTCGGGGATTCGGCGGCGAGCGCGGATCCGGCCGGGAAAAGGAACGCCGAGAGCACGAACGAAGAAAGGAAGAGCGTGCTTCGCATCACCGCGGGCACGATCGCACGTGGACGTCGCCGATGCCTCTGGAATCCGTCTGGAGGGTCATGCCCGTACGAAGTAACACGCATGGTCACGGCATTCCCCACCCTGGTACTTCTGGAAGAACGTAGTTGCTTTCACTACCAAAGAAGATGTAACCTGGAAGAGTCGGTTTTTCATCGACAGGTTCAAGATGTGCGCTGTGAGTCGCCGCGGGTCACGTGACGATTGTTACTGCACCATCGCTCGGAGAGCGAGGCTCGAGCGCCACACGTCCTGTCGAGAGCACGAGACCGGGGGGGATATCGGGGAGGCCCCCGGATGACGAAGAGGGACCTCGGCCCGCTCGAGCTCGTCATCACCACGTCCGACGCGACGAGCACGCGGCGACTACCAGCCTCCGGTCGGCTCACGATCGGGCGTGATCCCCGGAATCAAGTCCACCTGCACGACCCGTCCGTTTCGCGCCGGCACGCGGTCCTCGACCTCGGTCCGCCACTGCGCGTCGAGGACACGGGGAGCTCGAACGGGCTGCGCGTGATGACGTCCGAGGAGTCGGACGGGACGGCGCGAATCGTCGAGCGGCGGGTCTCGCCGGGGCATTCGATGGACATCGCGCTCGGAGACGGGGTGCAGCTCGGGGCGACGCTGCTCGTCGTGCAACGCGGGGACGCCGAGGAGAACCCCGCATCGTCCCGCGTCGTCCGCTCCTTCTCCGTGCCGGTCGTCCACGACAGCGCCATGCGGAAGCTCTACGAGCTCGTGGACCTCGTGGCACAGAGCGCGATCAGCGTGCTCTTGCTGGGCGAGACGGGGGTGGGCAAGGAGGTGATGGCGGAGGCCATTCACCGGCGCTCGACGCGGGCGCGGGGGCCGCTCGTTTGCCTGAATTGCGCAGCGATCCACGAATCGCTGCTGGAGAGCGAGCTGTTCGGGCACGAGGCGGGGGCGTTCACCGGCGCGACCCGGGCCAAACCGGGGCTCTTCGAGGTGGCCGCGGGCGGGACGGTCTTCCTGGACGAGGTGGGTGAGCTGCCGGTGTCGGTGCAGGTGAAGCTCCTCCGGGTGCTGGAGGAGCGGAAGGTGCTGCGGGTCGGCGGGCTGCAGAAGAAGCCGATCGACGTGCGTTTCGTGTCGGCGACGAACCGCGATCTGGAGGACGAGGTGGCGCGCGGCGCGTTCCGGCAGGATCTGTATTTCCGTCTGAATGGGGTGACGATCGAGATCCCGCCGCTGCGGGAGCGGACGTCGGAGATCGAGCCGATCGCACGGAGCTTCATCGCGCGGTCGGCGGTGCAGATGAACATGCGGGCGGAGCCGCGGCTGTCCGAGGCAGCGCTGGAGGCGCTGCGCGGGCATGCCTGGCCGGGGAACATCCGGGAGTTACGCAACGTGATCGAGCGGGCGGTGGTGCTGAGCGCGGGGGGGACGATTCTGCCCGACCATCTGGGGCTCGGCGGGCGAGGGCCCTCCGGCGGGCGGAAGTCGAGCCCGGAGCTCGTGACGATCCCGCCGCCGCCGCCCCGCGTGTCGAGCCCGAGCGACGTGGAGCCGGCGATCGCGCCGCTTCGCGTGCCGGTGGGCGCGGACGAGCGCCGTCGCATCGTGGAGGCGCTCGAGTATTGCGGGGGCAATCAGTCGAAGGCCGCGGAGATGCTGGGGATCTCGCGGAGGACGCTCTTGACGCGGCTCGACCTGTACGGAATCCCGAGGCCGCGGAAGAATCGGTGAGGGGGAGCCCGCCCCGGCGGGGAGGGGGCGGTTGTGTAGGTTTGCGCAAGTGGGGCTCAGGTTGCGCAAGATTGCGCGAGCCGTGTTGCGCAAGCGCGGAGCACGCTCCGAACGAACTCCCTCGAATGGCGTGTTTTCGGGGTTGGCACGACGAGTGCACCTATCGTCCTGACGAACAGCGCGCCGTCGGCGCCGCTAGGACACGTGACGGTGAAACGCGGCCCCGGATAGCGTCCCGCTTGTGGAGAGTACCATGAAGAATTTCATTCATAGTGGCATTGCAGGTCTCGTCGCCGTCGGTCTCGCGGCATGTGTGGCCGATACGAGCTGGGATCAGGGCACGGAGGAGGAGGGACTGACCGATTCGGTGAGCCAGGCCGAGGTCACCGCGTGTCCGGGGTTCGCCGCGCAGATCCCCAACGTCAAGTACGACAAAGAGCTCGTCATTACCAATCCGGCGGTCGTAGATGATCCGTGCCGTACGATCATGGACAACCCGTTATGCACCGATCCCAACAAGACGCAGATCAACGGGAAGTGGAGCTTCTGGTACCTGATGTCGCAGATGGCTGGGAGCAACAACGTGTCGAGGTTCGTGCTCAAGTGGCTAGAGTCGTTCGAGGCGGACGACATCGTCGTCAACGGCCAGACTCTCCAGGCGCGCACGCCGATCCGTAGCCTGATCATCGATCCTTGGCGGCAGAAGAGTGGCTGCGCGATTGGCCTCAAGTACGATCAATTCGGAGGTGCGTGCAACCTCAATCCCAAGCTCGCGCCCTTCCGTCTGCTAGGCATCTTCAATCGCGTCGACCTCCGTTCGGGTGGCGCCGGCAGCGTGGACCCCTACGGGAACATCGTCAGCGGCGGTGACGCGGGAGAGGGCCGATTCGTTTTCGGCTTCACGCAGGTGCCGAACAGCGTCGACAGCGTCGCGAACGCGACGCAGTTGCCGGACGCGACGATGATCTTCGAGTACAAGCTGCCGACGAACAACCGCACCGCGCAGCAGTGGGCCCTCGCTTGGCGTGCGCTCGGCAATTTCACGACCTTCGACGCGGGTTACAAAAACGCGCTTCAGACCATCACCGAGGGGTTCGTCAAGAACGGCTTGGTGGCGGGTAACCCCAATAACGGCAGCTCGATCGCGCAGGTACGCTCCGACGAAAAGACATTCCACCCCCCGCCCGCCATCGCCTCCCAGAAGGTCTGGTCGATGCGGGAGTTCAAGCTTGGCTGCCTGCCTGGACAGACGTGCGGAACGAACGACAGGTTCCTGGTCAACACTACCACCGGGCAGACGCCTCCGCACGACAGCGTATGGGATCCCATCAACGTCACGAACCAGACGACCACCCTGGACGCCTTCCTGACGGAGAACCAGACGAGCATCATCAATGGCACGCACGTCGTCCCCGCGATGTACAATGGCGTGCACTTTTTGGCAGGGGACTCGCGTTCCCGATCGGGCATAAACGCGATTCAGTGGAATCGAACGAATGATATGTCGTACATGGACCCCAACGTCTGCACTGCGCGACGTCTCTTTGCCTTCTCGACGTGCAGCGGATGTCATTACTTCGAGACGGACAACACCGTGTCGAACCTCCACATTAGGAATCGCGATACCGGCGTGCCGTCCGAGCTATCGCCGTTCCTCTCGCAGTCTCCGCGTGTGGTCACGAGTGATCCCTGCGAGGTGAGCGTGAGTTACGACGAGCCCAAGCGACGCAAGTGCGAACTCCTCGCGCTGGCCGCGGGGAAATCGACCCCTGTAAACAAGCATACTGGACGCACGCACTGAGCATCAGTCACACCACGCCCTCCGGTGCCGGTCGCTGGGATGTTTCCAGTCCTGCGACGGCACGGATGGGGAGCGGTGCTTTTCACGGGCTACAGGAAGCGCAGATCCCACCGCAATCAATGCCTGTCTCGTTGCCGTTCTTTGTGCCGTCGCTGCAGCTGGGCCCCTGACAAACGGCCTTGACGCAGACTCCGCTCGCGCAATCCCCGTGCGAGGCACAGGGTGAAGCGGGGGCGCATTTCTGCGCGCAGCTCGGTCCGCCGCAGTCGATATCAGCTTCTTCCCCGTTCCTCTTGCCATCCACGCACGTGGGGGCCAGGCACACGTTGGCCCCCGAGCAGACGCCGCTCAGGCAATCCCCGTTCACGATGCAGGGCTTACCATCCTTGCATGGTGCGCACGGACCACCGCAATCGACGGCCGACTCCGCTCCATCCAGCACGCCGTTCGCACAATTCAAAGCGACGCATCTGTTTTCGTGGCAAATCAGACCACCGGTGCAATTCATCGTGATTGCGCACTCGCGACATTTTCCGTAGTCGTCGCAAAATCCGGCACCGCAAGACTCGGCGTAAAATGAGGGGTCATGAACGATGACGCCCTGCAAACAGTACTCGACGGTACAACTGTTAACATCGTCAAAGAGATCGAAGAAGTCCTCGGTTGCGACGATGTTCCCCTGACCATCACAGACCAGCGTGCGGCAGTCGCCATACACCTGTGAGGGAGCCGGGACCCCGTAAGCTTGCGGCTTCTGCATGCAGACGCTCCCCTCGCAGACGTATTCGTAGCATACCTTGAACGGTCCCGTGCAATCACCGTTCTCCATGCAAGCCGCCGAACCACCGCTGCCCGACGACCCCGGACCGCTGCCGCCACCCCCCGCGCCCGCGCCCCCCATCCCGCCCGGTCCCCCCGCACCCCCTTGCCCACTCATTCCCCCGGGCCCCCCGGATCCTTGCGGATTCCCAGCCTCCAGCGTCAGGCAACCGGCTCCGACCGATGCGCCAAGAAACGCCAGCGCCGACACCCACGACAAATGCCTCCACCGCATCAGGAATCGCTCTTCTCGCTGCAAGGTACCCTCCAACACGACGCCCTCACGCCGCTCGACCGCAGGCCCATCCATTCACGGGCACGCCTGATCCGCCACCACCACGTCATCGACGTTCCACGACCCCACCTTCAGCGACATGCCCCCCACGCTGACGCCGAACCGCACCCGCATCGCGGCATTCTTGTACGCCGTCACGTCGTGCTGCAAGTACGTCCACCCCTTCCCGACGACCGGCGAATCCTGGACCCGCGGGGGCGGGCCGCTCGACCATAACCGCACCCACGCGGCCCCATCCCATACCTCGATCGCGTTGTCCATGTGCGGCGCGAAATCGCTGTTCAGCCACCGATGGAAGCCGAACACCACCGTCCCCTCGGCGCCCGACGTGTCGAACGCGGGGCTCTCCAGCCAATGGAAGGGATGCGCGACCGTCGACGCCGCGCCGCCGATCACCACCCCGGCCACCCCGTTGTCGGCTGTCGACGTGTGATCGAGGCCTGGGTCCGCGCCGAATGCGTCACCGCTCGATTCCTTCGCCGGCCCGATCGCCCACTCGGGGCCGAGGAGCCACCCTCGCTCGTTGCTCGAAAAATCCTCGCGGAAATAGACCCGCGGCCCGGTCGCCGTCACGCACACGCCGGCCGCGCAGACCTCGCCCGTCGTGCACGCGAGCCCGTCGTCGCACGCCGCCCCCTCGTTCGCAGCGACGCCGCCGATGCACGCGCCATTCGCGCATTTCGTCTCGGCCCTGCAGGGGTCCCCGTCGTCGCACGCCGCGCCTTCGTTGCCTGGCGACGCCACGCAGATATCCGCCGCCTCGTCGCACGTCGCCGTCCAGCACGCCGAGGGCGCGGCGCACGGCCTCGGGCCCCCTGCCCCGCAGACGCCGGCCTGGCAGAACTCGCCCAGGGTGCAGAACGAGCCGTCATCACAGGGTTTTCCCTCGTTTGCGGCGACGACCTCGCACTGCCCGCCCGCGCACCGACCGGCCTTGCAGTCCTCGGCCTTCGCCTCCCCGCACGCTCCGCCGTCGTTCGCCGGGATGGCCACGCACCCTTTCGCAGGGTCGCAGATCCCCTTCGTGCATGGACCATCGAGCGCCGTGCAATCCACCGCGACCGCGCCTACGCAAGCGCCATTGCTGCACGCGCCCCCCGCGGCGCAGAGATCGCCAGTGTCGCAGGTCGCGCCTTCGTTGCCGACCATGCTCGTGCAGGCCCCCGCGGCCTCGTCGCAGACCCCGATGTGACAGTCGTCCGGCGACGCGCACCCCCGCGAGGCGCCTCCGACGCAAACGCCGCCGCGACAGCTATCGTCGATCGTGCAAAACAGGCCGTCGTCGCAGGCGCCAAGCTCGCTCGCCGGCACGGCTTCGCATGAGCCGTTGATACAGGCCGCCGCCCGGCACGGCCCTGCGAGCACCTCGCAATCCGAGGCGCGTGTACATCCCCCGGCGATGCCTCCCCCCGCGCCTCGCGCGTCGCCGCCGCCGCCCGCCGCGCAGCCCGCCCCGAGCGTCAGCCCGAGCAGAACGAACCCTGCCGCTCTCGCTCTCGTGTACGGCATGCCTCTCCTCTCGCTCATTTTGGCGGCACGAGGGTGCAACGCTCGTTGATGCAAACGAGATCGCGATCCTCGCAGCAATCCGCGCTCGTCACGCAGACCTCGAGCTCGTCCGAGCACGTGCCGTCCGGCGGACCACATCGCAAAGCCGGGGGATTTCCCTTGGGATCACATCGCCCGCCGCAGCATTGCACGCCGCTCTCGCAGGCCTCGCCGTCCTTCCGGCACGGCTCGAGGACCCAGAAGCCGCGCGTGTTGCCCGACTCGAGCTCCTGCCCCGCGAGGTAAAACGCGGGGTGCGAGGGATCGACGCCGGGCGGCGCGTCGATGTCGATGGCGGCGATCCAGAGCCGCTTGGTATCCGTCTCCGGCCCCGTCAGCTTGTTCCCATAGGTGCGGCGCGAGGTGAACATGACCCAGAAATAACCTCCGGAGGCGAAAGGAGCGACGGACGGGATGTAGTTCTTCCGTTCGTCGCGGTCGCCCGCGGGCATGGCGCCGTCGCCATTCAATCGCTGGAGATAGACCGGCAGCTTGGTCACCCGGTCGACGGCGAGCAGCCGCCCCTCGTTGACGGGGGTCGTCTCTTTCCAGGTCGCGAGATCGCCGCTCTGGCCGTCCTGATACACGACATAACGGCCGTCGGGCGTGAACGAGGGCCACGAGAGGTGGTGTCCGACCTTGGGTGCGGCGAGGACATCGTAATCGCTGAACGTCCGGCTCGCCGCGTCGTACCGGAGGATGGCGAGGACGCTCGGGTAAGGGAAGACGGGGTCGCGATCCGTGAACGCGAGCCAGGCGCCGTCGTGCGAGAAGGCAGGCGTCTGCGCATGATATGATTCGATCCCGCTCGACGGGATCACGACGCCCGCGCGCGTCCGCAATTCGCTCGCGAAGGGCCCCGCCGAGGAGCCGGCCGTGTTGGGAGGCCAGTACCCACCAGGCAGGGCGCTCGTGACCAGGACGTCGCCGCCTTTCGGATAAAGCGCGGCGAACGCGGCTCGCTCCGGCTCCTTCCAGAGGAGCGGGGGATCGATGCTCGCCGCAGAGAGATCGAAGGTGCCGCCGGGCCCGTCATGGTTCGCGGCCGCGAGGGTGGACCCGTCGGCGGAGACGCCGTGACACACGGTGCAGCCGCCGATCAGCACCTCCGGGCTCTTGGCCCCGGCCTTGATTCGCATGACCGCGCCCGTCTTCTGGGCGAGCAAAGAGTCGTACGTGTTGTAATAAATGGAACCGTGGAGGGCGCCGGGCGCGAGCCGCCACGTCCGTGAGATCGGTCCGTATTTCTTGCCCCCGGAGAGCTTCTCGACGCGGACCTCGACCTGCGCGCCGCCCGCCGAGGCGCCGAGCGCGTCCCAGGCGGGCTGTGACATCACGAGACGTGTGCCCTTCGAGCCCTGGTTGAAGAACCCTTCGTACTCGAAGTCGCTGGCCACGATTCGGACCGAAAACACCTCGCCGGGCGCGCTTCCTTCGCTCAGATGGATCTCCGGCGCGGGTATGCCGCGAGGAAAGACCGTATCATCATAAGGATAAAGGAACCGAAAATCAGGATCCACGAGCCCCGGAGGGCCCCGGAGCGCGTCGATCTGCGCAGGGACGAGGCCAGGATCGGTATCGACGGCGCGGATCCGCACACGGAGCGTGGTCGCGGTCGCGTATGCGCCGTGAGCGCAGCGCACCTGAACCTGTCCGGCGCGCTGGCCGTTCGGGGTGAACACGCCCGCCGACGAGAGGACGCCGAGGTCGCCGTGCCCCAGGGAAAACGTGACGTCGGGGAGGGCCGCGCCGGTGAGGTTGTCGATACACTTGAAAGCCACGGTCTGCCCCGCGAGCGGCAAGGCCAGCGAGAGGACGGGGCTCTCCGGGTCGAGCCGGAGGCGATCGGAGACCCCTGCGTCGAACGAATCGCCGCCCCCGCCCTCGGATCCAGCCATGCTCGTCGTACCCCCGAGCGGATTGGCGCACGAGGTGAGCGCGAGCCACCCGGCGAGAGCCATGCGCGAGACGCGCCTGGAGAGACGACCGTGCCTGGCGCACGGGGCAATGAGCTTCGACATCATGGAGGGAGGGGCCAAGGGTGCACCTCGATGCACGCGGGTGACATCGAGACACCAATGGGATCCATATCATCGATGCATACCCGGTGCCGAATCTCCGGCGCGCCTTTCCCGGTGAAAATGACCGTTCCACCCGCGACCCCTTGCGCAATTTTGCGCTCGACGCGCAAGCTTGCCCAAGTTGTGCGTTTCTCCTGTCCACTTAGTCCGGGAGGACGGGCGCGGGCGGCGGCGCGGGGGCGGGAGGCGCGGCGCCGGGCTTCTGGGCGAACGCAGCGGGCTGGTTGCCGAGAGAAACGAATAACCCGAGGGCGAGTGCGAAGAAGGAAGAGCCGCGAAACATCGGCGGGCCGACTCTACCGCGCCCCGCCTCCCCTGTCCCGAACGGCCCGGGGCTCACTCACAAGTCTCCAACTGGGAATCGTTTTACGCACTTGCCACAGGGGAGAGAGGGCGAAGTGGAAAACTTTTACTCGCGACCCTCGAGGGGGAGTCCAAATTTGTGAAAAGTTTGCGTGGTGCCCTCACGTAGCGAGGGCGAAGTGGAAAAATTTTCCAGATCTTGGTCTCCTGAGAGTCCCCTTTCTGGAAAACTTTTCCACCTGGGCCTCGCTCACCGAAGGCCGGGTCCAAAACGGTTCCTCTTGCGCCCTGCACGTCAACCATGGAAGGAAGCGCCATGGCGAAGCGCATCTACTTCTTCGGGGGCGGGCAGGCCGACGGCGACGGGACGCAGAAGGCACTGCTCGGCGGCAAGGGCGCGGGGCTCCACGAGATGACCCGGCTCGGCATCCCCGTGCCGCCCGGCTTCACGATCACGACGGAGGTCTGCACGGCCTTCTTCGCCTCGGGCGGGAAGATGCCTGACGGCGTGATCGACGAGGCGCGCGACGCCATCCGGCGGGTCGAGGAGATCGTGGGCAGCCGCTTCGGCGACCCCTCGAACCCGCTGCTCGTGAGCGTGCGCTCGGGCGCGCGCGCGTCGATGCCCGGGATGATGGACACGATCCTGAACCTCGGCCTGAACGAGGCGATCGTGGCCGGCCTCGGCGAGCGCACGAAAAACGCGCGCTTCGCGCTCGACGCCTACCGCAGGTTCATCGTGACGTACGCGGACGTGGTGCTCGGGCTGCACCGGAAGCGCTTCGACGACGCGCTGGAGATCGCCCGGCGCAAGGCCGCCGCGGCGCGCGGGATGGTGGAGGCGCAGAGGCTCACGGTGGCGGAGCTGCAGCGCAAGCTGCCCGACTCGATGTTCGACGAGGAGACACTTCGTTCGCTCGTGAAGGAGCAACGCCGCATCGTGCAGGAGGAGACGGGCGCGCCGTTCCCGGACGATCCGTGGGCGCAGCTCGAGGGCGCGGTCGTGGCGGTGTTCCGGAGCTGGAACAACAACCGCGCGAAGACCTACCGCAAGATGCACGACATCCCCGAGGCGTGGGGCACCGCGTGCAACGTGCAAGCGATGGTGTTCGGCAACCTCGGTGAAGACTCGGGCACGGGCGTGGCGTTCACGCGGGACCCGTCGACGGGCGAGAAGCGCTTCTTCGGCGAGTGGCTGGCGAACGCGCAAGGCGAGGACGTGGTGGCCGGCGTACGCACGCCGAACCCCGTCGCGAAGGGTCAAGGCAACGACGAGGGCTCGCTCGAGGTGCGCATGCCGGAGGCGTACGCGGAGCTCATGCGCACGCAGGAGCGGCTGGAGAAGCACTTCCGCGACATGCAGGACCTCGAGTTCACGGTGCAGTCGGGCAAGCTGTACCTGCTCCAGACGCGCAACGGGAAACGCACGGGGCGCGCGGGCGTGCGGATCGCGGTGGAGATGGCGAAGGAGGGGCTCATCGATCAACGCGAGGCGGTGATGCGCGTCGACCCGGCGTCGATCGAGCAGCTCCTGCACCCGACGATCGATCCGAAGGCGCCGAAGAAGCTGCTCGCGCGGGGGCTCCCTGCGAGCCCGGGCGCGGCGAGCGGGCAGGTGGTGTTCCACGCGGACGAGGCGGAGCGGAAGGCCGCGCAAGGGCTGCCGGTGATCCTGGTGCGCGCGGAGACGTCGCCCGAGGACATCCACGGGATGAAGGCGGCGAACGGGATCCTGACGGCGCGCGGCGGCATGACGAGCCACGCGGCGGTGGTGGCGCGTGGCATGGGCAAGTGCTGCGTCGCAGGCTGCTCGGCGGTCGCCGTGAGTTACGAGACGGCGACGATGACCGTGACGATCTACGACGAGCTCGGTCGGCCCACGGACACGGTAAGCGTGAAGGCGGGCGACGTGATCACGCTCGATGGCGCGACGGGTTCGGTCTACCTCGGCGCGATCCCGACGGCGCCGGCGTCGCTGTCGGCGGAGTACGAGGAGCTCATGCGCTGGGCGGACACGTCGCGGCGCCTGAAGGTGCTGGCGAACGCGGACACGGGCGCAGACGCGAAGACGGCGCGATCGTACGGGGCCGAAGGGATCGGGCTCTGCCGCACGGAGCACATGTTCTTCGACGACAAACGGATCGCGGCGGTGCGCGAGATGATCCTCGCCCGCGACGTGGAGGCGCGTAAAGCGGCGCTCGCGAAGCTCTTGCCCTACCAGCGCGAGGACTTCGTCGCGATCTTCCAGGAGATGTCCGGGCTGCCCGTGACGATCCGGCTGCTCGATCCGCCGCTGCACGAGTTCCTGCCGCAGGAGCGCAAGCAGATCGAGGAGCTGGCGCAGGTGATGAAGGTCCGGCCGGCGGAGCTCGTGCGCAAGGTGGAGGAGCTGCACGAGCTGAACCCGATGCTCGGCCACCGCGGCTGTCGGCTCGGGGTGACGTTCCCGGAGATCAACGAGATGCAAGCGCGCGCGATCTTCGAGGCGGCGTGCGAGGTGGCCGAGAAGGGCGAGGCGCCGAAGCTCGAGATCATGATCCCGCTGGCGATGACGCGGAAGGAGCTCGCGCTGGCGAAGGCGACGATCGTGCGGGTGGCGAGCGAGGTGTTCGCCGAGAAGGGCCGGTCGGTGGCGTACCTGTTCGGCACGATGATCGAGCTGCCCCGCGCGGCGCTGCGCGCCTCGGAGCTCGCCGAGGAGGCGGAGTTCATGAGCTTCGGGACGAACGATCTGACGCAGACGACGATGGGGATCTCGCGCGACGACGCGGGGAAGTTCCTCGGGGCGTACGTGGAGGCGGGGATCCTGCCGAAGGATCCGTTCCAGAGCCTCGACACGGAGGGCGTGGGCGAGCTCGTGGCGATCGCGTGCGAGCGCGGCCGGAAGACGCGGCCGAACCTGGAGCTCGGCGTGTGCGGCGAGCACGGCGGTGATCCGGCGTCGATCCGGTTCTTCGAGCGGGTGAAGCTCGACTACGTGTCGTGCTCGCCGCTGCGGGTGCCGATCGCGCGGCTCGCGGCGGCGCAAGCGGCGCTGGCCGAGGGCGCGGCGACGACGTTGCAGACGACGGCCTGATCCCCCCGCCTCCCCCCACCCTCCGGCTTTACAGCCGCCGCCTGCCGGTGCACCTTCTCCGCATGGGCATCTTCGACCGGATGGGCAAGGTCATCTCGAGCAACGTCAACGCGCTCCTCGACAAGGCAGAAGACCCGAAAAAGTCGGTCGATCTGATCATCGAGGAGATGAAGGAGCAGATCCGCGCGGCGCGTAAGGAGCTGGTCGAGGCGGTGGCGGCCGAGAAGGTGCTGCGCAAGAAGGTCGACGAGATCGACGCCGAGACGCAGAAGTGGGAGCGCCGCGCCGAGCTCGCCCTGAAGGCCGGCGACGAGTCGCTCGCGCGCGAGGCGCTCGTGCAGAAGAAGCGCATCATCGCCGAGCGCGACCGCGCCGAAGCCCTGCGCGCCGAGCAACGCGCGGCCGCGCTGAACATGAAAAAAGAGCTCGAGCGCATGGAGCAGAAGCAGCAGGAGCTCGAGGCGCGCAAAGGGACGATCGCGACGCAGCTCCAGCAGGCGAAGGCCGGCGGCGGCGCCGAGGGTCTCGGCGGACGTGGGACGGGCGGCGCGTTCGCGGAGTTCCGGCGCATGGAGGACAAGATCGAAGGCAAGGTCGCCGAGGTGGCCGCCGCGCGCGAGCTCGACGACGCGCTGCGCTCGGGCGGGATGAGCGACATGGAGCTCGAGTCGAAGTTCGCGCAGCTCGAAGGCGGCGGGACGATCTCGAAGGACGGGAAGCCGTCGAACCCGGAGATCGACGACGAGCTCGCCGCGCTGAAGAAGAAGATCCGGATCGGCTGATCAGGGCATCGCCGACGGGTCGGCGCAGCAGCGGAAGCCGGTCTGCGAGTTGGCCGATGCGCGCGCGATCGTGCTCGCCGTGGAGCAATCCATGTCGACTTGCTTGCTGGAATAGCCACCTCCGCGGCGCCGACAGTTGTGCTCCGCGGGTGTACCGGCGTCCTCGGCCTCGTCGCAGGAGTCTTCCCACTCCCAGACGTTCCCGCTCAGGTCGAAGATCCCGAGGAAGCCACCTTCACACGTGGTGACGCCGACCGCGAGGGGCTTGTCGTCGGCGGCGTCCTTGTCCTGCCCGTTGCAAGCGACCGGATCGTACGTGTCACCGTAAGGGTAGGTCCTCGTGCCCCCGGCGGTACATACGTTGTGCCATTGGCTCAGCGCTTCATCGGCCGCGCTCTCGGAGAATGGCAAAGGCCCGCCGTCGATACGGCCGCAGAGCCGCTTCTCGTGCGCCGCACAGTACGCGTAGGCGTCGCACCAGTCGACGTTCGCCATGGGCAGGTTGCTCTTCGGCGGGACGGTTTGCGGGAGGAGGGACGTGTTCCACTCGCATTGCGGAGGCTGGGTGAGCATCGGCATCGTCTCCGCCCAGGAGACGTACGCCGCGCTCGTGACCTCGGTGCTGTCGATGCAATAGAAGTTGCCACCGGCCGGAGCCTGCACCTGCACCATACCTGGCTTCCCGGGGCACGCGACGACGGAGGCTCCACCACCCGCGCCGCCTTGTCCGCCCGAGCCCGACGAGGAGCTCGACGAGCTCGCTCCACCCACGCCGCCCGCGCCGCCCATTCCCCCCACGCCCATTCCACCGCTGCCACCCGCGCCGCCCGCCGAGCTCGAGCTGCCCGACCCAGCCGACGGCGGCGGAGCATCGACCCCACCCTCGCCAAAACACCCGGCCGCGATCACGAGCGGACAAGCCACGAGCATCAAGCAAACGGCGACGCGCATGGCGTCGACGATGACACACGTCGCCCGCGAACCGCAACGGGGGAGCGATGGAGGGACGGACGCACGCGCCGTCCGTCACGCCACGCCGACACCTACTTCGCCGTGTTGCGCCCGAGCGCCACGACGTTGTCCACCGCGCTCGCGCTCCCCTCGCCCATCGCCACCTTCACCCGAGGTTTGGCGCGGAGCAAGCTCACCACCAGCGTGAGGCCCCATCCATCCTCACTGCGAATTTGCACGGCGCCGTGGCTGTCCTCGATCGCCATGATCAGCCGCCCCAGGACCTCGAGCCCCGGCGGCGCCGCGCCGGGCGCGATGAGCACACGCTGCAGCGCCGACTCGGGCAAACCAAAACCGAGGCTCCAGTCGAGGATCGAGAGCTCGACCGCCGTGCTCGTCTCCCGCACCGAGATCACCGGCGGCTGCGCCGAAGGCGACTGGCCCGCCGCCTCGACCATGAACGCCTCGAGCGCCTTCTCCAGCGCAGACCGATGCCCGATCACGTGGCCCATGCCCCGCATCGGCTCGATCTTCACCTGCCGCCCCGTCGTCCGCGCCGTGCCCGCGACCGCCTGCGCGATCACCTCGGAGAGCGGGAACGCGCTCAGCGGATCATGCGTCGGCGCCGTGGCGAGCGCGCGGACGTTCGTGGGTTTGTCCTCGGGCTGCTCGACGACCGACGCGACGTACCCGACGATCGAGGAGAAGCCGTCCGCCTTCTGCCGGAGCGCTCGTACCGTCAAGACAAACGTCGGCGAGGTGCCCGGCTGGCTGCGGCCCGTGAGGCCCGCTTCGCTCTGCAGCACCTCGGCCAGGCTCGTCGAGGCCTCCTCCGCCGTGCAGCCCGTGAGCGCGACGAGGATCTGGCTCAGGTGGATCGAGCCCGGCGGGAGCGCGCCGTCGGCCGACTCGGGCGGGACGGAGACACCACGCGCGCCGAGCCATCGACCAAGCTCGCGGCTCGTGAGCCGCACGTCGCCGAGCGCGTCCGCATAAAAGAGGCCGACGGGGGAGCTGCGCAGCACCTCGCTGAACGTGGCGATCTCCTTCGCCGCGACGTCGGCGCGGTGCACGAGGCGCTCGGACGGAGGCAAGGGCGCGTCGAGAAGGCGCGCGCCGGAGATGGGCTCGCCCTCGCCCAGGTTGCCGAGCCTGCGCCGCCGCGCGATGAGCGCGAGCTCGCGCGCGAGGCGCTCGAGCCGCTCGGGCGACTTGGTGAACGCAGCCTCGGCCTTCGCGCCGCAGAAGAACACGTAACCCTCGGTCTCGCCGAGCGCGATGAGCGGCACGACGAGCGTGGGCTCGCCGGGGTTCTTCAGGTAGTCCGTGACCACGTGCGGGGCCGCGACGCCGCTGTCGTTGATGTACGGCCTGCGGCGCACGTCGCGGCGACGCTCGGCGATGAGGTGCTCGCCGATGTCGCCGTCGTCCCAGAACTTGAGGTGCCACTCGGCCGGAGGCAGCTCCGCGACGAGCACGAAGTCAGCCGGGAAGAGCTTGCCCGCGAGCCGGCCGAGGCGCGGCCAGAAGGCCGCGTCAGGCTCGGTCTGCACGCGCCGGAAGACGCCGTCGCGGCCGAGCAGATCCGAGGTGCGGGTGACCGCGCGCCGCCAGCCCGAGAGGTCGAGCGAGAGCGCCACGATCGCGCCCGCGAGCATACCCGCGACGAGGCTCGCCGAAGGCAAGAGGCCACGCGTCGTCGACGCGGCGAGGATCGCTTGCCCGAGGATCGTCGCGGTCACGCACACGCCGAGCGTGACGAGCGCGGCCTTGATCGACGCGACCCTCCGGGCGAACGCGAGGAGCACGACCGAGAGCGCCGCGACGAGCGCGCTGATCCAGCGCGGAGCCTCGCGCCGCGCGCCGCCGTCGAGCAGACCGCCGAGCGCAGAGGCGACGTGGGTGCCCATGGACGTCGCAGCCGCGCCCTGCGCGCTCGCGCGGGGCTCGAACGGCGAGTCGAGCGCGGCGATCACCACGCGCCCGGCCGCGACGGAGTGCGGCGTCCGCCCCCCAGCGATGTCGGCGAGCGCGACCTTCGGCACGCTCTCGGCCGGCGCGGGCACGATCCACGGCGCCTCCTTGATCCCGAGCGCGGCGAGCGCCGGACGATCCGCGGGCGACGCCGCGAAGCCGATCGCCGCGCCCCGCGAGCCTCGCCGCACGATGCCGGGTGGCAGCACCTGGAGCGACGCGGCCCGCTCCGTGTCCGGCTTGCTGCGGTTCACGCAGAACGCGTCGAGCGGCGGCACCATGAGCACGCCACGCGCGTGTCCAATCACGACGAGCTCCTCCAGCGTGCCGATGCAGTCGCGTTCGGCGAGCACCTCGGGCGAGGTGTGGACGACGAGCACGTGCGACGAGGGGCTCTGGCCCGCGATCGCGCGCAGGGTGAGCTCACGCGCCTCGTCGTCGGCCGCGCCGAGCGGCGCGATCGCAGCCGTGATACCCGCGACGAGGATGGCCGTGGCTTCGAGGCGAGCGCGGCTCGAAAGGCGTGAGCGATCCTTCTCGAACGCCATCGGCCGCGGGGCGCGAAACGGCTTCGGGATCTTGCGTGTCTCGAGAAGGCGTCGGGCGAAACTTCGCATCGAGGGGGTACGGGTTCAGCGTGAGCGGCAATTTTCCTGCCACCGGACCGATGCCCGGTAGAGCTCACCCGTCTCGCTGTGGGAACGTCGATCGTTGCACTTTCTCGATCCTGGAATATCGACCGGTTTGCTCCCGTGGTGCCCCTACGGGTCTGGATCGCAGCGGTCTCCGGTCCTCACCGTAGATGTTTGCAGTCCTCACGCAGCCTGGCCGTTATACCTCAAAGTCCCAGCGGCGTGGGCGGATCCATGGGCCGGTTCTCGATGCTACCAGGGCCCGTGCCCAGGATCCCATTTCTCGGGCCCGTCCAAATACTGCTTTCTTTCCGGACATTTCAGCACGATTCTGCCCCGGACGCGTGCTGCGCATCACCCGGAATCGGTGGATTTTTTCCCCGCATGGAGGGAGCATCGCCCACCATGCTCTCCTTGCGATTCCCTTCCTCCACCACGGCGAGGGTGATCACACTGCTCGCCCTCGTGAACGGCACGGCCTTCGCCGCAGCTAGCTGCAGCGGAGACGGCGGGGAGACACTCCCCACCGGCGGCACCGGCGCAGGCCCCGCACAAGGCGGCGCAGGCGGCGTCGGCGGCATCGGCGGCGCAGGCGGCGTCGGCGGGGAAGGAGGGAGCGGGGGCCAAGGCGGAGAGGCCGGCAGTGGCGGCATCGGCGGCAAGGGCGGCGCAGGCGGCGTCGGCGGCGCGGGTGGCGAAGGCGGTCAGGCGGGCGCGGGCGGCATGGGCGGCATGGGCGGCATGGCCGCGTCGAGCAGCAGCTCGTCGAGCTCGTCCAGCAGCAGCTCGTCGAGCTCGTCCAGCAGCTCGTCGAGTTCGTCCAGCAGCTCGTCGAGCGGCGCGGGTGGTGGTGAGCCGGACGCGGGCGAGCTGCCCGACGCGCTGCCGGATTTCACGGACGCCGAGCTCGAACCCGTGACGAGCATCGACGGCATCCCGAACCCGCTGCCGGGCGTCTACTACGACATGGGCGCCGCAGATCCGGCCGCGGAGTTCCGCTCGCTGATCGCCTTCCCGATGCGGGACAAGATCATCCTCGAGGAGATCGTCCGCAACATGTACGACCCGGGCCATCCGATGTTCCGGAGCTACATGTCGGTCGATCAGTGGATGACCGCGCACGCGCCGCCGGAGGCCGATCCGCACCTGGTGAAGCTCTGGCTCGAGTCGGAGGGCTTCCAGGTGCCGTACGTCGCGGCGAACCGGATGTTGCTCCAGTTCAAGGGGACCGTCGCGCAGTTCAACGAGACGTTCCAGACGACGCTGCACGTCTTCGAGCGCGAGAACCCGCAGCCGGGTGGCCCGCTCATCGACGTGTACGGCACGCTCGAGCCGCTGAAGGTGCCGCTCTGGGTGGCGCAGCGGATCGGCGGCGTGATCACCTGCGATCTGCCGGCGCCGAAGGGCCCGCTCACGCCCGAGAGCGGCGGCATCGTCGTGCAGGCCCCGCAGAACGTGTCCCAGTACGACTCGACGCCCGCGAAGATCGCCAAGGCGTACGCGATCGATCAGCTCCACGCGATGGGCTACCGCGGCCAGGGCGTGAAGCTCGGCGTCACCGTGGGCGCGACGTTCCGGTTCAAGGATCTGCAGACGTTCTGGCAGTCGTTCGGGATCATCCGCGACGATCCCACCGTCATCACGACGATGGAGCCGCTCGGCACGCGGTACGTGGAGACGACGCTCGACACGCAGTGGTCGGGCGCGATGGCGCCCATGGCGGAGCTGCACGTGTACTCGGGGCCCGACTCGCGCAACACGTCGATGGTCTACACGTTCAACGAGGCGATCGGCCGCGGCGAGGTCTCGGTGATCACGGACTCGTTCGCGCATCGCGAGGACTCCGAGCCCGCGCCGGTGCGCATCCAGTACAACGACTCGGCCCTGCAAGCGGCGGCGCTCGGCATCACCGTGATGGCGGCGTCGGGCGACTCGGCCGGACAGGACACACCCTCGGTGAGCCCGTGGGTGACGGCCGTCGGCGGCACGCGCCTCCTGTGGAACTCGAGCGGCACGACCGTCACGGGCGAGACCGCGTGGCCCGCGTCGGGCTGCGGCGACTCGCTCACCTTCCTGAAGCCCGATTGGCAGATGCCGTTCGTGACGAACGTGGAGATCGAGGGGCGACGCGCGACGAGCGACGTCGGCCTCAACGCCTCGCCGTCGTCGCCGTTCTGGATCTACTACATCAACCCGAACGGACCGGGCTCGACGTGGCAGCGCTACGGCGGCACGTCGTTCTCGTCGCCGGTCTTCGCGGGGCTCCTCGCGTCGGTGAACAGCTACCGCGCGGCGAACAACCTGCCGAACCTCGGCTGGATCAACTCGATCCTCTACACGAACGACGCAGTGAAGGCGACGTTCAAGGACATCACGTCGAGCGGCCCTGCGACCAAACCCGCCAAGGCCGGCTGGGATTATCCGACGGGATGGGGGGCGCCCAACGCGATGGGGCTCGCGCTCACCTTCCCCTGATCGAGGAACACGCGTTGACTCGACAGCGCGGCCGGGCCGGCGCGAAGATGGGGCTCTCTTCGCGCCGGATTTCCTAGCCGCGACGCCATGCTGGCCTCTCTCGCCGTCTTCCCGCCCAACGGTCTCGATCGAAGCCTGCACGTCGCCGTGCTCATCGGCCTCGTGATCGGGACCGTCTTCACCGAGCTCTTCGGCTGGACGTACGCGGGCCTCGTCGTCCCGGGTTACCTCGCGACGATCTTCATCGCCGCCCCCGCGACCGCGATCTTCATCATCGTCGAGTCTGTCGTGACGTACTGGCTCGTCGCGGGCGTGGGCCGGTGGGTCACGCACCTCGGCGCGTGGTCGGCGGCGTTCGGGCGCGAGCGGTTTTACCTGTTCATCGTGGGCGCGGTGCTCGTGCGGCTGCTCTTCGAGGGCGTGATCGTTCCGCGCGTCGAGGCGCAGTACGGCTACGCGCACTCGCGTGAGCTCTACAGCGTGGGGCTCGTGCTCGTGCCGCTCGTGTCGAACACGTTCTGGAACGCGGGCATCATCAAGGCGTTCCCGCGCGTCGGGTTCGTGACGGTGTTGACCTGGGTCCTGCTCGTCTTGCTCCTGCAGACGACGAACCTCTCGGTGTCGCGGTTCCAGGTCATCAACGAGAGCCTGTCGATCAAGTTCCTCGAGTCGCCGAAGGCGCAGATCATCCTCGTCATCGGCGCGCTGCTCGGCGCGCGGAACAACGTCAAGTACGGCTGGGACTACAACGGCATCCTCGTCCCGGGATTGCTCGCGGTCGCGTGTTACGAGCCCTTGAAGCTCGTGACGACGACGGTCGAAGCGCTGCTCGTGTACGGCGCATCGAAGGTCTTGATGAGCATGCCGCCCTTCTCGCGCATGCTCATCGTCGGGCCGCGGCGCATGCTCATGTGTTACATCACGGGCTTCTTCGTGAAGATGATCCTCGGGTTCGTCCTGGCCTATTTCTGGCCGGGTGTACCGATGATCGACTACTTCGGCTTCGGCTACCTCTTGCCGAGCCTGCTGGCGGTGAAGATGTGGAACAAGGACCACATCGGCATCGTCGTCATGCCGACGCTGCAGGTGTCGATCACGGCGTTCCTCGTGGGCAACGGGATCGGCTACGGGCTCGTGAAGGCGGAGGGGCTGCTCGTGCCGCGCGCCGCGATCTCGGAGATCGCGATGATCACGAGCGGCGCGAGCGTGCCGTACGAGCTCACGCTGGGCGACACGGGGCCGAGGCCGAGGCCGGCGGCGGAGCGATCGGCAGGGATCGCCGCGGTGGAGGTGGCGCTCGAGGTCGCGAGCGAGGTGGACGCGTTCGACGCGGCGCGCGGCGGGGAGGAGGTCTCGCCGCGGACGCTCACGACGGCGAAGACCGCAGGGCTCGTGGTCGCGCGGGAAGAAAAAGGCGGCTGGGTGGTGGCGCGTCCGCGCGCGTCGGAGATCGATCCGGACGACGTGACGCCCGCGCCACGCTTCGCGGTGCGGCCGAGGCCGAAGGCGGAGCCGGGGCTCGACGCGCGTCGTGGAGGGACGCTGGTGCTCGCCTCGCCCGAGGGGCCCGGCTCGGCGCTGTCGGCGCTCGCGCACGCGGCGGCGGAGGCGCTCGAGGCGCGGGCGATCGTGCTCCTGTCACGGCACGAGGGGCAGAGGGCGCTCGACGAGGCGTTCGCGGCGGAGCTCGGCAAGCGGCTCGGGCTGGAGCAGATGCTCGTGGTCGAGGCCGCGCCGGGAGACACGGCGCCAGGCTTGAGCGCGGTCGGATCGGTGCCCGAGGGCTTCGACGTGATGGCGCTCGGCCGCATGCTCGGCAAGGACGTGACGCTCTCGTGGCGGGCGCCGGTGCAAGGGGCGTCGCAGCGGCCGTGGTCGAACGCGCCGACGTTGCGTGTGCCCGTGTCGCTCGCGGAGGAGGTCGGGGGATCGCTGCTCGGCGCGCGGGAGGTCGACGTGTGGCCGCTCGGCTTGCGGCACGAGCTCGTGAGCCGGCTCGTCGCGCTGACGTCGGTGGGGACGGCGGGTTATCGCGGGCCGACGATCGAGGAGCTGCGCCTCTTCGACGCGACGCTCTCGCGGCGGATGACGCACGTGGGGCTCGAGCCGAGGTGGACGGCGTGGGAGCGCGCGGTCGCGGCGAGGTTCGGCTACACGATCGTGCGGGTGCACCGGCCCGAGGGCGAGCTCGAGGCGTGGGGGCTCGTGGAGGACACGACGGGCGGGCGGCGCGGGAACGCGAGCTTGTTCGTGAAGGTGGAGCATGCGGAAGAAGCGGTCGCGCCGGGCGACATCCTCGTCGAGGTGCCTGCGCCGCGCTGGGAGATCGGGACGTTCGGCGCGGGTTTGTCGCTCTACGACGCGCTCGGGGCGCGCGGGCTCCTGCTCGCGGGCGCGCTGCCGAGCGCCGATCCGCGCGGGATCGCCGATCCGCGGCGGCGGGTGTCGCGGCGATCGTTCTTCCAGCGCGTGCACGAGGTCTGGCTCGGCGAGGGCAAGAGCGGCGTCAGCATGCAGGGCATCGCCCCGGAGCGCGACTACACGGGTGACGTCGTGGTCTCGTTCGGGCGTGAGGTGATCCGGCGCGAGCAGGTGCCCGTGTGGGCGCGGCCGATGGTGGAGGTGTTCGGCGATCTCGGCTTGCGCGTGGGGATGTTCGACGGAGCGCGCGAGCACGCCCCGTACAACGGCTCGGCGGATCTCTCGATGAGCTACGCGCGCAAGTTCGCCGATGGACGGTTCGCGCTCGTGTACATGTCGGGCGAGCTGCGATCGGCGATGTCCGCCGTCGAGAGCGACGGCATCCTCACGCCGCGGCTCGGTCGGCTCGGCGTGGATCTCGGCTCGGAGGACGTCGCGTCGCGCGCGTTCGAGCTCGTCGCGTGCAAGGCGGCGCCGCCCGCGCCCAAGGGGGCGAAGAAGAAGAAGGACGGGAAGAAGAAGGCGGACGACGCGGCCCCGGCGGAGGCCTCGACGTCACGTTGCCCGAGCTTCACGGCGGAGGCGGCGGACCGCTGCGACGTCGATGTGCGCCTCGAGAGCTTCGAGCGGTACCTCGATCAGCACAACCCGTTCGATCTGCGGGCGGCGATCAAGGACGATCGGGGCTGCCACGTCGAGGTGGTGCGGGACCAGGTGTCCCGGCGGATCTGGGCGCTCGTCGCGGAGCCCGGGCAGGTCGTGCTGGTGCCGCTCGGGAACAGCCGGGTGCCGCGGGCGCCGAGGCCGCTCGCCTCGATCGTGCGGGTGCGGCGCGCGGTGGCGACGGGCCTGACCAGCATACGGGTGATGGAAAGCCCGTGATCATCCGCTGGTTCATCGTCGCGCTCGTCTTCTTCGGCTGGGCGGCCTTGCTCTGGCCGCTCAGCGCGCCGCCGCCCGCGTCCCACCTCGCGCTGCCGGCGATGGACGAGATCCTCGCCTACCGCGTCGACCCGGACAAACCCGTCTCCGTGAAGGTGCCCTCGTCGATCGACGCGGTCGTGGTCTCGACCTGGGCGCTCGTGGCGCGCGCGACCGTTTGTGATCCAAAGGCTCGGTTTTCGTACGGGTTCGAAGCGACGTTCGTCGACGAGAAGGGCAAGGACGTCCAGACGCACAGGTTCGAGCTCGAGAGCCGGCTCTCCTGCGACGACAAGGACGGCGCCACGGCGGGCGAGTACGCGGCGCGGGTCGCGCAAGGCGACGAGTGGGTGCTCGATCCACGCACGACCACGATCACCACGGCGGAGCTGCTCCCGCGCGGCGGCGTGATGCGCATGCGCGGGCTGCCGATCTCGGTGAAGGACGTGCTCTCGCGGGTGGAAGGCCGCTACCGGCGCGGATCGTACGAGCGCAAGTTCTACGAGATGAGCCTCGACGACGAGGATCGATCCCGCGTCGTCTCCGACATGACCTCGCTCGGCTTCGAGGACCTGCCCGAGACGGCGCGATCACGCGCGCTCTCGGGCTGGGATCGGCGCCTCGACGCGGCCGGGCTCGAAGGCAAAGACTACACGCTGCGGAGGCTCCTGCTCCGCAACTACCGCACGCCCTTCCCCGCGGCCGCGGGCACGGTGCCGGGTCACTCGGTCGGCGAGCGGCACGCGGCCGCGATCAACGTGATGGGCCCGGTCGAGCTCGACGTGCTCGCGCCGCCGGGGCGATCCGTGACGGTCAGCGAAGGCGGAGGCGGCGGCGCGCGTATGCTCACGGTGCCGGAGGACGGCGTGTTCCACGTGTCGTCGTCGCGCCTGAACCCACGCACGTTCGTGGTCGAGGGCAAGGGCGACGATTTCCTCGTGCGGTTCGTCCTTCCGAAACCTTACGAGCGGGCGCAGATCGGCGACCTGATCGCGCTGCCCTTCGAGGGAGAGCGGCTCGAGATCCGGCCCGACGTGCGGGTCGTGAAGTACCTCAAGCTCGACCCCGAGCGGCCGGTCGTCGCGCGTGTGGCGCCCGAGCAGCCGTACCTCGGCCTCCTGCTCCGCGCGGAGCTTCCCGAGGCGGGCGCGCCCGACTCGATGGCCGGCACGGTCGTCGCGCGCTGGGGCTCCGGGCCGAACGAGCGCGCCGAGCTGCGACAGACCTTGCCCCGCTCGCGCTTCGAACGCTGGGGCCGGCCGCGGGATCAAGCCGCCGAGGGCGCGATCGCCGCGAGCGACAAGACCGAGGCCGACGCGACCGATCCGCGCCGCGCGATCCTGCGCATCCCGAAGGGCGCCACGAAGATCGAGATCCTCGGCGACGCGCACATGCGCGTGCACCTGCGCGTGCTCGATCCCGGCGTGCCCGAGGACATCCTGCGCGTGCCTTACCGCGTCGAGCTCGCCGAGGACGAGCTCTGGCGCTACGCGCCCTTCGACGTGCGCACCTGGACGCCCATCCGCGCCGAGAACCAGAACGAGCTCGAGCGCCAGGGCCGCGTCGCCGACCTCTACGAGCAGGTCCGCATCGAGCTCCGGGGCAAACCTTCGCCGAGCGAGGCGGGCCAGAAGCCCGAGCGCACCCTCGTGCCGGATCAAGCCCCCGTCCGCAGGCGTTTCCTCGCCCCGTACGAGCTCGCCGCGAAGGAGCTCTTGCCGCACGACGGCTGGACGCCGCTCGATCTCGGGAGCGCGCTGAAGCTCGGGATCGGCTACGCGGGGGAGCGCGGCGGGCGGCTGAAGGTGCTCTACCGGGCGCACCCGTCGCGGCTCGGGAAGATGGCCGAGCTCTGGATCGACGGCAAAAACATGGTGGAGCAGCCGATCGCGTCGCTCTCGGGCGTGCTCCGGGCGAGCCTCCCGGCGGGCATCCACGACATCCAGGTGAAGGGCATCGGCGACGGGCTCGTGTATGCAGACGGCTCACCGTGGGAGGGCGGCGCGATCATGCGGCGCCGCGACGTCTTCGAGTTGCCCGCGCGCAGTCCGCTCACCTTCACGTTCCGGCAGCGCCCGGGCGAGTCGCTCACGCTCGTGCTCTTCGTGATCAGCGAGAGCTCGGCGCGGCCCTTCAAGATCCGCTACAGCATCGACGGGGGCAACCCCGCGCGGCAGAAGGGCGCGTTTTTCCGGTCGATCACGACGGCGAGCGGCGAGCTCTCGGGCCGCACGGGCGACGCGGGCATGGGTCTGCTCTGGGAGGCGCGCAGGACGGCGAAGGAGGCGCGGCAAAACCCGGACGGGCTCGCCAAGGTGAAGATCCCGATCGGCGACGACCTCGCGCCCGGCCTGCGGACGATCAAGATCGAGAGCTTCGATCGCGTGTGGATCGGGGCGGTGCTCGTGGGACAGGCGCCGCTGCCCGGGGACCTCGAGCCCAGGCTTTGGTCGGAGGACGATCTGTGAAGAGTGCGCGTTTGGCAGGGCTCGTCGCGACGACGTTGCTCTTCGGTTGTGGGACGCCCTCCTGCCCGAAGAGCCCGCCCGCGCCTGCGGCTGCGGCTTGTCCCCCCGCGGAGGCTTCCGCCATGATGACCGGCGTGGACGAGGAGGCGACGAAGGCCCTCGAAGAGAGGCTCGCCAAGCTGCGCAAGGGCGGTCGCCGGACGATCACGTACAAGGCGCCGACGGACGCGGAAGAGCGCGCCTACGCCGCGTGGGTGCGCGACGCGCTCGTCGCCGCGACCGAACGCAAAGAGCCGCCGAAGAAGGCGCCCGCGGGGTTTTCGCTCCGGGTGCTCGGCGACGTGTGGCTGCTCGAAGAGGTGCGGAGGAGGAAACGCGGCGCGGGCGTGGTCGTGATGCGCACGGGGCGCGCGAGGCCGATCTTCGTGGAGGCACCGCACACGTTCCACGACGCAGGCACGTTGCCGATCGCGCTCGCGGTGTTCGAGGCGCAAGCGGCGCGGGTGCTGCTCGTCAACACGGCGCACCGCTACATCGATCGGCCCGCGGACGCCACGAAGGACGCGGGCGCGAAGGACGAGAAGGCGGCGAGCGGGAGCAAGGACAAGGCCGCGGAAGAAGGGGACGAGGTCGACGAGAAGGACGAGGCCGACGACGAGAAAGGCGCGGCCGTGGAGGAGCCCGCGGGGGTCGATCGCGACGAGGCGGACGATCCGAACGTGGCGGCCCCGGTGGTCGCTTCGGACGTGGCCCACGCGGAGCGTTCGTTCTTCCACGCGGCCCACCGCGAGCTCGTCGCGCTCGTGCGAGGCGCCGTCACCGTGCAGATCCACGGCTTCCGCGACGACAAGTCCGAGGGCACGGGCGTCATCGTGAGCGCCGCCAAGACGAACGCCGACGCCGCGGCCCTCGCCGCGCGCCTCGGGCCTGCCGTCGAAGGCACGAAGGTTCGTCTCTACCCGACCGACGTCTCGATCCTCGGCGGCACGATCAACCAGCAGGCGCGCACCTGCCGCGAGCTCGGCGCGCCCTTCTTCCACATCGAGATCGCGCGCACGCTCCGCGACGGGCTCGGCGCCGACAAACAGAAACGCGCGCGCTTCGCCGCCGCGCTCGACCCGATCTTCGCCCAGCCAAAACCCCCGAACCCATGAACGTTCGGTCTGCCCTCGCCGCGGCCCTCGGCCTCGCCCTCGGCCTCGCGCCCAGGGCGGCGCGCGCCGCCGAGCCGAGCCTCGATCCTCCCGGCTGGGTCGCGCCCTCTCGCGCCCGCGTCGCGCCCTTCTCGCTCGAGACCCCCACGCGAGGCAGCGCCGCCGAGGTCGATCCGAGCGCGCCGATCTCCCTCGCGAAGGGCTCGGTCTTGCTCCTGCCCATCGAGCCCGGTGATCGCGTCCGCCTCGAAGGACCCGTCGCCGCCGTGGGCCTCGGGACCGGCGTGCGCGACGTGCCCGATGTGGTGACGTGGCTCCCGCTGCCGAAGACCATCCCCCCGCGCGCCCCGAGCGGCCCCGAGACCCGCGTCGTCGACGTCCCCATGTGGACCGGCGCCCGGTTCCTCGTGGTCCGGACCGACAAACCCGCCTCGATCACCGCCTCGATGGGCAGCCTCCTCCGCTCCTCGCTCGCCTGGCACAGGCTCGACGAGGACGTCACGCGCTGGCTGCGTGATCCATCCGCGCCCCGCCCCGAGACCACCATCCCCGAGGCCGCCTCGATCCTGCGCTGGCTCTTCGCCGCGAAGAGCGCGCTCGAAGCCGCGCCGCCCGATTCCACCCGCGACTGGCTCACCGTCCGCTGGCTCGAGAGCTCCCTCCTCGTCCGCCCCCTCGTCGAGCCCTGGTTCGTCCGCCGCCCGGTCTCCCTCGAAGGCGGCCGTGACGCCCGCGAGGCCGCGGATCACCTCAGCGCCGACCCCGACGCCTCCCCGTGGCGCCTCGTCCTCGCCTCCCGCGGCGCGCTCGCCGCCAGGGCGAACCGCATCGTCGTCGACGCGCCCGCCTCCGACGTCGTTCGCCTCTCCATCCAGGCCCGCGGCATCGGCGCCGCCCGCGCCGTCGTGCGCGCCGGCGACCTCATCGTCCGCGAGCTCTCCTGGGACGTCGCCACCCGCACCGCCGACGCCGAGCGATGGACCGCGACGCAGACGATCCGCGTCCCCTTGCCGGTCGACCACCGCCGCGTCTCCGTCGAGGCCCTCGAAGGCGAGATCGCCGTCGCCGCCACCGCCTTCCGCAAGCGCGCCGATGTCCTCGACGTCGTGCCTCGCGCCCGGGACCGCGAAGCCCGCCTCGACGCCCTCACCGACGGCGCGAAGGAGCCCGCCGCGGCCGCCGCCCTCCGCCTCGCCGCCGCCGCCGATCGCTCGGGCCGCGCGGTTGACGCCCAGGCCGCCAGGAAACGCGCCCAGGCGAACGACGTCCCCCCCGCCCTCCGCGCCTTCCTCCTCGCCGAATCTGTAAATTGGGCAACAACTCCAGGGGAGGCACGCGAGGCCGCCGAACGCGCCACAGACCTCGCCCGCGCCCTGCCCGCCGGCGCCGTCGGCCCTGTCCTGCGCGCCGTCCTCGAGCGCCTCGCCGCTTCCCACCGCGACCCCCTCCCGCCGCCGCGCCCCTGGGAGCGCCCTCTGCCCGAGGCCACCCACGAGGACGACCGCGCCGCCCTCGACGCGCTCCGCGCCATGCTCACGCCCCCCGAGGACGGCCGCCGCCCCGCCGCCGCGCCCCTCGCCGAGCGGTATGCCTGGCTCCACGGCGACCTGCCCGGCGCCGCCGACCGCGCCCGACGCACCTGGATCCGCGAGGCGCCCTGGGACACCCTCGACCCGCCCTCCGGCTCGGTCGTCTGGAACGACATCTCCGTCCCGTTCGACACCTTCGGCAGCGCCCGCTGCGCCCTCGTCGGCACGCGTGGCCTGCGCTGGACCGTCCTCCGCGAGGGCCGCGCCGACATCGACGTCCTCCCGCCCCCCGCGCCCGCGACCCACACCCGCCTCCTCGTCATTTCCAGCCAGACCGACCCGGCCGCCGAGACCTCCCTCCGCATCGACGGCGTCGCCGCCGCCGTCCACACCGGCGCCGGGCTCGGCACCGGCCTCGCCGTCACCCCGGGCCGCCACGCCTTCGAGCGCCCTCTCGGCGCCGTCCCCCTCTTCGCCCGCATCCCTCGCGACGGCTCGGCGCCTTGCGACACCCTCCGCGAGCTCACCCGCTGGGTCCGCTTGAAGGGTGACGCCAGGTTCCGCATCCCCGACCCTGGCCGCGCCACCGTCGCCCGCGTCGTCGCGCACGCCGCCGAGAGCGGCGCCCGCAAGCCTCGACGCCTCCACATCCGTGTCGGCGACCGCGTCTACGAGGCCTGGGTCGACGCCGGCGCGACCGGCGCGATCGAGGTCCCCGTCCCCGCCGACGTCGGCGAGCTCCAGGTCGAGACCGAGGAAGAGGCCCTCCTGCGCGTCTCGGCGCGCCTCCACCCGCGCCGCCCCCCCGAGCCGCGTGTCCCCGCCGCGGCCCGAGAGACCTCCCCCGAGGCCATCGCCCTCCTCCTCGCCCGCGTCCGCGATGCCACCCGCGCCCTCGAAAAGGCCCCGCCTGCCCAGCAGGACGAGCTCCGAAAACAGCGCGCCGAGGCCCTCGAATCCCTCGGGTATTCCACGCTCGCCGCCCTCGACCGCAAGGGCGAAATCCCCCTCGAAGCGGTCGAGGAGCCGGACGCCCAGGGCCCCGCGCAGGCCCTCCGCCTGCCTGCCGAGAGCCCCGCCGTCGTCCCCCTCGGCCTCATCCCGCGTATCCCGCCCCTCCCCTTGCCGAAGGACCTCGATCCGCTCACCCGCGCCCGCCGCGCCGAGGCCGCCGACGACACCGCCGCCGCCCTGAAGGCCCTCCTCGAGGGCAACGCCCGCGCCTCCACCCATGCCGACGGCTTGCTCTACGCCGTCCTCGCCGAGCGCACCGGCGCCGGCTGGATCGCCGCCGAGATCTTCGAACGTATCGGCTTCGTACACGGCTCCGGCCCTGCCCTCGCCCGCGCCGCCTCCCTCTCCGCCGACCGCGCCGCCGACGACGGCGACCGCGCCCGCGCCCTGCGCAGCTACGTCCTCGCGCACCACGCCGTCGAGAACGGCGATCCCGCCTCACACGCCTTCGCGCGCCTCGCGCCTGCCGTGGGTTGGCTCGCCGTCGCCCGCGCCGACAACGCCGCGGGCACCGCCCTCGTCGACGTCCGCGGGGGCCGCGCCCCTTCGCTCGGCATGAAGGTCCGCCGCGCCCTGCTCGACGCCCCCGACGACGCCCTCCTGCTCGCCGAAGGCCAGCACGTCGAGCTCCGCGTCCGCCGGAACAAGCCCACGAACCTCGGCATCACGACCCACTGCCTCGCCCTCGAAGACGACCCCGCCTGCCAGCTCACGGTCGAGATCGACGGTAAACCCACGCCTTGTGGAAACAATCCCACATCTACCCACACGGCATGCACCCTCTCCCTCCCGCGGGGCCGGCACCGCGTCGAGATCCGCGCCCCGCGTGGCCGAAATGTCCTCGGCTCCGCTCGGTTCGAGGGGGACGGCGGCTTCTCCGTGCAGGCCCGCGTCGTCTCCGAGTGGTTCGAGATCGACCCCGAGCGCCCCCTCGAGCTCACCTTCGCCGCCCCCACCGTCGTCCGCCTCCAGGCCCGCGGCCCCGCCGGCGAACCTCGCACCCTCGGCTGGTCCATCGACCCGCACGTCGACCTCCCCAGCACCACCTCCCGCGGCGAGCTCACCCTCGATCCCGCCGCCGATCCGGCCGCGCACCTCGTCGGTGGTGACCCGAACACCCTCCTCCCGCTCGGCCAGGAGCTCGAAAAACGTTTCCCCGTCCTGCCCGACGGCCCCCACACCCTCCACGTCACCTCCCCCGGCGGCCGCGCCCTCGTCCGCGTCCAGCTCGCCGTCCCCGTCGGCTTGCCCAAACCTCGCCGCGTCCCGCCCGTTCCGGCCCTCCGCCCCTCGCCCACCGGCGCCCCCGAGCCACCCCTCCGCGTCGCCCCCGACATCGTCTCCGACGCCGATCCCGGCCGGGCCCTCCTCTCCGCTTACGCCCGCCTCGTCGACCTCGACGTCGGCGACGAGGACAGGCTCACCGGCGCGCGCCTCCTCGAGGTCGGCGTCGCCCTGCGCCGCGAGCTCGAATCCATCCACGCCTGGACCCAGGGCTCCTTCTTCGCCCGCGCCCGCTTCGGCGCCCCGAGCTTTGGCCTCGCCGGCTCCTTCGACCTCGCCCCGAACGGCTTCGTCCCCGGCCTCTTCGTCCGCGGCCGCGTCGTCGCCCAGCCGGTGGACACCTTCGGCCTCGGCGCCCGCGGCCTCGCCGGTGTCCTCTGGTCGGTCCCCCTCGCCGACTCCGTCTCCCTCGTCCCCTGGGGCGGCGCCGCCCTCATCCTCACCGACCCCACCCTCGCCGGCCGCGACGACGCCGACCGCGAGGTCTGGACCCGTTATTCCAGCACCCACCCCACCTACGGCGTCGTGGGCCTCCGCGCCCTCTTCCGCCCGGCCGTCGACGCCCTCGCGAGCCTCGGCGTCTCCACCCGCACCACCCCCGACTTCGCCGGCATCGACCGCGCCGACCTCGAAGCCCAGCTCCACCTCCTCCCGGGCCGTGGCCTCTCGCCCTGGATCACCCTCGGCGCCTTCACCAGCTACCGGCCGGCCGGCTACGACCGCGCCGAATCCTTCCTTCGCAGCGGCGCGAGCGCCCAGCTCACGTTCTGGACGTGGCTCACCCGCGGCCATCGCCTCAGCGCGGGCGCCGAGGGTCGGGTCTTGCTCGACGTCCCCCGCGAAGCCTCGCCCTTCCGACTTTCCGGAGGTATCTTCGTGGGATACGACCTCGCGGGTGGCAGGGGCCTTCGTGACCTGCCGCCGCGGGAGGCACCGTTCCGCGCTCGGCTCGAAGAAGGCAGCGGCCGCGTCGACAGGCGCCGCACCTCCTCCGAGCCGACCTGGGGCACGCCGCCTTGAGCCTGAAGTACCCCCTCGCTCCCGCGCTCATCAAACGTAGATCCCGCCACGCCGACGGGCGGGACGCGCTCGCGGTCGAGCTCTTCCAGAGCATCTCGCCCCTCATGGCGAAGCTGCGTGTCCCCACCGTCTCGCACCTCGCCGAGAACATCGCCGCCGAGCTCGGCCCTGGCCCGCACCCTCCGGGCATCCTCATCGCCTCCCTCGTCCGCGCCGCCGACGTCGCCGTCGGCGAGCTCGACCGCCTCAACGGCGAGGGCGCCTCGCTCATGGTCGCCTACCAGGGCGCCTCCACGCCCGAGGACAAACGCCAGATCCTCATCGCCCACCTCCGCGCCTCGGCCAGGAGCCGCCTCGACGCCCGCCGCGACATCCAGGCCACGAAGCGCTGGCTCGACATGGAGGCCGTCCAGGAGCGCTTCGCCGCCCGCATCGCCGACCAGGTCGACGCCGTCGAGGTCGCCTACGAGGCGACGATCACCCAGGCCCGATCCCTCTCCGAAAACGACGCGTTTCGCCTCCTCTCGGGCGGCGGCGTGCTCGAGTTCGCCATGTCGCACGCCTCGGCCGGGCGCCCTCAGCCCGTCCGGGTCGCGGCATTACGTGTCCTCTCGGCCCTGCTCGCGCGCCTCGCCCCTTCGCAGCGCCTCGGCCGCTTCGGCGTCGAGCGGGCGCGCCAGGTCCTCGCGTGGGCGCGTGGTGTCGACGCCATGCGCTGGGCGCAGGTCGCTTCGCTCGAGATCGCCGCCCTCGTCTTCCCTGACGGCGTCCGCGGCGTCATCTCCGAGCGCCTCCGCATTCGCTCCGGCAAGGACGGCCCCATCATCCGCCGCAATGCCTTGCGGATCCTCGCTACCCTCGGCGACGACCGCGCCCGCCTCGACACCGCCCTCATCGCGAAGGACGACCCGAGCGAACACGTCCGCCAGGAGCTCGCTCGCTTCCTCGGACAAACCCGCGTCGAAGGTGGGCTCGAAGAGCTCGTCAAGATCGTCACCGAGGACAAATCGCCCCGCGTCCGCGGCCTCGGCATGCGCGTGCTCACGAAGCGCGCGGGCGGCTTCGCCTGCGAGGGCCCGCGCGCCGCGAACGAGCCTCCCGCCGAGAATGGTGATCCTGCCGCGGCCGAGGCCCTGCTCGGCGTCATCCAGCGCGCCCTCACGAAACCCGAAGACTCGCTCCCCGTGCGGGTCGCGCTCGAATCGGTCAAGCTCGTCGCTGCGGGCGAAACGCCGATCCTCCGCCGGTCCCATTTCGCCGAGGCCCTCGCCGCGCTCGCCAACAATGAAAAGGCCGGCGCGGAGCTCACCGAGGGCGCGGCGGCCACGCTCCGCTGGCTCGAGGTCGCGGCCGACCCCGAGCTCGTGGCCCTCGCGCAGCGGTTCAAGGACAAACTCGAAAAGATCAAAGAGGGCCGCTCCGCTCGATTCGACGTCCCGCCGAACACCCCGACGCGTGACCTCGAGCGCGCCCTCGCCGTCGCCGCCCGCGGCGACATGACCGTCTCCCTGCAGAAGCTCGGCCCCGGCAGATACACCCTCTGGCGCGGCGAGCCCCGGCGCTGGCGATTCTGGCGTTTCTTGAACGAGCTCAAGACGCCCATGCCGGACAAACGCAAAGGTTACCCCCACACCCAGGGCCGCGTCTGGCAGGGCGAGATCGTCGTCCCGCCGTATGGCATGGCCGAGGTGACGCCCACCCGCGTCCCCGGCGAGCGCCAGCTCTGCCCGCCCGTCGCCGGCTGGGGCCCCTTCTTGCCGCGCGTCGACGAGTTGCTCGCGGTCTGCTCCATCTCGGGCAAACCCTTGCGCATGATCACGCCCGTCGGCACCGTCCTTCTCCGCGGCCCGGCCACGCTGAAGGAGCGCATGCGGGTCCGCTGGAGGCTCTCGCTCGAATATCCTCAGCTCGCCCTCGTCCGCCAGCGCTCCCTCTCGGCCAGCGAGCCGCGCGAGAAAAAGCTCTTCTGGCAAAAGGCCCAGGAGCTCGGGTTTTCCCTCGACGTCGTCGACACCGAGGGTGAGGTCGAGAATGCCCGCTTCCAGCTCGTCCCCCACCTCCCGCGTAATTTCTACGCCCCGCTCCCCTTCGCGCTCCCGCCGCTCGCCGAGCACGTCCTCTCGTTCTTGCTCTCGCCCTCGGGCAACACCCCGGCGCACCTCGCCGTCGTCGTGTGGAGCCTCTTTTCGTACCTCATGCTCCGCACGGCCGTCATCATGCGTGGCATCGAGAAGGCGCGCGCCGCCATTCCGCTCTCGATCGGCGGCTGGGGCACCCGCGGCAAATCCGGCTCCGAGCGATTGAAGGCCGCGCTCTTCCACGCCATGCGGTACGACGTCGTCGTGAAGACCACCGGCTGCGAGGCCATGTTCATTCACGCGATGCGGGACCTGCCGGCCGGCGAGATCTTCATCTATCGCCCCTACGACAAGGCCACGATCTGGGAGCAGCGGAACGTCCTCTTCACCGGGAAGAACCTCCATTGCCAGGTCTTCCTCTGGGAGTGCATGGCGCTCCAGCCGCGCTTCGTCGAGACGCTCTGCAACGAATGGATGCAGGACCCGATCACCACGCTCACGAACGCCTACCCCGACCACGAGGACATCCAGGGCCCCGGCGGCGAGGACGTCGCGCGCGTCATCTCCTGCTTCATGCCTCAGGACGGCGTCACCTTCACCTCCGAAGAGCAGATGTTCCCGCTCTTCCTCGACAACGCGCGCCGCAAGAAGACGAAGCTCGTCCACGTCGCGCCCATCGAGGCGGACCTCATCCCCGTCGACCTCCTCCAGCGCCTCCCGTACCAGGAGCACCCGCGCAACGTCGCGCTCGTCCTCGAGCTCGCCGATTATTTCCAGATCGACCGTGAAAAGGCGCTCGTCGAGATCGCCGACCACGTCATCCTCGACCTCGGCGTCTTGAAGACGTATCCCACGGTCGAATACCGCGGCCGCAAGCTCACCTTCTCCAATGGGATGAGCGCCAACGAGCGCGCCGGCTTCCTCTCCAACTGGACCCGCCTCGCCTACGACAAACACAACCCCGACGAGACGCCCGACCGGGCCACCTGCGCCGTCGTCAACAACCGCGCCGACCGCGTCGCCCGCTCCCGCGTCTTCGCGCAGATCTTCGTCGACGACGCCGGCTGCGACCACATCGTCCTCATCAACACGAACCTCGGCGGCATGATGCAGTTCATCACCGAGGCCCTCGATAGCTGGCTCGGCGGCACCCGCATCACGGCCGACGCCGACAAGGAAAAGGCCCTCGTCAAGTTCGACGAATACCTCCGCCGCACCGGCACGCGCGCGGCAGGCGAGGCCCTCGAAGAGACGCTCCTCATCATGCTCAAGGCCCTGCCGATGGAGGACGAGGACGCCCGCAAGATCGTCGAGGACGCCCGCCCGCTCTTCTCGGCCACGCCCGAGGAGCTCGGCGGCGCGATCGAAAAAGCCTTGTCCGGAAAAACGCCACCCGAGGGCAAGGACGACATCCGCCCCGACATCGTCACGCACACGATCCGCTACGCCAAGCGCACGAAGCTCCGCGACGACGCGAAGAAGCGCGTCTCGGGCGCGCTCGACCAGAAGGCGTGGGCCGAGGCGGACACGATCTTCCGCACCGCCTACCGCGAGCTCTTCCTCGAGCGCGTCTGCGTCCTCTGGAACGCCGGCTCCACGGGGGATCAGGTCATCGATTTCATGGTGAAGCAGATCCCGCCCGGGATGGACGTGCGCATCATGGGCACGCAGAACATCAAGGGCACGGGCCTCGATTTCGTGTATCGCTGGCTCTCGATGGATCGCGTGCGTCATAACATCGAGAAGATGGAGACCACGCCGAGCGCGCGCGCCGAGGTGCTCACGTTCTTCATGTCGTACAACGATTTCAGCCTGATCGATTGCCGCGAGGCCCTCGACGCGGTCAAGCGCGCGAAGACGAGCGACGACCCCGACTGGCAGAAACACGCCAACCTGATCAACGCCGCCCTCGAGCGCTTATCGAACCTCGAGCGGGACAAGGTGACGAAGCTCCAGGCGACGGGCAAGGCGGGCCTCGGGCAACGCGTGCTCAACAAGGTCGAGCAGCTCTTCGACCACCTCGACTCGGTCCGCCGCACGAACACCGCGAAGACCGTGATGGACGACCTCTACGCCGCCCGCGTCGGCCACGGCCAGGCCGCCATTTTGCTGCGCGACGTCACGGGCCGCTCGAAGGGCGGCTGGCTCTACAAGGATTTGAAGAAATGGCTCGCCAAGCAGGAGGAGCGATTCCCCTGGCTCAAGGGCAAAGGCGATGAGGAGCCGAAGAAGGACGACAAGAAGGGCGACGCCCCGCCGGCCGGCGACCCCGCGCCGGCCGGCTGAATGCCATTCTCATCGCCGATAGAACGCGCGGTGCCACGCGTGCAGCACGAACAACGAGAACAGCTTCTCCTGCGCTGCGCGATCGCCGCCGCGGGCGCGCTCGCGCAGCGCCTGAACCGGCTCCGGCCTCACCAGGCCCGCCTCGGCGACGGCGTCGCGGCCGAGCAGCGCGTCGCTGTCGCGGTGATTCGTGAACCAGGTATCCGGCGCGTGGAAGGGAGCCTTTCGCGCGTCGAGGACGACCGACGGCAAATGGTCACGCATCGCGTGGCGCAGGAGATACTTGTTGAACGTGGGGCCCGTGCGGAACACGTGCGGGATGCGGGCGGCGAACTCCATCACCTTGTGTTCCATGAACGGCGCGCGCGCCTCGATGCTCTGCGCCATGCTCGTGCGGTCGAGCCGCAAATTGATGCGGTCCGGCAGCCGCATCCGGGTCTCGATGAGGAGCATCTGCGAGAGCGGGTCGAGCTCCTGCGCTTCCCGTTCGAGCTCGCTGAAGCGTGAATCGGAGACACTCTCGCCGAGCAGCGCCTCTCGCTCCGCGCGCGAGGGGAAGACGAACTCCTCGTGCAGCAGGTACCTCTCGAGCGGGCTGAGGTCCTTGGCGGCCGGATCGCGGGTCGCCACGGCGAACTTCCGGTACCCGGCGAACAGCTCGTCGCTCCCCTCGCCCGACAGCACCGTCGTGATGTTTGCCCGGGCCACGGCGCCAAAGACGCAGGCCGTCGGGAGCAATGCGTCCGTCGAGACCGGCTCCTCGACCGAATACAGAATATCGTCGAGCGACATCGAGTCGTCGCGGTCCAGGTGAATGACGCGGTGCTCGGCCTGGTAGCGGCTGGCCACCTCTCCTGCGGCCTCCGATTCGTCGATCGCGGCGCCTCGGAATCCTATGGTGAACGCTTGCACCTTCCGGTCTCGAAGCGCGCTCGCGCCCAGCGCGAAGACGCTGGCCGAATCGACGCCGCCGCTGAGGAGGAACCCCATCGGGACCTCGCTCTCCAGGCGGGCCTGCACGGCATTTTGCAGGGTGTGCCGGAGCTCCTCCTCCCATTTCCCGAGCTGGGAGGGCGACGACGTCTTCCGGTCGTCGTGCTCGAAGCGCAGCTTCCAGTACGGGATCGTGCGCGGGGCGGTGTCGGGCTGCACGACGAGCACCGAGCCTGCCGGGAGCTTGTTCACGCCGTCGAGGATCGTGAGCGGCGCGGGGACGTAGCCGAAGCGCAGGTAATCGGACACGGCCTCCCGGCACACGGCGGGCTTTCGATCGTGCAGGAGGGGCTTCATCTCGGAGGCGAAATGGAGCACGCCGTCGCTCCACCGGTAAAAGAGCGGCTTCAGCCCGGGCCGATCGCGACCGAGGATCAGGCGGCGCTTCGCTCGATCGTAGAGCGCGAAGGCGAACATGCCGCTGAGCTCGTTGACGAACTCGATCCCCCGCTCCTCGTAGAGGTGAATGAGGACCTCTCCGTCGACGCGGGTGCGGAACCGGTGGCGCGCCTTCAGCGTCTCGCGCAGCGCGTGATGATTGTAGATCTCGCCATTGACGACGACGACGATCTGCTCATCCTCGCTGTAGAGCGGCTGACCGCCGCCGACGAGATCCAGGATGGCCAGCCGGCGGAACCCGAGGATCGCGTGATCGTCGACGTACCAGCCCTGCGCGTCCGGGCCGCGGTGGCGCATGCGCTCGAGGCTATTTGCTGGAATGGGCGGCGTGGCGAAAGGCTGATCGACGGAGAATGCTCCGAGAATTCCGCACATGACTACTCCTCACGGACGGGGGCGCTGGGCCCTCCTCATGCGACGCCGACCTCGTCGATCAGCGACAGGCGCGTCCTCGGCTTCAGCGGGTTCTCCCTCGAATACTTCATTCGTTCGAGGGAGGGTTCGAAGAAAAACTCCTTTTCGCCGAAGGCGGGCCGCAGGTGGTCGAGCCAGGTGGCCCGAGGGTCGAACCGCGCGAAGAAGGGCCGCCCGACCCAGGCCGGGTCCCGCGCCTGCGTGAAGCGCAACGCGAACACCTTCGTGCCCATGATCTCCGGCGTGCCGTCGATGACGACCTTGCCCGGCGTCGCGCTCATCGAGGGGCCCCGGACCGTCCGGGCGAGCCCCGAGACACGCGCGTAGGCGTCCCGGAAGATCTCGTGCGCGCGAACGAGGGGCACCTCGAAGTAATGACGCGCCCCGGTATCACGCTCGATGAACATGTAATACGGCACCGCGCCTGCGCGGACCTGCGTCCGCCACATGTCCTCCCACACCTCGGCCCTATCATTGACGTGACGGATCAGGGGCGCCTGGCACCGCACCGTCGCCCCGGTCGAGAGGACGCGGGCGAGCGCCTCTTTTGCCGCCGTGGTCGCGAGCTCGCGCGGGTGGCTGTAGTGGGCCATGAATGCGAGGTTCTTTCCCGCGCGGACCACCTGCTCGAACAGGCGCAAGAGATCGTCCGCGTCGGCGTCGTCGAGGAACCGGAACGGCCAGTAGGCCATGGACTTCGTCCCGACGCGGATCGACGCGACCTGCGGCAGCGCGAGGAGCGGCTCGATGTAGCGGCGGAGCAAGCCCGTCCGCATGACCATCGGATCGCCGCCCGTCAAGAGGACGCTCGTGACCTCCGGGTGGGCCTGGATATACCGGACAAACTCGTCGACCTCGTTGCTGGCGAACTTCAGGTCGTCGAGCCCGACGAACTGGGGCCACCGGAAACAATAGGTGCAGTAGGCGTGGCAGGTCTGCCCCTGCGTGGGGAACAGGAGCACGGTCTCCCGGTACTTGTGCTGGAGTCCGCGCACCGGCTGCCCGTCCAGCATGGGGACGTTGAACTCGAGCTGCCCCGCCGGGTGCGGGTTCAACCGTCCCTGGATCTCTCGCGCCGCGGCCTCCACCGCCGCCGGGGGCGGGTTCGTGGCGAGCAGGCTCTCCATGCGACGAAAATCGTCATCGCCGAGCATGTCCCGGTGCGGAAACGTCAGCCGGTAGATCGGATCGTCGGGGATGTTGGACCAGTCGATCAGCTCGTCGAGCACGTAGTTGTTCACCCGGAACGGGAGAACCGCCGAGACGACCTTCATGGCATTCCGCTCGGACGCCGGGAGCGCCGCGAGCTGGGGGATGCTGTCGATGTCCCTGCGTCGGAACACTTTGAACTGGCTTGGACGCTTCGCGGAAAGGGACACGGCAACTCCTTCGATCGTTTGAGTTCAAATCTTATAATTTTGACGTCAAACATTCGCAACAACAAAAACGTCCAAGCTGCGCGTGCGCCCCGGCACACCCCGCCCCAAAGCGCCGAGAAATGCAGCAAATTCGTCTGGTTATATGGAAAACAAAACCACGAACGCAAGCGTGCCCACCCCCAGAGCAAGCAAGCTGACCACGTGCCACAAACCACATTTTGGCGACACTGCACGAGGTAGAGGAGCGCACAGCCCATTCCACCATCCCCGAATTTGATTCGAGCGTCGCGCACGATGGCTCTTGTCGACGGGAGCTCGACTGGGGTAGAGTGGGATCGTTTTTCTTCCGTGGGGTAGGTGCTTCGGGGGGATGCTCGAACCGAAGGAACCCACATGGATCATGCCGAGAGACTGCGTCGAATCGCCAATTCCTTGGCGCGTATCGCCGAGGAGGCGGTGCCCGACCTGATCCAGGATATCGACGAGGGCCCGCTCGGCGACATCGAACAGAACCTCAATCGCACCATCGAGAGCCTGCGCACGCGAAAGCAGGAGCGCCTCCTCTTCTCCGTGGGCCCGGTCGTCGTCTTTCGATGGCGCGCCACCGAGGGCTGGCCCGTCGAGTATGTCTCCCAGAACGTGATCGATCTCACGGGTTTTCCCATGGAGGATTACCTCGCGGGCGCGCTCAAATACTCCGACCTCGTGTACCCGGAGGACCTGAAACGCGTGGGCGAAGAGGTCGCCACGTTCAGCGCGAGCGGCGCCGAATGGTTCGCCCACGAGCCCTATCGCCTGAAGCGGCGCGACGGACGAACGCTCTGGATCGCCGATTACACGGTCATCCGCCGCGACCCGGAGAGCGGCCAGATCACCCATTACTTCGGCTACATCTTCGACATCACCGACCGCATCGAGCAATCCCTCGCGCTCGAGCGCAACGAGCGGGCGCTCCGGCAGCTCAAGAGCCCGCTCCTCCATGTCTGGGACGGCGTCCTCGCGATGCCCGTGCTCGGCGCCGTCGACGAGGCCCGCGCCTCGGCCATGACCGACGCGCTGCTCGCCGAGATCTCCCGCGGCAATGTCCGCGTCAGCATCCTCGATCTGACGGGCCTCGAGGACGTGGACGCCGCGACGCTGGAGCACCTCATGGCCATGGTCCGCGCCGCCACGCTCCTCGGCTGCCAGTGCCTCGTCTCGGGCATCTCGCCCCGCGTGGCCACGATCATCGTCTCGCTCGGAATCGACGTCGCGAAGCTCTCCACCTTCGGCACGCTGAGCGCCGCGCTCGGACACGCCCTCGGCAGCGCTGGGCCGCGCCGCCCCTCCCGCCTCAACGCGTGAACGTCTCGACCGCCTTGTACTCCGCGCGCCGGGGCCCGAGGTGCGCGTCGAGCCATTGCTGCGCGCGCCGCCGCGCGAACCGCTCCGCCCAATCGTCGATCCTCCCGACGTGCTTGCGCGCCGTCTCCAGCGCGAAGACGAGCGGGGCCTGCGCGTACGGGTGAAACCTCCAGAGCCCCGGATCCGGCAAGCCGAAGGCGCGGAACGAGGCCGAGGAGACGAAGAAATGCGTATAGCCGAGCTCGATGTGGTATTCGAGCCTCTTCCGCAGGGCCACGAGCGGCGGATCCCCCTCGCGCGGCGCATACGATCGCACGTACGACCGCGCCAGGACCACGCCGTCCTCGCCCGCCTTCTTCGCGCCCTTCTCGAGGGTCGTGAACAGGAGGCGCAGGCCGTCCTCGTAGGTAGGCGGATACCACCGGGGCTGCATGCCCATCAAATGCCCCACGTACCGCCAGAAATGCATGAGCGCCTCGATCTCCTCGCGGCTCGTGCGATAACCGAGCTTCTTCAGCGCGACGAGGCCCACGCTGCCCGCCATGAGCGTGACCAGGCCGTCGGCCTGGCTGATCGGGACGCCCCAGGCGTCGAGGTCCCACGCCGGGTGCCGGAGGAGCCGCTTGCGCACGAATACGTGCATCAATCGGACGCGCAGCGCCGTCTTCCTCCCCGTCCCGCCCGGCCGCAATCCGCCCGGCTCCGAGACGTCGATCCAGAACGCGACCGTCTCCAGGAAACGCCGGTGCGCCGATTCCCCGGCATACGCGCCGGTGAACGCGAGCGGCTTCGCGACCGAGCACTCGTGATACCCTTCGAGCGTGGCGGCGCCCGCGAAGCTGAACACGTGCGTCCCGTGGCGCCGCCATACCCGCGCGCCGAGCTCGACCTTCTCCCAATCGAGCCACGCCGGCTCTGTCTCCACCTCGGCGAAGAGCGCCCGGAGCGACGCGGGCGCGTCCTCGATGGACGCCACCCCGCATTCGAGGGCCCGATCCACGAGCGCCCGCCCGGCCGCCTGCCCCCGCGCGAGGTAGACGTCCTCGACGAACGCCTCGGCCACGGGATCCGCGTCGTAATAAGAATACGCGAACGTCCGGACGAGCTCGTCAGGCAATACGGGATCGAAGCCGAGCAGCATCCGGAGGCGCCTGCGACGCTTCTGCGCGCCCGCCTCCTTCATGTTCGTCCAGTACTGGAATTCGGTCGGAATCCGGTCGACGGACGCCGGCCGGACAAACGCGTCCCCCTCCATCCCCGTCCCCTTCGTGCCCAGCACGCAATCGAGATCGACGCGCGCCCCGAAGGATGGGTTTTCTCAATCGTCCCAGGGTCGGGACGACTCGAGGAGCCGCATCATTTCGCCCGAGGACACGCTCGGGACCGCACCGCTCTCGCTCTCCCCCTCCGATACCACGTGCCGCATCCTCGTCGAGCGCATCCCGTCACGCCCGCGCACGAGGTCGGCGAACACGATCGCCCGGGGCAAACCGCGGAGCGACGCGATGATCGCGGTCGAATGCGTGGACAGGAGCACTTGCGGTACGGTCGTCACCTCCCCGAGCGTCGGCGACGTCGCCGAGAGCAGCGAATCCACGAGCGCGCGCAGCCTGCCCGGATACACGCCGTTCTCGGGCTCCTCGATCGCCACGATCGCCCCCCGCCGCGCCGATCGCAAGAGCGTGAAGAGCGCGAGCAGCCGGAGCATTCCGTCCGAGAGGAGCCGGGCCGGCAGGCGCTTCGTATCCATGAAATCGGCCTCCAGCCGGAGCTCGTCCTCGAAGGGCGTCACCTCGAAGCCACGAAACCCGGGCAGGAGCGTCTCCATGTCCTTCCGGATCGCCGCGCGCGACTCCGGCCCGAGCGCGGCGAGCACGGTCGGCAGGTTCGATCCGTCCTCCGCCAGCGTCGTACCGGCCGCTCGGTCGCTCGGCTTCGTGAGCCGATGCGGCTCGAGGTGCAGGAGCCGAAAGCTGCGGAGCTCGCGGCTCGTCGCCTCGACGAGCGCCGTCACGAGCGCATAAGGGAGCGAAAGCAGGCTGCGGTCCCGCCCGATGTCCACCGATAACGAAGGGCCGCCGTCGCCCGGCTCCATCCGCACGATCCGCTCCGGCCCCGAGGCCCCTTCGAGCTCGACGCAGAGCTCCGCCGTCCCGTACCGCGCGAGCGGCCCCCAATGCGGGTGATGCTCGATCCACGCGTCCGCGCCCTGCCGCAGCGGCAAGAGCCGCTCCCGCGTGATCACGAGCCCGTCGAGCCCCCCGCGCTCGATCGTCCGCTCGATCTCGACCTCGTAGCGCACGCGCGACTGCCCGAGCTCGTGCCTCGACGACCCGGGCAAGAGCAGGAGCTCGACGGCGAAGCGCATCGAACGCTCCACCCCCTCGGGCGTGCGCGCGAACTGGTCCCGAATACGCCCTCGTCCGCCCTTGAACGCGGTGACCAGGTTCGTCTCCGCCACCTTCGCGAGCAGGGCGAGCGCGTCGAAGAGATTGGACTTCCCCGCCCCGTTCGGCCCGACGATCGCGGTGAGCGGCTCGAGATCGAGCGAGAAGGCGCGCAACGACTTGAATCCGTCGATCTCGATGCGTGTGATCATCCCGAGGTTCGCCCCTCCGCCCGGCATGCTAGGGCGGCTCCCCCCGGCGTGTCAAACGCCGTATTCGTTCATCGCACGGAGAAGCTCGTTTTTGCCGTTCGAACCGCGAGGAGGGCATCGACCGGGCGTACCACGAGCTCGTGATCCCCCCGCGTCGCGTGATACCGGACCCGGAACGGGAAGCGGGATCGGCCCACGACCTCGCCATCCACCACGAACTCGACCTCGCCGACGCGCGGCTCCCCGGCGGCCGACGCCGAGAGCACGATCGCTTGCGCGGCGCCCGCCTCCTCCGCGTACACGAAGACGCTGCCCGCCGCGGGCCCGTCGATTCGAAGGGCCGGCTCCGCGTGCGTCGCGTCCCCGCAGCCCCGCACGGACGAACGCGAGAGCCAGGGCAAACCAAAGGGATCACGGCCCGGCGCGCCGAGCGGCAGGGCCCCGAGAAAGCCCTCGTAGGCCTCCGGCAACACCACGATCGTGCGGCTCCCCCGCGAATCGCAGGAGAACGGCGCCTCGCCCGGGCGCGCCCCCTCCCGCGTGCTGGCGCGCACGTGCCAATCACACGTCTCCTTGGGCGCCTCTCCGCGAATAAAATGCCGCGACGCGTGATCCACGCAGGCGGGCCCGGGGAGCTTTCCCGTGAGGGGACAAACCTCCGCAGATTCGAGGTGCGCCTCGTCCCAGAGCGGCGCGCGCGAGGGCATATCCTCCATGGCGCGCCGCATCACGTCGGCGAAGAGCGGCCCCGCGCCGCTCGCGCCGGTGAGCTTTTGCGTCGGCGCGCCGTCCGCATTGCCGATCCATACCGCCACGGTCCGCTCGTGCGTGAATCCGACGCACCACGTATCGCGGTGCCCCGAGCTCGTCCCCGTCTTCACGGCCACCGGAAACCCGAGGTCGAACGGCCCTCGCCCGTGCAGCCCCCGCACGCGCGCCAGCGGATCGGAGAGCGACTCCGTCACGAGCGAGGCCACGGCCGCATCCATCACGCGCACGGGCTCGCCCGCCGGCTCCTCGCCGGAGACGATTCTGGTCGGAATCCGCTCTCCGCCCCGCGCGAGCGCCACGTACGCGCCCGCGAGCTCGCGCAGCGTCACCTCGCCGGTCCCGAGCGCGAGCGACAAACCATAATGCTTCGCTTCCCGATCGAGGCTCGAGAACCCGAGGTTCCTGAGCGATTCGAGCAGCCGCCCCTCCCCCACCTCCGCCGCGAGCCGCACCGCGGGCACGTTCAGGCTGCCCGCGAGCGCCTCCCGCGCGCTGATCGGCCCCTCGAATGTCCCGTCGAAATTGCCAGGCGCGTACGTCCCGCCCTGCTCGCTGAATCGCGTCGGCACGTCCGCGAGCGGCTCCGCGGCCGAATGCCCGTCGGCGAATGCGAGGGCATACACGAACGGCTTCAGCGTCGACCCCGGCTGCCTCCGGGCCCGCACCATGTCGACCTGCCCCGCGATCGAAGGGTCCCAGTACGAACCACTCCCGACCCAGGCGAGCACCTCCCCGCCCTTGTTGTCGACCACGATCACCGCCGCATTCTTCGCGCCCAGCGAGGCGAGCGCCGCGAGGTGCGTGCGCACGAGCCCCTCGGTATCCTCCTGCAATCGAAGATCGAGCGTCGTCTTCGTCACCCCGTGCCCCCGCTCGCCCGGCTTCGACACCTCGCGCAGGGTCGCGTCGACGAAGTGTGGCGCGTAAAACGGCCTCTGGACCCTCCGCACCACGATCGGCTCGTCCACGGCGCGCGCGTGGTCGGCCTCGCTCATCACGCCCCCCTCGCGCAGATCGTCGAGCAGCGCCCGCTGCCGGAGGCGCGCGCGCTCCGGATGATCATACGAACCGAGAAACGAAGGCGCGCGCGGCAGCACCGCGAGCCACGCGGCCTGCGCCCAGCTCAGATCCTTCGCCGAGACCCCGAAATACCCGAGCGCCGCCGCCTCCGGCCCGGTGAGCCCGTGGCCATACCCGAGCCGGTTCATGTATGCCTCCAGGATCGTCCGTTTGTCCACGGCCTCCTCGAGGTTCTGCGCCCGCGCCGCCTCCGTGACCTTGCGCTCGAGCGTCCGCGGGGACGGTTTTCCCTCGGCGTCCAGCAATTTCACGAGCTGCTGGGTGATCGTGCTCGCGCCGGACACGATACGCCGGCCCTTGAGGTTCTGCCCGATCGCCCGCGCGATCGCTCGCCCGTCGACGCCGTCGTGCTCGAAGAAACGTTTGTCCTCGCTCACGAGCGTCGCGAGCACGATACGATCGCCCATTTGATCGAGCGAGACGGGCCTGCCGCGTTGCTCGGCCTCGGAGCCGATCTCGCGCAGGAGGCGCCCCTCGCGATCGACGATTTGATGCCCCTCGTGCCAGCGGTCCGCGAGGCTCGCCGAGGGCTCCCCCGCCGCGGCGCGCACGTGCTGCGATGCGACGGCGACGCCGAGGACGACGCAGGTGATCACGCCCGCCGCGAGGGCGAGCCGCCCGAGGGCCTTCCTGGAGGGTCGCCATTTCATTGGATCGTCACCTGCCCCGCGTCGCTGTACCCGGCGCCGTCGGGCTCGTACATGAGCTCGCCTACCGCCGCCGGCAGCGCGAAGACGCCCGGCGTCGTCGCCCGCACGAGGAACGTCGCGGCGACCGAATCTCCCCAGACCTTGTCGAAGTAAATGTTCACGCGGTCGTCCCGCATCTCGATGTGGCTCGCCTCCGACGATTCCCAGCGAAGCGCGGAGTAGAACGGATGATGGGAATCGATCCCCGGCGCGCTCGCCACCGTCGCGAGGTCGGGCTGCACCGGCTCGAAGCCCGCGGGCAAACGATCCGTGAGCGCGACATACCCGCGCCGCTGGTCGTCCACCTCCGGGAGCCGCGCATAGAGGGCCACGCGGAGGAGGTCGCCCGCCTTGATCTTGGAGAGATCCACGGCGCCGCCGCGCGGATCGCTGATCACGCGGTACACGGACGGTCCATTCTCGCCCCGGGTCCCGGCCGGCGAATCCGCGGCCGCGATCGCCCGCTGCCAGGCCGACGCGATCGCATACCCGACCGAACGATCTCCCTCGGCCTCCAGCACGAGCTTCGCCTTCTTGCCCCGCACGCGGCTCAATGGAATGGCGAACTCTTTGCTTCCGAAGCCGAGATCCGCCGAGGGAGCGAGGACCTCCCCGTCGAGCTTCACGCGAACGGTCACGCCGTCGTCCGTGCTCGCTTCGAGGTGCTGGCCGAGCGCGAGGAGCGAATACGCCGTCGCCTGGGTCGTGTACGCGTCCATGTCGGCCGCGATCTCGCGCAGGAGCAGCGGGAGGATCGGCGAGGACCGACGCAGCCGCGCGAGCGCGATGGCCGCCTGCGCGCGGGATCGCGCGGGCGAGCCGTAATAATAGAAATCGTTCATCCGCTTCGTGTTCACGAGCGCGCCGCGCGCGTCGAAGCTCGCCTCGATCAGGTCGAGCAGCGCCTTCACGCGATCCTCCTGGCCCGGGAGCGACGCGAGCGCGAGGGCGAGGCTGCCGAGCCCGAAGACGCTCTGGTTGTCCTTCCGATCGAAGAGCGCGTCCGCCGCGCTCCGATCGAGCGCGCCCGCGTCGGCGAGGCTCTCGGCGATCGCGGCCGAGACCTCGGGCGCGGTGTCCTCGTCGAGCATTCGATCCGCGAGGAATTGCTGCATTCCCTCGAGCAGGCCGACGGGCGGGTTCACGCCGGCCTTCTTCGCGAGAAGGACGGCCCGGATCGCGTACGCCGTGCCATACACGTTCGGATCATCGCCGCCAGGCCAGTAGGCGAGGCCGCCCGAATCCGTGCGCATGGTCGCGAGCCGCTGGATACCCGACGCGATCCGCTTCTGGAGCTCCCCCGGAGAGAGGCGCGTGACGCCGATCCGCGGCAGGATCGTGCGCGCCGCGATGAGCGGCAGCGTGCTCGACGTCGTCTGCTCCACGCACCCGTGCGGATACCCGAGCAGCCATTCGAGCCGCGCCCCGAGCTCGGGCCAGAGGTGCTCGCCTACCTTCACCGTGACGAACCCGCCCCGATCGATCACGCCGGGAGGTACGTCCAGCAAGACCTCTTGTTGCCGGAGAAACGCCCCGCCGAGCCGCGGACGCTCGTCGATCCCGGGCTCGTCCACCGAGAGCTTCGCCTCCACCTCGTCGAGCCTCTTGCCCGCCTCGTCCTCGGCCGAAAACACGAGTGGGAGCGCGCCCGCGGCCGCCGGCTCGAGCGGGAATCCCACGCGCGCCTTGCCGCCCGCCGGCACGTTCACCGTCTGCGAGCGCGCCCCGAGCCGCACCGTCGCGCCGAGCGCATTCGCCGTCTCGTTGTGGAGCATCGCCGCCGCCTCGAATCGATCTCCCACGCGCGCGAATCGCGGCACGACCGGCACGAGCATCACCGGCTTCTTCACGAAGAAGCTCGACTCGTTCTGCGCCCCTTTGCCCTCGCGATCGAGCGCGACCGCCATGATCCGGAACTCCGTGAGGTTGTCCGGGAGCTTGAACCGCACCTTCGCTTTGCCCTGCGCATCCGTGCGCACGTCGGGCAAAAACAGCGCGGTCTCCACGAATTTCTTGCGCGCCTCGGTGATCGTCGAGAGCGCCGCGCCGCCGCCGTCGCCGGGCACGTGGCTGCGCTCGAAGAGCTCGCCGAGGTCGCTCCGCGAATCACGCACGCGGAAGGAAAGGCCTCGGCCGGGCCGGAGCGCCGCGGCCGGATCGATCGGGTGGAAATCCGTCAATCGAAGGACGCCCTCGTCCACGACCGCGAGCGCGACCTCGGCGTCCCCCTCGGGCTTGCCGCCGTCCTTCACCTCGACGCTGATCTCGGCCTCCTCACCCGGTCCGTAAAAAGGTTTGTCGCTCCGCGTCGCGACCGAGAGCCGGGCGCCCGCCATCGCCACGGGCAGGCGCACCGCGCCGATCTTGTAATCGGTCGCGACGCGACCCTTCGCGCCGATCGGCAGGAGCGTCGCCGTCGCGTGCACGTACGGCGCGTGCTCGGCCCGGAGCGGCACCTCGATCACCGTCGCGCCCGCCTTGACCCGCATCGCCCGTTTTTCGATCAGATCGCCCTGCTCGAGGGTTGTCACGAGCGTCGCCTCGGGGAACGGATTACGCACCAGGATCTTCGCCGTCTCGCCGGGCGCATATCTCGATTTGTCGGCCGCGAGCTCCAGCGCGTGGGGCCGCTCCGGCGCGGCCGGCAGCGCGTCCCCCTCGCTCCCGTACGCCCAGAGCCCCATGGCGCCGCCGGGCCGGCCGTCGACCTCGGCCGTGATCTCGTAGCTGCCCGAGCGGCCGATGTTCACGGTGCATTTCACCGGCTGCCGCGCGCTCGTGGCCGTGCAGCGGCCGGCCTCGATCCGCTTCGACGTCCAGTCCCATTCGAGCGACCCGCCCGCGCCGCGCCGCTTCGCGTATTGCCACTCGATCCGCTCGAGCTTCGCCGTCACGGTTTGTCCCTCGACGGGCTTGCCCTCCGGATCGATCACGCCGAGCTCGACGGGCACGTCGTCGCCGACCCCGTACCACGTCGAGGGGAGCTTGAGCCCCGCATATCGTTTGGCGGGATGAACCACGACGCTCCCCCGCCCTGCGACGTGGCGGTGCGAGGCGTCGGTCACGTCCGCCTCGATCACGAACCTCTGCGGCCCGAGCGCGGGCGCGACCTCGAGCGCCTGCACGACCGCGAGTTTCCCCTCGGCGGAGAGCGACCCCTCGCCCGCGCGCGACCACGGCTGCTCTTCGTCGTCGAACCAGCGAGGCGCGCGCCGGAACGAGAGCCCCGCCGAGGTCAAGGGCCCCTCGGGGAATGGCGCGCCTTCGCGCCGCACCGTCCACGACGCCGTCGCGCCGTCCATGGGCGCGCCGAAGAGATACCGGGCGCGCACCTCGGCGCGCAGCGTATTCCTGGCGTCCGCGGCCGCGTCGACGTCGACGACGAATCGAGGCGGCTCGAACTCCGCGACCTGCACGATCGTCTTCGCGAGCGACTCCTCCGTCTTCTCCGGCTGCGAAAGCAGGATCTGGTGCCGGCCGATCTTCGCGTCCGCCGGAATGGCGACCGTCGCGGAGACGCTCCCCATGTCGTTCGTCGTGAGCGTCTGCGAAAAGACGTCATCGCCCGTCGGCCCCACGACGTGCAATCGCAGGGGCGCGCCCACGATCGGCGAGAGCAGCGCCCCATCGGGCTTGCGCACGGTGGCCTTGACGAACACGCTCGACCCGGGCCGATAAATGCCACGGTCCGTCAGGACGAACGCCCGGCCGAACGAGGAGGGGGCGTCCTCGCCCGAGGCGAGGTCGGGGAAGATTTGACGCTCCGAGATCCCCTCGCCGCCGAGCGGGAGAATAAAATCCGCGTCCTGCGCGCGCACGTCGAGGAAAGGCCTCTCCGTCGTGCGCAGGTCGAAGGGCAGGAGCGCCACGCCCGAGGCGTCCGTCGTCACGCCCGCCGAATCCTCGTCCCCGGAGAGTCGCACGAGCGCGCCCGGCACCGGCGCGCCGCCCGCGAGCCGCGAGACCTGCACGATCGTCGCATTCGGCGTCGCGCGTGTGTGCACGGCGAGCGAACGCTCGTCGCCGGGGCGAATCAGAGCGACGAGCGGCTTTCCCGCCTCGCTGCCCCGCGGCATCTTCGCGAGCTTCGCGTTGTGGGCGAGCTCGTCGGCCACGATCGTGGTGACGTAGCTCCGCCCCGCCGAGAGGTGCTTCGAGAGGTCGATCTGCGTCGTGACGAGCTTGTTTCGCTCGGCCTTGACGGCGATGGGGATCCGCACCGGCGCGGCCTCGGGGGGCAACTCGCGCGTGCGCACCCGCCGGAGCGCGGCCTCCTGCGCGGCGCGATCCGCGGAGTCGACGGGCCAGGCGAGCAGCGAGGCCTTCGAGACGTTGCGCGAGGTCACGACGAAATGGCGCGTCGTCTCCGGGTCGAGCCACAACATGCCGTCCGCCATGGTCACGCTCGCGGGCATCGGGGCCATCTCGACGCGGAAAGACACGGGCTTCGCGAGGCGGCTTTTGTGATCATCGACGAGCCCGTCGACCGTGACCTCGTACGATTTCGAGGGCTCGAACTCCCCGCGGATCACGATTTCGTCGTCCCAGCGCTCGTTCCGCACGCTCATGTTCCGCACGGGCGGGCTCACGCGAACGCGGGAGGCGAGTTTGTCGTCGGCGGTCGCGATGGGATGATTGAACGACACGCGAATCTCGCGCCCCGCCGTGAAGAGCTTCCCGTCCTGGAACGTGCACGACCGCTGCCGGCCGTCGTCGTCCCAGTACCATTCGCAGGTCACGTCGCGGAACACGAGCGGCTCGGCCACGGTCACGTCGACCTCGCGCGCCTGATGGAGCTTCTCCAGATGACGAGGTTTGGCCTGGAGGACGAGCCTCTTGCCCGCCGGCAGGGGCGAGGCGGGGCGGACGAGCACGACGAAATTCGGATCGACCTTGATCCCCTGGAACGTCGGCGCCTTCGGGTGGTCGAGGACAATCGAGACGGGCACCTTGGTGGCCGCGTCCCTCAGCGTGATCAGGCTGCGCGCGAGGGGGAGGTCGATCGGCTGATCGTAAAGCACGGCGAACGTCTCGCGCGCGCCGATCTCGCGGCCGTCGTTCGGGTGCATCGCGATCACGCGGTGGCGGCCGGGGACGGGCAGGTATCCGAGATCCTTTCCGGCGATCGTGACGCCCGGGGTCGCCTTGAATTGCGCTCTCCACGCCTGCTTCAGGGAGGCGCCCGCGGGCGTCTTCAATTCGCCGAGCTCGACCGCGTACGTGGTCTCCGTGTCGAACGGGCGCTTCGCCACGAATTCGAGCGTGGTGTCGTCGATCCAGCGCGCCTCCCCCTCCACGCTGGGCGTCAAGCGAATCGTGCCCTCCGCGGCCTTCGTGGGCCTCTTCGCGGCCGGATCCGCCGCGGGGCGCGCGACGGGCTGATTGAAGACGATACGGAACGAGGTGCCGTGGAAGGAGAATGTGCCGTCGCTGTCGAGCCCCGGGCTGCGTACGGCGAGGTCGGCGGAAGAGCGATCGACCTCGTAACCATGCACCGGGAGACGAGCATTCCGCGAGACGGCCGGAGGAAACACGAGCGGCTCGTCGCCCTCGTGCACCGCCCGCTCGATCAAGACGGGCGGCGGGGGTTGTCCGGGCACGGTGGTGGGAACGGACGGCGTGCTGCTGCAGACGAGCCCGAACGAGGAGGCGAAGAGCACGGCCGGGACGAGCCAGAGGGGACGGGTGCGGGCGGAGGGCATGGTCCACGCTCCTTCCACGCCCTGCGCCCGGCCAGGAGATGAATAAAAACGTGTGGTTACGTGCTCCGGCGTGTGTCCGACGGGCCGCGGCGTGTGGGAGCCGCGCCGCACGCGCCGCCGACGAGCGGGCGAGCCTGATCGGCTCCGAGCCCGCGTTTACTCCTGCTTCATCTCCTGCTCGGCCTTGTCGCCGGCCTCCTCCGCCTTGTCGCCGGCCTCTTCCATGGCCTCTCCAGCCTTCTCGCCCGCCTTCTCGGCGTCCTCTTCGACGGCCTCCGGCGTCTTCGCGCCCTCGCCGCTCCCGCCCCCGCACGCCGCGAGGCCCAACCCGAATGCAACCATCCCGAGCGCCATGAGGTGTTTCATGCCCACGGGCAATCCAAGAAACATGCCGCTCGGGACGAGCGCACGGGCGTGCAGAAACACGCCCGCCGGACGACGACCGGGCGGGCCGATCAACCGGTGTACACCTCGTCCTGCTCGATCCGGCTCAGCACCCAGTCGAACGTGCTCGCCTCGACGAGCGTCCCGCAATGACCGCAGCGCTCGGCCATCTCCATGGTGAGCGTCGCGCCGCATTGCGGGCAGGCCGGCTGCGCGCGCGTGGGGCCGTGCCTGGCCGCGCTCCGCACGAGGGTCCAGTATTCGGTGTACGCGCGCTCCTTTGCCCGATGGCCCCCGACGACCACGCCGTCCACCGTCCGGACGGTGTAATCGAGCCCCGTCGCGTGCACCCGCACGGTCGCGGCCTCGTACCACCGGTCCGCGGCGATCCGCACGAGCTCGATGCGCAGGATACGCGCATTCTCGGTGACGTTGCGCAGCCCTTGCTGCCGGTAGGCCTCGATCCAGTAGCTCTGCGCCCTCCACAGCCGATCCGTGAGGCACGGGCGGGCGCGCTGCCATTCGAGCGACGTCCACGCGTGCTGCATGGTCGCGAAGATCCATTGCACGCGCCCGAAGAACGCCTGCTCGTTGAAGGACGGATCGCGACGCGCCATCTCGATTCTCGCGGCGGAGAGCCCCGGATCGAGCACCGTGGGCAGCTCGGTGCCCTCCTCCTCCGTCGTGCCGGTGAGCATCGGGCCACGCGTCTCGCGGGCGAGGAGGTCGATCTTCTCGACGACCCAATCGAACTGGCCCGAGTCCACGGCCTGGCTGCAATACGTGCAGCGCCCGTGCGTCGTGCGCTCGAGCGGGGCGCCGCAGTTGGGGCAGGCGAACGAGCGGACCCGATCGGGCGAACGCGAGCGCGCGCCGAAGGACCGCACGAAGGTCCAGCGCTCCAGCGCGTAATGGGAGACCGGGGCGGCGCCCGGCGGCTCCTCCGTAGAATTGGACTCGAGCTCCACGACGAGCCGGCTCTGCTGCGTCCGACCGTCCGTCGCGAAATGGACGAGCCGGAGCGCCCCCACGATCACCGTGCTGACCGGCACGCGCGGCAAGCTGCCGAGGGTGCTCCGCGCCGCCGGGCGGAGATAAGGGGAATACTTCTCGAGGGCATTCGAGCCACGCGCCGTGTGCGCCTCGACGTAGAGCGCGGTGATGAAGTCTTCGAGGAGGATGACCGAAAAATCGGGGTCCTGTCCGCGCAGCCACTCCATTTTGCGGCGGACCTCGGCCGGGCTCTCCTCCGGCACGTGGGAGGCGCCTGGCGAGACGAAATGGCCGGCGGACGACCAGCCGACGTCGAGCATCAAGCGCCTTCGTTGCCTCCGGAGGAACAGCCCGATGAGGAACATGGGCGTCGCGAGCACGCCCGCGCCCACCGCGAAGAAGCCCGCGCCGAAGACGAACCCGAAGATCCGCTCCCCGGTCGACGTCGTGTCGGGCCCGATCGGAATGGGCGCGTGCGGCGCGGGCGCCGGATACAAGGAGACGCTGGGCGACGCATTCTGTTTGGCACGAAGAACACCGCTCTGGTCTCGGAACGCCCAGACGGTTTTTCTCGGCGTGACCTCGCTCCTCGAGCCGCTCCCGGCGCTCCCACCGTACGTTGTTGGCCGGCTGCTCCAGCTCGATCCGGAGGAACGGCTGCCGCTGCTCGACGAACGGCTGCCGCTGCTGCTGCTGCTCGACGAACGGCTGCTGCTTCCGGACGAACGCGAGCCGCCCTTGAACGAGCTGCCGCCGCCGGGGCGCGCGGAGGCGTCTTCGCTCGGGCACAAAAGCAGGAGCGAGAGGAGCGCCGATCCGAGGAGCCGCTCGATCCGTCTCATGGTCACCTCACCTCGTCGCTGAGCTCGTTGATGTCGTCCACGCGCGGCGGCAGCGCCTCCTTCAGCCAGGCGCCGAGGCCCCGTACCGCCGCGGCAAACCCCTCCATGGGCAAACGCTCCGCCACGGCGCGCTCGATCTCGCGAATGGCCCGGCCGGGCTGATCTTCACTTTCGCGGCGGAGGATGCCGATGTCGGTGACGACCTCGGCGCGGCGCTCGAAGACGGAGATGTAAATGAGGATCCCCGTACGATCCCGCGTCCCCGCGATACCCTGGTCCAGGAACGCCTCCCGCGCGGCCGAGCGCACCTGCCGCGCCATGAGCGCCTCGGAGAGCAGGAGCCGGCGCAGCGGCGCGACGTTCGCGCAGAAGACGGCCCCCGCGACGAACAAAAGGAGCAAGGCCGGCGGCACGAGGTCGTCCGTGAACTCCGTGGGCGCATAAATGTAGACGCAGAGGCCGAGGAACGCGCATATCGCGCCGAACAGGTGGTCCGCCTGGCGATACACCCCCGACCGGGGCCGCACCGTGACCACGATCTCGGCGGAGCACGTGGCCTCGATCTCCTTGATGAGGCCCTCCACCTGCTCCCGCTCCGGCCCGTCGTTTCGCCACGATATCGATGCCATGATCAGTTCCCGGTGGGGAGGTCAGGGAGCACCTTGCGCGCCGCCGCCTGGAGCGCGTCATCGATGTTGCCGTCGAAATTGCGCTCGAGCCCGCCCTTGACGTTCACCCCGCTCGTGGTGACGTCGACCATGGCGCTGCTCTCGGCCACGAAAACGAACCCGCCGAGGTGGCGCTGCGTCTCCACGTCGAAGACGAGCACGTCCGCCTTCAGATACCCGCCGTCGAATCGATGACAGGTCTCGCTCGCGCTCGCATTGCCGCCGTCCGCGCCCGCGTCTCCCACGCTGCACGAGATCGAGGCCCGCGGGTCCGAGGGCTCCACGAACGCGAGGGAGCGAATCACGAGCAGGTACCGCAATGCCTGACAGAGGCCGAGCACCTCGTCCGCGCCATGGCTGCTCATCGGCGGCGGCGGCGTCAATCGCGGGTACGCCGCGTTGTACGGCTCCCGATGGGTCGCGAACACCGACGCGCATCGATTGATCGTCTTGCTCAGCGACGCCCGATGTCGGATGTTCCCGAGCTCCGTGAGGTCGTCGAGATCCTCCAGGTGAACGATGGAGGCATTGACACCCACGGCGCCCGCTTTCCACGCGAGCACGGGGGCAGGGCCGCCCGCGATGTGCACGGCGTCGCTCGATACCGCGGGCAGGGCGCGGGCCTGCTCGCGCAGGGCCTTCACCTTGGCGAGCTTCGCCTCGACCGGGGCGCGATGCTCGGCGAGGACGTCCCTCAGGTCCTTGCCAAAACAACTCACCGCGAATGCGGGAACGAGGAGGAAAACGAAAAAGCGAGCCGCCCGGAGAGGCATGAAGGCCAGTCTACCAGCCTTCGCCTCCTCCGTGACCTGCTAACAAGCGCCGGCGCAGCCGCGGACGCTGTGGAACCAGAGGCCACCCTGGCTCTCGCAGGTGTCGCGCTCGAGCTTGATGGTGCAGCAGCGCTTCGCGTCACCGCCGCAGACCTGCTCGACGGGGCCGCTCCGCAAGCAGCAGACCTCGGTGTCCTCGTCGAGCGGCACGTCCATCTTCGGCTTCTCGGGCGCCGATGGGAGCGAGACCGAGGGCGGCGCAGGCACGTCCATCGAAGGGAGCTCGGGCGCCTGGGGCATCTGCGGGAGCTGGACCTTCGGCGCCTGGGGCGCGTCGGGAATGGCGACGAGCTGGCAACCCAAGGGCCCTCCCGCGAGGGCAACCAGGACGAAGGGCACGCAGAGGGCGGCGAGATGGCGGAGCGACTTCACGATCCCCTTGCATCGCCGAGGGACGGGCACCTCGGCCGACAGTTCAGGCAAGTTGTGTCTCACGAACGGGCTCCGGTGGCAAGATCCTGCACGCGACCCCTTCCGGCGCGGCCGAGGCGGCCCCAGGTGCAGGCGGGGAGGAGGCTCCACCCATGCCGAACCAGGAGTACGGCCACGACCCGAAACGAACGGTGGGCGTGCGCCAGCGGGAGATGCAACACGGAGAGGCCGAGCGCGAGCGCGAGCGGCAACGCGCCGAGCCGACGATCGACGAGCTCATCGAGGAGCACGACCCACGCTCGAGCGCCGAAGAATCGGAGGAGATCTAGCCAAAGGAGCCGCTCACGGCCGTTGCCAGCCGGGGCGCGGAGTGCGATGGGAAGGAGCATGTCCTCGGCCCCGCTCGCCGCCTCGGCTCCTGCGCGTTCGCTCGCGCCGCGGGAGCATGGCGCTTACGGTCAGCTCGGCCTGCCGCTCGTGGCCGGCCTCGCCCTCGGCCGGCCGGGGATCGCGGCGTTTGGCCTCGCGATCGCGTGGGTGGCCGCGTTCCTCGCGCACGAGCCTCTGCTCGTCCTGCTCGGCCAGCGCGGCAAGAAGGCCCGCGCGCAGGACGGCCCGCGCGCGGCCAGCCGCCTCGCCGTGCTCGCCTGCGTGATGGTGCTCGCGGGCGTGGTCGGTTTGCTCTTCGCGCCGCCCGAGGCGAGGCTCGGGCTCGTCCCGCCGGCGCTGCTCGGGCTCGTGGTCATGGCGTTCGTCTGGCGGAAGGAAGAGAAGACGACGGCGGGGGAGATCGTCGCGGCGGCGGCGCTCTCGGGGGCGGGTTTTCCGGTGGCGCTTGCGGGCGGCGTCGCGGTGTTGCCCGCGGCGGTGGCCTGGATCGTGTGGACGACGGCGTTCCTCATGTCCACGCTCGCGGTGCGCGCCGTGATCGCGCGGGCGAAACACGAGGGGAGCGTGCTGCTCGTCGCCGCGTACGTCGTGACGATCGGCCTCGGCGCGGCGAGCGTGGTCCTCGCGCTCCGGGGCGTGCTCCCGCTCGGCGCGCCGATCGCGCTCGCGCCGTTCGTGATGCTCTCGCTCGGGGTCAGCGTGTTCCGGGTGCACACGCGGCATTTGCGCCGCATCGGGTGGGGGCTCATGGGCGCGTGCGTGGCGACGCTCGGGGTCCTCGTCGCCACGCTGCGCTAGGCGTCGGGCGGGCTAGTTTTCCTGGCAATCGAGCTTCTGCGTGCTGCACTGCGTATCGAGGCAGGCCTGGCAATCGGCCGGCGTCGCGACGCCCGTGCAGAAAGAGTTGTCCTGGCATACGGCCGCGCAGACGTCCTGGCAGGCGCATTGCTTGAGCGCCTGGAACGCCGTGAGGGCCGGGCCTTCGCAGACGTCGACGTCCGTCGTGCCCAGCGTGGACAGGCCCATCGCGCAGGAAATACACGCCCCGCCGTCGCCCGCGTCCGGCTCGTCCCAGGCCTTGCCGTCGACGCCGTCGCAGTTCTGATCGATCCCGTCGCCCTTCGGATCCTCGGCGCCCGGGTGGATGTCCCTGTTCGTATCGTCGCAATCGCTGTTGCCGTAGTCGTTGCAGGCCGGGACGCCGTCGCCGTCGGCGTCCACGCTCGACTCGCACGGGGGCAGGCCATAACAAGCCATGAGCGTGACGGCCATCGCCCCGCCCGTCGCCAGGGCCGCGAGGCTCTTCCCGAGGCCCGCGAGCGCCGAGGGCGCCCCGCTCGTGGCCACGGCCGCGCCGCAGTGGGGGCAGCTCGAGGCCGATCCGGGGACGAAGCCTTCACAAGATACGCAACTCTTCAACATGCAAGGAAGAATGTCATGAGCCACGCGGAGGAGGCAAGCGGAACGCGGCGTGCCGCGCCGGGCTCGGCTCCGCCGCTCGTGCTTGACGGCCCGGCGGGGTTCTTCTTTATTGGACCTTCCCCCCTCGCCGATCGTCCCCGATCCGAAAGAGGGGACGCACCATGCCCCGCCGAACCACCCCGCAAGGCCAGCCCCTCTTTCGCTGGATCTGGCATGCGTTCTTCCGCACTGCGCTGATTCCGCTGCTTCTCGTCGAGGTCGTCCTCATCCTCGCGTACCTCGGCGCGAACCGGTTCGTGCAACGCGAGAACACGGCCGCCATACGCACGGTGGCGAGCGAGGAGCTGTCGCGCATCGCGACGCGGGAGGCGGCCTTCCTCGACCAGCAGCTCTCGGCGGCCACGGTGGGCGTCAAGGTCCTCGCGGACGAAGTCGGCCGGTCCCTCGACGAGCCGCTCGGCCTCTCGGACGCGGAGCGAACGGCGGCGCTCGAGCGGTACGCGGTCGCGCCGGAGGGGTTGTATTACCGGACGCGCGACGAGGGAGGGAGCGCGCTTTTTTACAGCAGCCGCACGAAGATCGACGACGCCGAGCGCGAGAAGGTATTGAAGACCGAGCGCCTCGACCCGCTGCTCCGATCGATCGTTCGGAACAACCCGCTGTGGGTCCAGGCGTACCTGAACACGTCGGACTCGATGAACCGCATCTATCCGTTCATGGACGTGCGCAAGCAATACCCGCCGGACATGGACATTCCCTCGTACAATTTCTACTACGAGGCCGACGCGAAGCACAACCCGACGCGCGAGGTCGTCTGGACCGACGTCTACGTGGATCCGGCCGGGCAGGGCTGGATGGCGTCGTGTATCGCGCCCGTGTACCGCGGCGAGGCGCTCGAAGGCGTGGTGGGGGCCGACGTCACGGTGGCCACGCTCGTCGCGCAGGTGCTCGGGCTACGCATTCCCTGGGAGGGTTATGGCGTCCTCATCGGGCGAACGGGCACGATCCTGGCCCTGCCTCGGGGCGGTGAGCGCGATTTCGCGCTCACCGAGCTCACGGAGCACGATTATCAGGCCGCCATTTTGAAGGACACCTTCAAGCCCGACGCGTTCAACCTCTACAAACGCAAGGACGTCGGCGAGCTGTCGGGCGCCGTGGAGCGCCAGCGGGAGGGGCTCTTCGAGGGCGCGCTCTCGGGGGAGGCGAAACGCGTCGCCTGGAGCACGGTCGACGCGACCGGCTGGAAGCTCGTCGTCATCGTCCCCCAGGCCCGGATCGACGGCCAGGCCGTGACGCTCGGCGAGCGGATCGGGCGCATCGCGCTTTACATGGTCGGCGGGCTCGTCGTCTTTTACATTTGCTTCTTCGTCTACCTCTACCGGAAGGCGCGGACGATGAGCCGCGGCATCGCCGATCCGCTCACGCGCATCAACGACCTCGTGCGAAACATCGGCGAGGGCCATTATGCGCAGGAGGCGGTCCCGGTCGCGGTCGTCGAGCTCGACGAGACGGCGCGCGGGGTCGTCGGAATGGGGCGCAGGCTCGGCGAGGACAACGCGGCCCTGCTCCGCACGCAGGACGAGCTACGCGCCGCGAAGGAGCAGGCCGAGTCGGCCGCCCGCGCGAAGAGCGAGTTTCTGGCCCGCATGAGCCACGAGATCCGCACGCCCATGAACGGCGTGCTCGGCATGACGGAGCTCTTGCTCGAGACCTCGCTCGCCCCGGTGCAGAAGGAGTACGCAGGCATCATCCAGGGCTCCGCCAAGGGCCTTTTGTCGATCATCAACGACATCCTCGATTTCTCCAAGATGGAGGCGGGCAAGATGGAGCTCGCCCGCGAGCCGTTCGAGCTCGATACGCTGCTCGAGGGCACGCTCGACATGCTCGCCCAGCGCGCCCACGACAAACACGTCGAGCTCGTGCTGCGATTGCCGGACGAGGTGCCCAGGGACCTCGCGGGGGATCCGGGCCGATTGCGGCAGGTGCTCGTGAACCTGCTCGGCAACGCCGTCAAATTCACCGACGCGGGCGAGGCCGTCACGAGCGTGTCCGTCGCCGCGGAGGACACGCGCTCGGTGCTCCTGCGCTTCGAGGTGAAGGACACCGGCGTGGGGATCGCGCCCGGCGACCACGATCGAATCTTCGACGCCTTCGCGCAGGCCGACGGGTCGAGCACGCGGCGGCACGGCGGGACGGGGCTCGGGCTCGCGATTTCGAGGCAACTCGTGCGCCTCTTCGGCGGCGAGCTCGGCCTCTCGAGCGAGCAGGGCCGCGGCTCGACGTTCTGGTTCACGGCGCGGCTCGAAAAAGCCCCGCCGAGGGCGTCGCGCGCCGCGACGAAGCCCAACGTCGCGGGGCTCTGCGCGCTCGTCGTCGACGACAGCCCCGCCTCGCGCGCGGCCCTCTGCGCCACGCTCACGGGCCTCGGCATGAAGGCCGACGAGGCCGACGGCGGTGGCGCGGCCATGAACCTCCTGCACCAGGCGGCGTCGGCGGGGCGGCCCTACGATGTGCTGCTCGTCGACCGCGACATGCCGGGGATGAGCGGCTGCGACGTCGTGGACGCGGCCCTCTCGAGCCCGAAGACCGCGTCGATCGCGTTCATCCTGCTCTTGCCGGTGGGGCGCGAGGCCCCGCCGCTCCCGCCGGGCGCGCGCGCCGCGCGGATCCACAAGCCGGTGCACAGGTCGGCGCTCACGGCCGCGCTTTCGGCCGTCGCGGGCCCACGCGCGGCGATACACGACGAGGCGCCCCGGAGCGAAAAACCCGTCGATTCAGGGGCGCACGCGGGCCTTCGGGTCCTGCTCGCCGAGGACAACCTGGTCAACCAGAAGGTCGCGCAGAAGATGCTCGCGACGCTCGGCTGCGTGGTGACCACGGTCGACAATGGGCGCGCCGCGGTGGAGGCGTTCGAGCGCGGGTCGTACCGGCTCGTGCTGATGGATTGCCAGATGCCGGAGATGGACGGGTATCGCGCCACCGAGGAGATTCGCCGGCGGGAGGAGGCGCGGGGGCTCTCGCGTACGCCCATCGTCGCGCTGACGGCGAATGCGATGGCGCAGGACCGGGAGCGCGCGCTTTCGGCCGGCATGGACGACCACCTCGCCAAGCCCATCGAGCGCGCCGATCTCCAGCGCATGCTCGTGCGTCACGTGGCGCTCTCGCGCGACGCCGCGGGGGCGCCGCGCGGCGTGAGCGCGTCGGAGGACGCAGGGCCGGTCCTCGACGCGCGGATGGTCGAGGGGCTGCGCGAGCTCGGGGCGCTCGAAGAGATCGGGCGCGCCTTCCTCGCGGAGGTGCCGGGGCGCATGGTGGGATTGCGAGAGGCCTCGAAGAAGCGTGACGTGGTCGACCTCGAGCGGCGCGCGCACGCGCTCAAGGGTTCGAGCGGCGCGGTGGGCGCGAAGCGGGTGGCGGAGACGAGCGCGCGGCTCGAGAGCCTGGCGAGGTCCGGCGCGATCGACGGCGCGGAGGAGCTCATCACGCGCCTGGAGCGAGAATTCGAGGATTTCGCGCGCGCGATCGAGGACGAATGGAGCCGCGACGCAGCGGGGCCGGGCGCCTGAGGCGCAAAACGGTGGTACCCTCTGCCCCCGCCATGCCCCTCCGCCGCGTCCCCGTGATCCCCGACGAATACTTCCCCGCCTATGTCGTCTGGGAGCTCACCCTCCGCTGCGATCAGCCCTGCGCCCATTGTGGATCACGCGCCGGGGGGCCGCGGACGACCGAGCTCGGGACGGCGGAGGCGCTCGGCGTCGTCCGGCAATTGAAGGAGCGCGGCGCGCGGGAGGTCGTGCTCATCGGCGGCGAGGCGTACCTGCACGAGGGTTTCCTCGAAATCGTCCGGGCCCTGCGTGAGGCGGGCATCCGGCCGACGATGACCACGGGCGGCCGCGGGATCGACGCGCCGCTCGCGCGGGCCATGAAAGACGCCGGGCTGCACAGCGTCTCGGTGAGCGTCGACGGGCTCGCGCCCGCGCACGACCTCATCCGGCGCGCGAAATCGAGCTTCGAGAGCGCCACGCGCGCGATCGGCCACCTGCGCGGGGCGGGGCTGCTCGTCGCGGCGAACACGAACGTCAATCGTGTCAATCGGGGTGACCTCGAGCCGCTCTACGAGCACCTCCGGGCCCAGGGCATCGTCGCCTGGCAGGTCCAGATCACGGCGGCCCTCGGCCGCGCCGCGGATCGCCCGGACATGCTCCTGCAGCCGTACGATCTGCTCGACCTCGTGCCGCGCGTGGCCGCGCTGAAGCGCCGCGCCTTTCGTGACGGCATCACGCTGATGCCCGGCAACAACCTCGGCTACTTCGGGCCCGAGGAGGCGCTCTTGCGCTCGGTGAAGGAGGGCGGGCGCGACCATTTCGTGGGTTGTCAGGCGGGAAAACGTGTCCTCGGCATCGAATCCGACGGCGCGGTGAAGGGTTGCCCGTCCTTGCAGAGCACCCCGTACGTCGGCGGCTCTTTACGCGAGCGCCCCCTCGGCGTGATCTGGGACGAAGCGCCGGCCCTCGCCTTCGCGCGCCATCGCACGCCGGACGACCTCTGGGGATTCTGCCGCGCCTGCCCCTTCGCCGAGGTCTGCATGGGCGGCTGCACGTTCACCGCGCACGCGCTCTTCGGGCGCCCCGGCAACAACCCATATTGCCATTTCCGCGCCCGCACCCTCGCCGCCGAGGGCAAACGCGAGCGCCTCGTCCCCGCCGCGCCCGCCGAGGGAAGACCCTTCGATCACGGCCTGTTCGAGCTCGTCCTCGAGAGCACGGACGCCCCCGAAAGCGCGCCGCTCGGCCCGCCGGAGAGGCTCGTGCAGATCACGCGGCGGCCGTGAAGGCTTCGGGGGGCGGGGTCGTGGCTATCGCGCTCTGACGACGTTGAGCACGATCAGCTTGTGCGCAGCGCGGTCGACGTATGCATACGCGACGGCTCCGCGGACGTTGATGCTGATCCAGTCCGGCGTATCAGCGCGAGTCCTTCTGATATCCCCGCTGCCATCTGCGGCCGCCGCGTAGACGGCCGTGCATATCGCTTGCGCAACCGCCTTGTCCAGGTTGCGGACCTGGACGTCGTGCACACGCCGCCAGACGACCTCGAACGGCTTCACGAACTACGGACCGATGCCAAGATCGGCGACGAATTCTTCGTGCCCGATCCAGTCGTCAGCGGTGCGCAGAATCCATTGCAAGGACTCGAACTCCTCGTCGGTCACCGGATCCAGCGGAGCACACGCGACGGCAGCGACGAGAGGGTGGGTGGCCTGCACCCCACTCTTCGACGCGGGCTCGTCCGCCTCGTCTCTCGCCAGGTCCCTCGCCGTCGTCATGCTGCCTCCGCTGCGTCGTTGTCCACCTCTGTACCAGAGTTGGTCCGAGTTTTCCACCCGCTCGCACACGTAGACGCGTGCAAGTGCATACCACGGGACGAGACGGACGGACGTTCGTCCGTCGACACACATGGCCGACACTTCGTCCTCCGGGTAGGACGATCTCGTCCTCTGGCAGGACGATCTCATCCCCCTGATGGGCGACCTCATCCTCTGGCAGGACGATCTCGTGCCCCTGGGCAGGACGACCTCGTCCCCCGGGCAGGACGATCTCGTCCCCTGGCAGGACGATCTCATCCCCCTGGCAGGACGACCTCGTCCCCGGGTAGGACGACCTCATCCTCTGGCGGGACGATCTCATCCCCCGGGTAGGACGATCTCCTCCTCTGGCAGGACGAGGTCGTCCCCCGGGTAGGACGACCTCGTCCCCGTCGTCGACGACCTCGTCCTCACGGCATCGGCGGAGGCACCAGCGGACCGAGCGCGCGAAGCTCGTCCTCGAGGAACGATTCGACCCCCCGCCGCGCGTCCTTCCCCGCCCCCTCGTCCCCGAGGTCCGCGGCGAACGCGTCGTGCCGCAATGCGAGCTCGCTCCGCCGCACGTACGAAGGATCCGACCGCAGCGCCGCCGCCCACGTTATGCCGAGCGCCGCTTCACGTTGCTTCTTGTCGAGCGTGTGTTTCTTCGCGAGCACCACCTTGCCCCCCACGTTCACCGCCGTGATCGCCTCCGTGCGGTGATTCATGGGCAACGTCAGCTTCGCCGCCGCGACCGCGAGCAGGTCGCTCGACTCCTTTTCCCCCTCCAGCACCCAGCGAATCCCGTCCACGCACGGCGCGCCGAACGCCCGCGCCGCCTCGATACGCTGCCGCGCCTCCCCGTGCGCCGCCGTGATCTCCTCGGCCGGCAAGGACGTCTTTTTGCCGATCAAGAGGACCGCCTGCTCCTCACGCGGGTCGACCCCCTCCAGCATCGCCGCGTAAAACGCGCCCCGCAAGACCGCCCGCGCGATCTTCGGCGGCAAACCCTCCGGCACCTCGAGCGCCTCCGCCTTCACGGGCTCCTCCTTCGAGAGCGCCTGCTCGTCCTCCTCGGGCAATCCGAGCGACGCGATGAAGCAGCCGCATTGCGACTTCGCCTCCATCTGGAACGAGCCCGTCGCCCCGAGCACGGCCGTGAGCGCGCGCGCGGCGAACCCCCCGAACGACTTCACCCGCGCCACGTCCTTCTCGCTCGGCTTCGTCGTGAAGAGCGAGCGCACGCCCCGCGCCCCGCCTTCGAGCGAGATCCCCTCGTCGATCACGTCGGCCATCGCGAGCCACCGCGGCGGCTGGATCGGGGCCATCGCGGCCGCCATCTTCACGAGCCACGTGTCCCACGCGCCGAGGTGCTCCGGCGGCGCCCCACGCGCGGCCGCCTGCAGCGCAGGCGCGCGCCGCTTCGCGAGCGCACGCAAGGTGCCGTCGTCGAGGCGGGCGGTCGAGGCAATCGCAAAAAACACGTCGTCGCAAAGGCTGCGCGCGGCGTTCACCAGGCAGATGTTCGGCGGTAGGGCCACGGCCGAGGTTTTATCAGAACGACCGGCCGCTCGAAAGCAGGGAAACCCGCCTCGGGAGGGAGGCGCGCCGACCCGATCGGCTCACGGCCGGTGGGCGGCGAGGAAGGCTTGCAAGAGCGCGGCCGTCTCGCGCGGTCGCTCGACCTGCACGTAGTGCCCCGGCCCGGGCAGGTAGGCGAAACGAGCGCCGCGGACCTTCGAGACGATCTCGCCCTTCAGCGCGGCAGGCGGCAAGAAGGGATCGTCGGTGCCCACGACGAGCAGCGGCGCCTTGATCTGCCCGAGCACGTCGGAAAACCCGCCCGTGCGCCACACGTCGAACGAGAGCCGCACGGCCGCAGGCAACGTGCGCGCACCGTCGTCGAGCAGGCGCTCGAGCGAGGCGGGCGCGAGCTCCTTGCAGGCGAGGCCGAGGATCGTCCGCTGCGCGTCGCGGTTGCCGCCGGCGCTCGAGAAGAGGCCGATCGCCTCGGGGGGCAGCGGCGCGCCGCTCGCGGGCACGGGGCAAAGCAGCACGACGCCGTTCACGCGATCGGCGTGGTGGGCGGCGAGCCACTGGGCGATCTGGCCGCCCATGCTGTGGCCGACGACGGTGAAGGACTTGATGCCCTCGGCGTCCGCGATCGAGAGGACATCGTCCGCATAACGCTTGATCGAGTAGCCCTCCTCGGGTTTGTCGGACTGGCCCGCGCCGCGCAGGTCGGGCACGATGATGCGCAAGCCGTCGCGCTCGAGGTGCTCGAGCAGGTCGTCGTGGACCGCGCCCGAGACCATCCAGCCGTGGACGAGGAACACCACCTCGGGGCCCTCCCCGAAGCTGCGGTAAGCGATCTTGATTCCGTCGTTCGCCTGCGTGACGTGCATGGGTCTCTCCTCCGCTCGAAGAGACACCTTATGCGCCCCTCGCCCCGCGACTCAAGAGCGAATGCGCGTGCCGTGGCGAACAGCGCCGCGGCGCGGAGGACGAACCCGCCTCAAAACACCCGGTTCAGCCCGTTCAGCGCCGCCACGCGGTACGCCTCGGCCATCGTCGGGTAGTTGAACGTGGTGTTCACGAAATACAGGAGGCTGTTCGCCTTGCCCTCCTGCGACATGATCGCCTGGCCGATGTGGATGATCTCGCTCGCGTTGTCCCCGAAGCAATGCACGCCGAGCAGCTCCAGCGTCTCGCGGTGGAACAGGATCTTGAGCATCCCCACGGTCCGCCCCGTGATCTGCGCGCGGGCGAGCGACTTGAACTGCGCGTGGCCCACCTCGTAGGGGATCCCCGCCTTCGTCAACTCACGCTCGGTCCGGCCCACGGAGGAGATCTCGGGCGAGGTATAGATGCCCGTCGGGATGTCCTCGACGAGCCTCGTCTCGAGCCGGCCCTCGACGAGGTGCGTCGCGGCGAAGCGGCCCTGATCGTAGGCCGCGCTCGCGAGCGAGGGGAAACCCACGATGTCGCCCACCGCGTAGATGTGCGGCACGGACGTCTGGTAGGCCTCGTTCACCTTGATGTTGCCGCGAGAATCGAGGGGGACCCCGAGGTCCTCGAGCCCCATCCCATTCGAATTGCCCGTGCGCCCGTTCGCCCAGAGCAGGACGTCGGCCTTGATCTTCTTGCCGCTCTTGAGGTGCAGGACCACGCCGTCGTCCTGGCCCTCCACCCGCTCGTACTCCTCGTTGTGCCGGATGAGGCAGCCCATGTCGCGCAGGTGATACGCGAGCGCGTCGACGATCTCGTCGTCGAGGAACGAGAGCAGTTTGTCGCGGGTATTGATGAGGTTCAGCTTCACGCCGAGCATGCGGAACATGCTCCCCCACTCGCAGCCGATGACGCCCGCGCCATACACGATCATCGACTGCGGCATCTCCTCCATCCCGAGGATCGTGTCGGAGTCGTAGACGCGCGGATGCGTGAAATCGACGTCCGGCGGGTGATACGGCCGCGAGCCGGCGGCGATGATGAACGCCTTGGCCGTGAGGACGTCGACCGCGCCCTTCGGCTGCCCGACCTCGACGGTGTTCGCGTCGAGGAAACGGGCGCGGCCCTCGACGACCTCGACCTTGTTGCGCTCGTAGAACGTCTGCCGCATGTCGGTCTGGCGCGCGATGACGCTGCCCGCCGTGCGGGTGAGGTCGCCGAACGAGGGCTGCGCGTCGGGGCTCGCCCGGAACCCAGGGACGTGGCGCATCTCCACGAAGCGCTGGATCGCGTGGCGAAGCGCCTTCGAAGGGATGGTGGCCGTGTGCGTGCAAGCGCCCCCGACCAGGTGGCGCTGGTCGACGACGCAGACGCTGCGGCCCTCCTTGGCGCACTTCATCGCCGCCCCTTCCCCGCCGGGGCCGCTGCCGATCACGATGACGTCGAATGCTCGCGAGCTCATCGGCGCGCACTCTACGCCGCGCCGGCAAATCTCGCAACGAAGCGGCTCCTACAAGGCGACGACCGGATCACAGGCCAAGCCCAGCAGCTCGCCGCGGATCTCGCCCACGAGATAAATCGACCCCGCCACGACGACGAGGTCCGATGGGCCCGCCACGACGAGCGCCCGCCGGATCGCCTCGCGCCCCTCGGGCGCCACGAGCCCGGCAAAACGCGCCGAAAGCTCGGTCGCCTTCACCGGCGCCCGCCCCTTCGGCTCGGCATAAATGCGCCGATCGGCGAGCGGGCCGAGCACGTCGAGCATACCCACCCACGCCTTGTCCGCGAGCGCCCCGAAGACGAGCACCACCCGATCGGGCGATAGCCCGAGGGAACACACGTGCTCGGCCAGCGCAGCGGCGCCGTGGGGATTGTGCGCGCAATCGAGGAGGACGGTTTTTCCTGCCCTCTCGATGCGCTCGAGCCGCCCCGGCCAGCGCGCCGCCGCGAGGCCCCGCGTGATGAGCTCCGGCCGCGCTTTCAACGCGGGCATCGACGACACCACGAGCGCCGTTGCCACCGCCGCATTGCCGATTTGATGCGCGCCGGCGAGCCCGAGCTCGGCCTCGACGACCTCCGGCAAGAGCCCCTCGATCCGCGCACGCCCGTCCGGGAGCGCCCGCGCCTCGAACACGCAGACCCCGTCCGCATTCGTGGCCCGCTCGCTCGGCCGCGCCACGCGCAGCACCGGCCCCGCGCCCACGTCCCTCGCCACCTCGAGCGCCGCCGCGAGCGCCTCGTCGTCGAGCGGACCCAGCACGACGGGCACGTCGCGCCGGAAGATGCCCGCCTTGTCCCGCGTGATGGCCCCGCGCGTCTCGCCGAGCAGCGCGGTGTGGTCGAGCGCGACCGACGTGATCGCCGTCCCGAGCGGCCGTTCGAGCACGTTCGTCGCGTCGAGCCGCCCCCCGATCCCGACCTCGATCACGCCCACCTCGACGTCCGCCGCGTCGAACGCGACGAACGCCGCGAGCGTCATCGCCTCGAAAAACGTGAGCCCCTCCGGCGCGACCACGAGCACCCGCTCGAGCGCGTCCGCGAGCGCGAGCTCCGCAATGGGCTCGCCGTCCACGCGGATACGCTCGGCGAAGCGGCAGAGGTGCGGCGACGTGTAAAGCCCGGTCCGGAGGCCCGCCTCCCGCGTGATCGCCTCGACCATCGCGCTCGTCGAGCCCTTGCCGTTCGTCCCCGTGACATGGACGAACCGCCGCTTCGCCTCGGGGTTGCCCAGCGCCGCGAGCGCGGCGTGCATGCGATCGAGGCCGAGCGACATGCCCCGGCCCGCGCGACGCATGAGGTCGTCGACGAGGGGGATCAGGCGTGAAGAGGTCATCCGATCAGCGCGGCATCCGAGCGGCGCGCCCGTCCTGCAGGTGATCGAGCAAGAGCCCGATCGTCTGCTTCATCATGAGCCGAGGGACGATCGCGTCGATCATGCCGTGCTCCAGCAAGAACTCTGCGCGCTGGAAGCCCGGCGGCAAGGTCTGCCGGATCGTCGTCTCGATGACCCGCGGCCCCGCGAAGCCGATGAGGGCCTTCGGCTCGGCGATGTTGACGTCGCCGAGGAACGCGAAGCTCGCGGCCACGCCGCCGGTCGTCGGGTGCAAGAGGACCGAGAGGAAGGGCAGGCGCCGCTGCCGGAAGCGCTCGAGCGCCGACACGCTCTTCGCCATCTGCATGAGCGAGAGGATGCCCTCCTGCATACGCGCGCCGCCCGAGGCCGAGAGCAAGACGACCGGCAGCTCCTCCTCGGCGGCGCGCTCGAAGAGGCGCGTGATCTTCTCGCCGACGACCGAGCCCATGCTCCCGCCCATGAAGGCAAAGACGAACGCGCCGTAGCCGATCGGCCGGCCGCCGAGGCTCGCCTTGCCGATCTCGATGCCCTCACGCGCGCCGGTCTTCTTCTGCGCGGCGCTGATCCGGTCCCTGTAGCTCCGGCCGTCGCTGAAGCGCAGCGGGTCGTCGGGCGCGAGGTGCTCGTCCCAGGCTTCGAGCGCGCCGTCGTCGCAGAGCAGCGCCCGCCAGCCCTTCGCGGAGAGCTTGTGGTGGTGGTCGCAGCGCGGACAAACCTCGAAGCTCGCGGCGAGGACGTCGGCCGTGATGGTCTCGCCGCAGCCCTCGCAGCGCCGGAAGACGCCCGCGCCGATCGAGCGCTTTTCCCCGGCGCTGGGCGGGTTTTTGTCGGGCCAGCTCATGTGGACGAGGCTTGGGCGCCGCCGAGGTCGATCTCCTTCACGTCGTGCGGCACCTTGAGCGCCGGCTCGGTCTTCGCCTGCACCTCGCGCGCGGAGACCCCCGGCGCGAGCTCGCGCAGGACGAGGCCCTCGGGCGTGACGTCGATGACCGAGAGGTCCGTGATGATCCGGTGCACGACGCCCCGGCCCGTGAGCGGCAGGGCGCACTCGCGCAGGATCTTGGGCGAGCCGTTCTTCGCGGCGTGGTCCATGATCACGACGACGCGCTTGGCCGAGACGACGAGGTCCATCGCGCCGCCCATGCCCTTGACCATCTTGCCCGGGATCATCCAGTTCGCGAGGTCGCCCTTCTCGGAGACCTCCATCGCGCCGAGGATCGCGAGGTCGATGTGGCCGCCGCGGATCATCGCGAAGCTCTCCGCGCTCGAGAACGTGGCCGAGCCGGGCATCATCGTCACGGTCTCTTTGCCAGCGTTGATGAGGTCCGCGTCCTCCTTGCCCGACTCCGGGTAGGGGCCGATGCCGAGCAGGCCATTTTCGCTCTGGAGCACGACGTCCATCCCGCTGGGGATGAAGTTCGCGACCAGGGTCGGCATGCCGATGCCGAGGTTCACGTAGAAGCCGTCACGCAGCTCCTGGGCCGCGCGGCGTGCGATCTGCTCTCGCGAGAGGCTCATCGGTTACTCCTTCGCTCCCGCTGCGGGCTTCTGGACGGTCCTGCGCTCGATGCGCTTTTCGTACTTCGCGCCCTGGACCACGCGGTGCACGTAGAGGCCCGGCGTGTGGATCGTGTCCGGATCGAGCGAGCCGACCTCCACGAGCTCCTCGACCTCGGCGATCGTCACCTTCGCGGCCGTGGCCATCATCGGGTTGAAGTTCATCGCCGTCTTTCGGTAGACGAGGTTGCCGTACCGATCCCCCTTCCAGGCCTTCACGATGGCGAAGTCGCCCTGGATCGCGGGCTCGAGCACGTAATCCCGACCATTGAAGGATCGGATCTCCTTCTTCTCGGAGTACTTCTTCACCGAGCCATCGGCGTTGTAGAGGACGGGCAGGCCGCCCTCGCTGATGGCCGTGTGCGCGCCCGTCGGGGTGTAAAACGCCGGAATGCCCGCGCCGCCGGCCCGGATGCGCTCGGCGAGCGTGCCTTGCGGCGTGAGCTCGACCTCGAGCTCACCCGAGAGGTACTGGCGCTCGAACTCCTTGTTTTCGCCGACGTAGGACGAAATCATCTTCCGGATTTGCTTGTTCCGGAGGAGCACGCCGAGGCCAAAATCGTCGACGCCGCAGTTGTTCGAGACGACGACGAGGTCCTTCGTGCCGAGCTCGCGCAGCGCGGCGATGCAGTTCTCGGGGATCCCGCAGAGGCCGAAGCCGCCCGCGAGGATCGTCGCGCCGTCGGGGATGTCCCGACACGCGTCGAGGGCGCTCTGGTAGACCTTGTTCATACGGCCCGGAGTGCTACCAGAGCCGCGCCCAGGTGGCCAGGGGGATCCCTCGAACTTGGCCCCGCCCGCGGCGCAGGCGTATTCCCGTGGCCGTGAGCCGCCCCTTCCGCTCCCTCGCCGCCGCGCTCGCGATTGCGCTCTGCGGCATGCCCACGACGCCCGCCGAAGCCGCGCCTCCCGCGCCCGCCGCGCCGCAGGCCGCCCGCGCAGGGGCGCACAAGCCCCCGAGCCCTGCACGACGCGCCAGGACGGAGCCGCCAGCGACGGGACGCTCGGGACGGGCGAGCAAGGGCAAGCCCGAGGCGACGCGCCCCGCGAAGAAGCCCGCGCCTCCGCCGCGCGCCGATTCCGTCGGCCCGCCGAACGACGGACGCCTCGAAGGAGGCATTCGGCTCGATACGACGAAGAAGCCCTACCTGCGCGTCGTGCCGGCCTACAATTACAAGGACATGGACACGCGCTGGGGCCTGCCCGCGCTCGTCCACGCGCTCGATCGCGCGGCGAAGGCCGTGCACAAGAAGTTCCCGGGCGCGGTGCTCGGCGTCGGCGACATCTCGCGCAAGGGCGGCGGCGAGCTCGCGCATCACCACTCGCACGAGAGCGGGCGCGACGCGGACCTCGGGTTTTACCTGGTCAATGAGAAGGGCCAGCCCGTGCTGCGCCACGGGTTCGTGAAGGTCGACGAGAAGCTCACGGTCCCGAGCGTGCCGGGCGCGCGCTTCGACGTCCCGCGGAACTGGCTCTTTCTGCAGAACCTCCTGCTCGACCGCCAGGCGCGCGTGAGCCACGTCTTCGTGGCCGACCCGATCAAGCACGCCCTGCTCGCCCACGCCCGCGCGCGCGGCGTCTCCCGCGCCCTCTACGTGCGGGCCGCGCAGGTCATGATGCAGCCCACGGGCGGTTTGCCGCACGACGACCATTTCCACGTGCGTATCTCGTGCCCGCCCTCGATGAAGAAGAGCTGCGTCGAGATCGCCAAGAACGCGCCGAGCAAGGCGCGGCTGAAGATGGCGAAGAAGGGCAAACGCGGCATGAAGACCCCGGCGCGCCGCGCCGCCGCGCCCCCGCCGGCGGCCCCGCGCCGCACCTCCGAGGTGCAGACCAAGGGCGAGCGCACGGGCGGCATTTACCTCTCCCGCACCACGAAAGCGACGACGGGCCCGGACGTCCCGGTCTCGCTCTGGGCGCTCGCAGGCGCCGCAATCGGCCGGGGCGACGCGGCGCGCGCCGCCGCGGAGAAGGCCAACGACGGGCGCGACGAGGCCGCCTCCGACGCCGCCGACGTGAAGGAAGCCGTCGACGAGGAAGGCGCGCCGCGGATCACGCGGTGACGAAACATTGGCGCCCGAACCATCTGGCGCCGCCGCGCGCGAGCCCTGTTGCGCCGGGCGGGCCGTCGCTGGTACGTTGACCGGTCATGTCTCCGGGTCGACTCAGCCCTTTTCCGAAGCGCAAGAGCAGCACGAAGGTCCGTGCCCAGAGGCCGGGGTCGATCGCGCCGCCGCGCGCGAGCGTCCCGCCGCCGCTCTTTGATCCGGCGAGCGAGCTTCAGGCCGTGCTCGCCGAGCTCTCGCCGCACGGCGTCGCCGCCCTCCTCGCCCACGCGCGCAAGCTTCGCGACGACGAGCGCCGCCGCGGCGCGACGCCTCCGCTCATCGTGCTCTCCCCGCGTGATTTCGCGGCCCGCGTGGTGCATGCCGCGAGCGAGGTGATCGTGGCGCGGGACGAGGGCAAGGTGTTCGTCGCCGCGCTCTTCCGTTCGCTCGAGGAGCGCGGCGAGGCATCCGGGCTCGGGCTCGCCGAGTTCAAGAACCGGCTGCTCATGGCGCACCAGGCGGGGCTGCTCGTCCTGAGCCGCTTCGAGCCGAACGAGCGCGCCGACGCCGCGACCGTCACGGCCTCCGAGATTCGCCACCTCGGCGCGATGTACCACCTCGTGCTCGTGCGCCGTTCCAAAGGAGAGAGCTCGAAGTAAACTCGGGGCGACAATGGCGCCTCCGGCCGACGAAGAGAGCCCCCCGCATGGCTCGGCGACGCCGCCGCTCGCCGTGCGCGCCGCGGCGCTCTTCGTGATCGGCTCGGTCGCCTGCTCGTGTTTGCTGCTCGGCGCCGCGATGGCCCTGTATCCCGGCGGCACGTGGCTCGATCGGGCCGCCGCCGGGCACGACTTCTTCCGCAATTTCCTCTGTGACCTGACGGCCGATCGTGCCCTCGATGGGCGGACGAACCCGGGCGCGTGGCTCGCCAAGGCGGGGATGATGGCCCTCGCGGCGGGCACGTTGCCGTTCTGGTTTCTGGTCACGCGGCTCTTCGCGGCGCGGGTCGGGCTCTCGGTCGCCGTGCGTGTCTTCGGGCTCGCCTCGGCGCTCGCGGCGACGCTGGTCCCGCTCGCGCCCTCGCAGCGGTATGGTTTGCTCCACGCGCTGCTCATTCTCGTCGCGGGGGCGCCGGGGCTCGTCGCGGCCGCGCTCGCCACCTTTGGATTGCTTTCGGCGAAGGGCGGCCCGCGAGCGCCCGCGCGCCTCGCGGCATGCACCGTGGGCCTCGCGGCCCTCGACGGCGCGCTTTATGCGGCGCACGTCGCCTCGGGGGAGGAGGTCCCCTCGGCGCTGCTGCCCGCGCTGCAAAAGCTCGCCGCGCTCGCGCTCGTCGCCTGGATGACGGGCACGGCGGTGATCACCGCGACGCTCAATCGTCCTTCGTCGCGCAGGACATCTCCAGGAGCCCAAAAGGCACGGCCCTCGCCCCGCCGGTGAACCGGAAGTTCCAGAGGTATTCGCCCTCGGGGCAGGTCGAGCCGTGGAAGAAGTCCACCTCCGTCACGCAAAACCCGCTCGGACAGTCCGGGCAATCGGGCGAGGTGCGGCACGCCTCGAGGTCGGCGCCCTCGTGCTGGACGATCTCGCAACGACGCAGCTTCTCACCACCATACTCGGCGAACGCCTCCCCCTCGGTCGGATCACGCCATCCTTTGGCCGGATCACATTGCTCGAGGTCCGGCTGCGCGACGTGGAACTTGCATTCGGCGCGCCCGCTCGCGTCGATCTGGAGGGGTCGCTCCAGGCAGGGGAGGCCGCAGCTCAGGAAGTAAGACGTCCCGAGCATGTTCGCCCACGCCGTTTTGTCGTCGCACGGCCACGCGTAATCGGTCGAATACACGAGCTTGCCCCACGCTTCGAGGCGCGTCTTGCCTTGCTTGAAGATCTGGCATCCGAACTCCCCCGCGTTCGACGGCACGACGAGGCTCATCCGGTACGTCGAATCGCGCGCGAGCTCGCTCGGGAGCAGATCCGCGGGGGGCGCCACGTCCTCGTCGTCGCGCGTGCTCGCGAGGAGCAGCGCATGCATCGTGCCTCGCGCGAGCGACGCGACAAACTCCGCCTCCGCGTCGGTCTCGGGCGCATGCAATCCCTCCATGAGATCGAGCGCGCGGCGCGCCGCCCGCAGCGGCCGGTAGCTCTCGCCCGGCGCCGCGAGCCGCGCCTCCAGGGCCTCGGCGGCCGCGGCCACGACGGCGTCGACCTCCTCGGCCTTCGAGGTGATCGTCTTCCACGCGAGCGCCGGCCGGTCGATCGGCGTGACGAGCGAAAGCGCGGTCGGGGCGCTCGGACGCACGATGACCACCTGATCATCACCCGGGCGCCATTCGGCGGGATCGTTGGTCCCCCAGCAGCCGTCCTCTCGAGACCGCACGTTGCCGAGCAGGGCCGCGCGGAGCGCCTCCGTCGCGTGCTGCCGGAGCTCGGCCGCCTCCGGCGTATCTGCGTCATCGACGACGAGCACGTATACGTTCGGCGTCCCCCGGCCGACGTACATTTGCGATTCATAGAGCGCCGTCGTGCTCGGCGTGACCGGCACGGCCGCCGGCCCATCACACGCCGTCGCCGCCAGACCCGCGGAAAAGGAAAGAAAGAGCGTCGGTACCCACTTCATGGCCGTCGCGTGCGGCAAACGGCATGCCCATGGTCCAGCGTGGTACTTGCCCTCGAAATCGCCGGTGTTCGTGCGCCCGGCGGCAACTCGACGGCGCCCCGCGCCTACGTCGTTGGCAGTCCCATCAACTGAGGAGCGCCATCAAATCGTCGCGCGTGATCCCCGCCGCCTGCGCCGCCTCGCCGAGCGCCGCGTCGGCCACGAGCCGCTTTTTCTCCTGCAACGCGAGGATCCGCTCCTCCACCGTGTCCTTGGCCACGAGCCGATACACGAAGACGGGTTTGTCCTGACCGATACGGTGCGCGCGGTCCGCGGCCTGGTCCTCGACGGCCGGGTTCCACCACGGATCCATCAAGAACACGTGATCGGCGGCGGTCAGGTTGAGGCCCGTTCCGCCGGCCTTGAGCGAGAGCAGCATCACGGGCGGGCCCCCTTCGGCCTGGAACGCGTTCACCACGCCCGCGCGATCCACGGTCGAGCCGTCGAGCCGATTGAAAGAAATCCCGGCCTCGGCGAGGTGCGGCTCGATGAGGTCGAGCAGCGACGTCCATTGCGAGAACACGAGCGCCTTGTGGCCGTCCGCCGCCGCGTCGGAGAGCGCCTCGACGAGCGCCTCCACCTTCGACGACCCCGAAGCCGCCTGCCCCGGCACGAGCGCCGCGTGGCAAGCGGCCTGCCTCAGCCGGAGCAGCGCCTCGAGCGCGGCGAGCACGCTGCCGCCCTCGGCGAGGCGCTTCACCACGTCATTCAGCGTCGCCGCGCGCACGGCGTCGTACACCGCGCGCTCCTTCTCGTCGAGCTCCACGCTGAGCACGCCGTCGGTGCGCGGCGGCAGCTCGGGCGCGACCTCGCGCTTCAGCCTGCGCAGCACGAAGGGGCGGATCCGCTCCCGCAATCGCTCGGCCGCGCCGGCGTGGCCGTCCTCGATCGGCGCGGCGTAACGCGCCTTGAAATCGCCCCGCCCCCCGAGGAGCCCGCGGTTCGCGAAATGCATCTGGCTCCAGAGCTCCTCGAGCCGGTTCTCCACGGGCGTGCCGCTGAGCGCCACCTTGAATTTCCCGCGCAATGCATACGCGGCCCGCGCGACCTGGCTGTCGGGGTTCTTGATGGCCTGCGCCTCGTCGAGCACGATCGTGTCCCACTCCACGGCCGAGAGCGCCTCGACGTCGATGCGCATCATCGAATACGTGGTGAGCGTGACGTCCGCCTTCGGATCGAGCGCGCGCTTCGGGCCGTGGTAGAGGGCGACCTCGAGGCTCGGCCGGAACTTGCGGATCTCGGCCTCCCAGTTGAAGAGCACGCTCTTCGGACAAACCACGAGCGCCCGGCCGCGCATGGCCGCGAGCGCCTGCAAGGTCTTCCCGAGGCCCATGTCGTCCGCGAGGATCCCGCCGAGGCCGGTGTCGCGCAAGAACGAGAGCCAATCGACGCCGCGGCGCTGATAGGACCGGAGCGTGGCGGAGAGGCCGGAGGGCAAGGGCGCCTCGGGTATCCCGGAGAAACCCTCGAGCAGGGGGGCGAGCCGGGAAAAACCCGGGGGCCTCGGCGCGTCGATCTCCTCGCAGAGGCGCGCGAGCGCGGGCAGGAGCGCGGGCGGGATCGTCTGGTCCTCGGTCTCCGCGCGGGCGGCGAGCAAATCGGCCACGCGATCCCCGAAACGCGAGAGCCAATCGGAAGGCAAGGGCGCGAAGCCTCCGCCTTCGAGCGGGACGATGTCGAGCCCGTCCTTCCACGCGCGAATGACGGCCGCGCCGCTCGCGAATCGCGTCGCCGCGCCCTCCTCGCCCTCCTCGGAGGCCAATTCGAAGACGACGTCGAAGCCGTCGCCCTGGATGTCGAACCGGGGCACGAGCGGGCGCTTGCCGAAGAGCTCGCCGAGCGTCTCGCCCTGGTCGCCGCCCCGGAACCCCTTGAGCTTCTGGGCGAACCGCAAGGCCGCCTCGCCGTCGAGATCGACGCGCCGGCCGGGGATCAAATTGAGCTCGTCGCGCAATCGCTCGATGAGCCTGCGCTCCTCGGCCTCGTCGCGCACGGGCACGGCGCCGCCGAGGTGCACGAGCACATTCTGCTGGACGCGCGCCTCCGGCGGATCCCCGTACACGAGAAGCGGCAACACGGAGAGCGTGTGCCCGGCCTGCGAGAGCTCGATCGAAATGCGCGGGCGGCTCTTCCGCGCGACGCCCGGGAGCCTCTTCGTGCGCACGGAGAGGCGCGTGTGTTTGTCGAGCTCGGGGAGGATCTTCGTGACGAACGTGCCGAGCTCCTCCTTGGCGACGAGCCGCTCCATGGGCAATTTCTCCCACGCGTCGCCCGTCAGCGAGGTGTCCCCGAGCGGACGCAGGACGTCCCCCGTGCGCGCGGCGCCGCGCGCGATCACCTCGTCGACGGCGGGGTCTTTCTCGACGCGCACGAGCACGCCGCCATTCTTGCCGTCGAGCACGACGGCCGAGGGGCGGACGGCCTGTTTGTTCGTGCGGACCGGAAAACCGTCGAAGAGCACGCTCGGCGCATTCTCGAGCAGCGCGAAGAGCTCCCGCACCCGCGGAATCGGGACGACCCCGCCTTTCCAGGTCGAGATCATTCGATCGACCGTGATGTCCTCGTGCGTGGGCAGGAGCGGGAGGTCGCCGCGCGAGACACGATTCGTGATCGAGCCCAGGAGAGGCTCGCGGCGGCCGTCGGGGAAGATCACGGCGCGCTCCAGGAAAAGCGTACCCGCGTCGCGGCTGAACTCGTATTCGACCTTGCCGAGCGGCTTCGCGGCCGGCGTGGCCCTCGGGCCCGCGTCGGTCCCGGCCGCGGGGATCGCGCCTTCGGGCGCCTTCGCGGCGACGATCACGGCGGCGGCGACGTGCTGGCAGGGATCGAATTTGCCACCACAATCACACGTCCACTCCTCGTCCGCGACGTACAGGGTGACCGTGGGCGCGATGGCGACGCCGGGGGCCCGGACGCGGAACGTGAGCTCGTTCTGGGTCTTCTTGTCGAGGACGACGGCGCCGTCGCGGGCCAGGTTGACGCCCTTCGACCAGAGGCCGGGCGGGCAGGCTCTACGGACGGCCTGGAGGAGCGAATCCATGACGTCGGGAGCGGTTAGCACGAGAGGGCGCTCGTGTCGCTCGAGCGCGCGCCGAGCCTAAGCCCGCGTATGGCTGTCTTCGAGGATGGCCCGGAAGATCGCACCGGCGAGCTCGGCCGGGACGCCGAGGCGCTCGGCGTAAGCGCGGCGCTCGGCGAGGAGCTCGGCCTCGCGCACGGGATCCACGAGAGGCAGGCCGAGCGCCCGCTTCTTGACGAAGAGCGCGGAGACGAGCGCCCTGCGCCGCGCGACGAGGTCGAGGAGCTCATGGTCGAGCTCGTCGAGGGCCGTTCGGGTCTCGTTGACTTCCGCAGACATGGCGGACGATCGTTACATCCGCCCGGAGCGCGTGCCACCGCTTTCGGGTTGCGATATAGCCTTCCGATCATGAGCTCTGCCGCGCCGCCGAGGCGCCCCGAGATCCTCGCCCCCGCCGGCGACGAGGCCGCCCTGCGGGCCGCGGTGCTCGCCGGCGCGGACGCCGTTTATTTTGGGCTCCAAGGGTTCAACGCCCGCGCGCGCGCGAAAAACTTCGACGCCGCGGGGCTCGCGAAGACGATGACGTTCCTGCACGAGCACGGCGTCAGAGGGTACGTCACGCTGAACACGCTCGTCTTCGACGAGGAGCTCGAGAACGTGGAGAACGCCGTGCGGGCCTGCGCGGAGGCGGGCGTCGACGCGGTGATCGTGCAGGATCTCGGGGTCGCGCGGCTCGTCAAGGCGATCGCGCCGGCCTTGCCGATCCACGCGTCGACGCAGATGACGTGCACCGACGCGGGCGCCGCGGAGCTCGCGCGTGAGCTCGGCGCGAGCCGCGTCATCCTGGCGCGCGAGCTCTCCGTGGACGACATCGCGGCGATCCGGCGCGCGACGGACGTGGAGCTCGAGGTCTTCGTGCACGGCGCGCTCTGCATCGCGTATTCGGGGCAGTGTCTGACGAGCGAGGCCATCGGCGGTCGCAGCGCGAACCGCGGGGCCTGCGCGCAGGCCTGCCGGCTGCCCTACGAGCTCGTCGTCGACGGCGAGAAGCGCGACCTCGGGGAGCACGCGTATCTCCTGTCGCCCGAGGATCTGGAGGCGAGCGCGCTCGCGCCCAAGCTCGCCGAGCTCGGCGTCGCGTCGCTGAAGATCGAAGGGCGGCTGAAGGGCCCCGACTACGTGGCCGCGACGACGCGGCTCTACCGCGCGGCGCTCGAGGCGAGCGCGAAGGAGGAGCTCGGTTCGATCCGAAAAACGGCGCTGCAGACGTATTCACGCGGCTCGGGTCCGGGCTTCCTCGCGGGCGTGGATCACCAGCGGCTCGTGGAGGGGCGCGCCTGTGATCACCGGGGTCTGCCGGTGGGCGAGCTCCTCGGGACGGCGCGGGCGCGAGGCAAGACGCTGCTCCGGATCCGGCTCGAGGAGGCGATCTCGCGCGGCGACGGCGTGCTCGTGGAGGGAGGATTCTCGGGCGAAGGCGAGATCGGCGGGCGCATCTGGACGATCACGAGGAGCGGCGCGGACACGCCACGCGCCGAGCCGGGCGAGGAGGTCTCCGTCTGGCTCGGCCCCGACGCACGCGCGGACGCCGCGAAGCCGGGCCGGCGCGTGTGGAAGACGGACGATCCGGCGAGGGAGAAGGCGGTGCTCGCGGAGATCGAGCGCTCGCCGCGGAAGGTCCCGCTCACGATCCGGGTCTCCGGCGCGATCGGCGAAACGCCGCGGTTCGAGGCGATCGCGACGTCGGGGCTCCGGTGCGCCGTGACGGGCGACGCGCCGATCGGCGAGGCGCGCGGCGGCGCGGACGTCGCGTCGGTATTGAAGGACAAACTCGGGCGGCTCGGCGACACGCCCTTCGAGCTCGCGGCGATCGAGGCGGACCTGCCCGCGGGCGTGATGATCCCGCCGTCGTCGTTGAACCGGGCGCGCCGCGCGCTCGTCGAGGCATTGCTCGCCTCGGCCGCGCGGAAGCTCGACACGACGTCCGTGCATTTCCAGGACCTCGTCCGCGCGGCGAGCCCGCCCGATCGGAGCCCGCCGCCGGCGGGCCTCTTCGTGCTCTGCCGGACGGAGGCGCAAGCCGCGGCGGCGCTCGACGCGGGCGCGGACGGGGTGTATCTCGATTTTCTGGAGCTCGTGGGTACGGGCGCGGCCCTGCGCGCGCTCCGGGCGTCGCGGACGAACGTGACGATCGGCGTCGCGCCGCCGCGTATTCGCAAGCCGGGCGAGGAGAAGATCGATCGGTACCTCCTCTCGCTCGAGCCGGATCTCTTGCTCGTGCGGGGGCTCGGCGCGCTTCGCGAGGGCGCGGGGCTTGTGATCCCGCGGATCGGTGATTTCTCGCTGAACGTGACGAACCGATTGACGGCGGCCGAGGTGCTCTCGCGGGGGCTCTCGGCGTTCACGCCCTCGTTCGACCTCGACGCGGCGCAGCTCGAGGGGCTGCTCGACTCGCCGTTCGGGCCCTTCGCCGAGGTGGTCCTGCACCACCCGATGCCGCTCTTCCACATGGAGCATTGCGTGATCGCGGCGCTGCTCTCCACGGGGAAGGATCATCGTGATTGCGGCAGGCCGTGCGAGAAGCACAAGGTGTCGCTCCGGGACCGCGCGGGGATGGAGCACCCGGTGGAGGCGGACGTGGGCTGCCGGAACACGGTGTTCCACGCGGCGGCGCAGAGCGCGGCGAGCCTCGCTTCGGCGGCGAAACGAAGCGGCGCGCGGCGCTTCCGGATCGAGCTCGTGCGCGAGACGGCCGAGGACGTGGCGAGGATCGTCGGGACGTACCGGCGGCTGCTCGGAGGGGAGATCAGCGCGCCGGAGGTCTTCCGGGCGCTCGAGACGGAGGGGGGATATGGGGTCGTGAAGGGCTCACTCCGGGTCTTGCCGGCGTGAGCGAGGTCCTGACGAGGCGATGAAACCACGCGAGCCGATTCAGTTCGGGAAACATACGCTGTCCTTCGAAGAGCCCGGGATCGCCGTGACGGTGTACCGGGGGCCGATCACCCTGGAGGACATGCGTGTCCTCGTCGATCTGCCGGACATGGAAGAGCACGAGGGCCAATTTCAGCTCGCGCTCTTCCACATGCAGGGCTTCGGCGGCCTCGAGGCTGCCGCGCGCAAGCTGGGCGCGGAGCGGCCGAGGCCGGCGGCGGTGTATTACTCGGCCTACGTGGGCGCGAACTTCAAGATACGCGTGGTGGTATCGCTCTTCATGCGGGCGGCGAACCTGCTGCAGGGGCCGAAGAACGTGGCGGGGTTCTTCGACGACCACGAATCGGCCAAGGCGTGGCTGATCGAGCAACGGCGGCGGCACCTCGAAGGCGCCGGAGACGTCGGAAACAAAAAGTAGGCCGGAGGCGCACGTCTCGGTGCACCTCCGACCCAAAGCCAAGGAAGCGGACGGGCCCTCGCGCGCCCGGGAGCGGATGGACGCGCGAGGGCGCGGATCGATTTACTTGCGCGCGGCGACCTGCGCCTGAATCTGGCGGCGCAGCTTCCGCACCTCCGTCTGGGACAGGTGACGGAGCAATTCGGCGGTCTTGGCGCGCTCGTCCTCCGCGGCGAACGTGAGGAGGTACATCGGGGGCACGCCGAAGCCCTCCGCGAGGCGGGCGATCGTGCCGATCGTGATCGCGGCGAGGCCGTGCTCGACGCTGGAGAGGTGGCCCTTCGAGAGCGCGCTCGCGTCGGCGAGGGCGCCGAGGGACATGTTGCGCTCCTTGCGAAGCGCACGAATGCGGGTACCGACCTGGAGGGCAAACGGCTCGGGAGTGGAACGTCGCGGCATTTTGATATGGTTCTCGGTTCGCCCTCGCAGGCGATCCGACCGGCCTCCTTCACGCCGGGGAAAACGTTGCGGTTCGTGTCTCGAAGCTCTCGTCGCCCCGCGCGCCGCTCTCTCGCGACCACCGCGTGACGACCACGAAAACGAATATGCACCCATTCCGACGAACTCGCACGAAAAACCGCATCGCGATCGGACCTTGAATGTCCTACCCAGCACGTGGAGCGGATCCAGGCCAGGGAAAACGGCCGGGGTGAGGGACATTCTCTGTCCTAGCTTCTTTCGTGGTGGACAAAAAAGCGAGAGCGCCGATCGGACCTGCCGATCAGCGCTCTCCAGGTAGATTTCGTGGTGGGACGCGCGATTACTTGCGGGCGGCGACCTGCGCCTGGATCTGGCGGCGCAGCTTCCTCACCTCGCTCTGGGGCAGGTGCCGCAGGAGCTCGGCCGCGTGGGCGCGCTCGTCCTCGGCGGCGAACGTGAGGAGGTACATCGGAGGCACGCCGAAGCCCTCGGCGAGCCGGGCGATCGTGCCGATCGTGATCGCGGCGAGGCCATGCTCGACGCTGGAGAGGTGGCCCTTCGAAAGCTCACTCGCGTCGGCGAGCGCCGCGAGGGACATGTTCATCTCGTAACGGAGCTCGCGAATACGGGCGCCGACCTGGAGTGCAAACGCATCGGGAGTGGAACGTCGCGGCATGTGGATATGGTTCTCGGTTCGCCCTCGCGGACGCGCCGACCGGCCTCCTTCTCGCCGGAAATCCAAGGGTCTGTCTGGTGGTGAAGCTCTCGGCCGTCCGGCCTCTCCGCGCCCTTCGCGCTGTCGGCTCGGTACGACCAGGAGCGAATATGCACCGTATTGGACGAACCCGCACCGAAAAACGTGATCCTGGTAGGACAACAATTGTCCTACCCAGCATGGATGCGGCATCGAGGGGAGGGAAAACGCGCGGACGATCGGACGTTTCTTGTCCTGGATAGCCTTCAACCCGCGCCGGCGACGCAAAAATTCAATGGAGGACGATCGTGGGCCTCTGCTCACCCGGGAGCCAGAGCTCGGAGATGGTCACGAACGTGTCCTCCCGCATGTACCAGCACTTCCAGCCGCAGGAGGCCCAGGTGACGAGGCTCATCAGGCGCCGATCGCCCCTGCGGACGGGGAAAATCACGTGGAGGGCGCCGAAGGTCTTTTCGATCTCCTTGCCGTCGAAGTCCTTCGTCTTGCCCTTGACCGCGTAATCGATGATCGAGACGTCCTTCTCGGAGCCGCCGACGACACGAAGGCCCTTGAGCTGGTCGTACGGATCCCGGCAGGAGATACGCAGCCATTCGCGGACCGCGGACGCCGTGCAATGGTCGTGGGGCCGGAGGAGCTCGAGCGGCGCGGCCTTCTCCCACTCCTCGGCCGTGGGTTTGTCGGAGGCCGCCTCGGGAGGCGTCCACGCCGCGAGGGATGGCGCGCTCGGCTCCGCAGGAGCGGCGGCGGGCGCCGGCGTCTCCTCGGCCACGGCGAGCGAAAAGAAGGCGAAGAGGGCGAGGAACGGCGGCGAGAACGCGAAAACGCGGCGCAGGTTCGAGGTGCTCATAACGTCTTCAGAAAGGCGACGAGCGCCGCCCGATCCTCCTTCGAAAGGTGATCCGTGTGGCCCATGCGCTTGCCATTACGCTCGACGAGCTCCTCGAGCGTGGCCGCGCTGCCGTCGTGATAATAAGGCGCGCTGCCGGCGAGAAAGAGCAAGGAGGGCGTCTTGAACTTCCAGTCGCCCTCGGGCTCGGCGTCGAAGCGGGCCTTGTCGAAGGCCCACGGGCCGAGCCCCACGAGGGCGCGGTTCGTGTATTCGGTCCTCGGCAGGTGGCAGGTCGCGCAGCCGACGTTGGGGTCGTTGAAGAGGACCTCGCCGCGCTCCTCCTCGGCCGTCTTCTCGCGATTGTGACGCGGAGGCGGGACGAGGCCACGGCGGGCGAACGCCAGGATGGCCTCGGCGCGCGGGATCGTCTTGTCCGCGGAATGACTCAGCGGCCCGCCGCCGAGCCAGCGGTGAATGCCGAAGCCGATGATCACGCGGTGCTTCAGGTTGGGGCTCTCGCCCTTCCAGCCATAAGGGCCGTGCGCGGCGACGCGGCCCGCGAGCATCGGCGTCTGGCGCGGGACGCCCTTCATGAAGCCCTCGAACGCCTGCTTGTCCTCGAAGGCGTGTATCGCGCCCGGCTCGTATTTGCCCTTCTCGTCGAAGCTCTCCCGGATGTCCTCGTGCCAGACGTGCCCGTCGTCTCGGCCCTCGGGGTGGCAGCCGGCGCAGGCGAACGCGTTGCTCACGAGCCAGTCGCGCGCATTGTAATAAAGCCGGCGGCCGAGGGCGGCCTGCTCGGGGAGGAAATCCGGGCCGAGAGAAAATATGGCAGGGGGCGCAGGTTCGTAGGGGGCGCGTTTGTCGTAGGCGTCGAGCCGGACGATCGCGAGGTCGTGGCTCGACCGGCAGAACACGAAGGCCGTGGCCTCGTCCTCGGAGAGCGCGATCCCCGTGGGCGCGCCGCAGCGGGTGTCGCCGGGTTTGTCCTTCTCGTCGTCGCTGCGCGTGGCGCCGAGGTCGTACTTGCGCAAGGCGCCGAGCGAGGGGTCGAGGGAGAGCGCGTCGAGCTCGACGAGGTGATCGGTGCCTTCGCTGGCGACGAGCAAGGTGCGCGTCTTCTTGCGATACACGACGGCGCGTGGCTGGACGAAGACCTCGCCGATCTGCGACGGCGCAGGGCCCGTGAGGTGCGGGTCGTCGTGCTCGAAGCCGAACTCGCTGATCGTCTTCTGAAACGATTTCGCCTGCATGACGAACCAGCGAGGCGCCCGCTCGGCGAGGGGGCGCTCCTCCACGACCGAGAGGATGTCGACGGTGTTCTGGCCATTCCACGCGCTCTCGCCCATCGCTCCGAGCGCGTGGCGCGGGACGAAGAGGCGGGCGCCGTCCGGCGAGAGGACGGCCGAATACGCGAGCGTCGCCGCCTCGCGCCGCAGAGGATCGGCCGGGGTGCGCAGCGGCGCGCCCGGGAAGGGGACGTCCTTCGCGCGCGCCTCGCCGTCGAGGGCGTCGATCCGCGTGAGCGCGGCGCGGACGAGGTGCGTCACGTACGCGGTTTTCCCGTCGGGCAAGGCGACGACGGCGCGAGGCTCGCGGGGGACGTCGAGGGTCCAGCGTTTCTTCAGCGTGCCGAGGTCGACGGCCGAGACGGCGTGTGCCCACGGCGAGGTGACGAGCGCGGTCGACGCGTCGGGGGTGATCGCGAGGCCCCAGGCGTCGGCAGGCAGCTCGACGCGGCCGAGCTCGACGAGGCCGGCGGCGGGATCGGGGCGCATGACGAGCAGGAGGCCGGGGCCTTCGTACGGAGAGGCGAGATCGTCGCTCTTGCGGATACCACGCACCGTGACGAGGACCCGATCCCCCGTCGCGAGGACGGCCGCCGGAGGGCCGGGCATGTGCACGGCGACGGGCGGGTTGCGGGCGTCGGCCGGGAGCGCGATACGCCGCACGACCTGTTGATCTTCGTCGGCGAGGTAAAGCGCGGGCTCGGAAGGAGAACGGACGAGCGCGCCTCCCTCCCGCACGATCACCGGCGCGGGGGCAGGGAATGCGCTGGGCGCGGCGCTCGCGGTCGGCGGCGGAGGTGGAGCGGAGGAGGACGTGCTCTCTTCGCCGGACTTGCAGGCCGCGAGGGCCACGAGCGTGGTGAGGCCAGCGAGGAGGAAGGTGGACGCGGTCGTTCGCATCGGCGGGACCCGGTTACGCTCCAGGATAACCCGACATTCCAGGCGAAGGCCATCACCGGGCGCAGCGGTCGCGCCGCGAGAAATGGGTTTGTCAGGGTGCGCCGTTGCTGGCGAGGATGGCGTGCGCGACGAACCCGAGGACGAACCCGACGCCGAGCGCGATGAGGCCAAACGCGAAGGCGGCGCGGCGCGGGACGGCGTCCGCCGGGATGACGACCGCAGGCGCGGCGCGCGTGGCGCCCGGGATCTCGGCGAAGCTGACGCCGGGAGGACGGCCGAGCGGCGGAGCGACGGGCGGCGGAGCGACGGGCGGCGGGGCCACGAGCGGCGCGCCCGCGGGAGGGACGACGACCGCAGGCATCCCGACGGCAGGCGTGGGGCGGCGCAAGGCCGCAGGCGGGCCAGGGTCGGGGATGTCGGTGACGGCCGGCATCGGGACGGTCAGCGCCGCGGGAGGGCGCGCGGCGGGCGCCGGAGGGCCGAGGCGCACGGAGGCCGGCGGCGGCGGGACGGCGGCGTCGGCGCCTTGGAAGGGGAGAAGCGTGGGCGCCGAGCCGAGGAGCGAGGAGACGGGGGCCGCCTGCGTCGGGGCGTCGGCGCCGTCGATCGTCACGTGGGAGCGGCCGAGGGCGCGGGCCTCGGCGAGGTCCTTCAGCATGAGCTCGATGCTCTCGTAACGCTCGGCGGGCCGGCGCTTGAGGGCGCGCATGACGATGGTGGTGAGGCGCTCGGCGGCGGGCTCGTCGACGCCGCCCTTGCGAGGCAACACGAGGGGCGGGGCCTCGTCGCTGAGCTTCTGGCGCGCGTACGCGAGGTCGTCCTGGTCGCCGAAGACGTTCCGGCCGGAGGCGGCGCGATAGAGGATCGCGCCGAGGGCGTAGACGTCGGCCGCGCCGCCGACCTCGCGCGAGTTCAGGAATTGCTCGGGCGCCATGTACGGGATGGTGCCGACGGCCATGTCGGCGCGGGTGATGCCGGTGAGCGTCTCCTCCTTGCCGCGTTTGTCCTCGGCCGGGTCGAGCAGGCGGGCGAGGCCAAAATCGATGAGCACGGCGCGGCGCTCTCCGCTCGCGAGGCGCCGCAGGATGATGTTCTCGGGTTTGACGTCGCGGTGGATGATGCTCTCGTGGTGCAGGTCGGCGATGGCGCGCGCGACGCCCTCGCCGATGTCGAGGACCTCCTCGACGGAGAGGATGCCCTGTTTGTCGAGCAGGTCGGCGAGCGACGGGCCCTCGACGTACTCCATCACGAGCAGGAGGCCGAAGTCGGGATCGGTCGTCTGCTCGATGACGCGCGAGACGTGATCACTCTCGACCTTGCCGAGCAGCAGCGCCTCGCGGCGGAAGCGCGTGACGAGGTGTGGATCCCGCGCGGCGTCGGGCAGGAGGCGCTTGATCGCGACCTGCGCGCCGGAGGGCTCCTTGGCGATCCACACCTCGCCCATGCCGCCCTCGGCGATCTTGCGCTCGAGGCGGTACTTGTCCCCAATCATCACCCCCGGGACGAAGTCCATCGGCCGCGATGCTAGCCGAGGTCGGGGTCCCGGCACGAAGAATTGGAGCGTTTTCCGCCCCTAGGGGCTCGGGGCATATTCGACGGTCAAGGAGAACGCGTCGGCGCTGTCGACGACACAACCACGGCGAAGGCGCAGGGTGAACGTGTAGAGGTTCGTCCCGCGCCGGTACTGGGTCTCGTCGACGCCGAAGCGGAGGAAACCCGTGCCACACGCGGCCTCGGGCAGCGGCAGCGACGAGGTGGCGCACGTGGCCTGCTTGCGCGCCGGCCGGTCGCAGCGCTCGAGCTCGAGCGTGTAGTCGCCCTGGGGATCGAGCGGCGCGCGCACGGCGTACTCGGCGAACCACGAGACGCCGATGGGCTGCGTGATGTGGAAGTTCGGGGCCGGCGCGCTCACCCACGCGGCGCGCGCGAGCGGCTCGCCCTCGGCGAGCAGCGAGCCACAAGGATCGTCCGGGTCGACGTCGCTCCCCGGCTCGAGCGCCTCGCCTCCTTCGCATCTGCCCGCGTCGGAGCCGTTTTTTTTATCGACCTCGCTGGACCTGTCGAACGAAGCCGCGTCGTCGTCACCCTCCCCCGGCCCCGCGCAACCGGAGGCCACGAGGAGCAGCAAGAGCGCAGCGGATGGCCACAGGGACGGTCGAAGCATCATCGAATGCATGGTGTCCGGAGCTCTTGCAATCGAGATGCCCGGAAACGACGGGGACAGACGCGTGAAATGGGCGGCGCGTGGACGTTGACGGGGCAAACGAGCCTCCGTACTTCTGGAGGATGTTCGGCGCGGGATCGGCACGCTCGGGGGTTCGGCAGGCGACGCGGATCGCGCTGGGCGCGCTCGTGATCGCGGGTTGTAGCGACACGGTCCAGGTGAAGCCGGGCGGGTCGGGCGCGCCGCCGCCCGAGGAGCCGCGGCTCTCGGGGACGTTGCTCTACTAGTCTGTCGCGTACGACCACGCGGCGGACGGGCTCGACTATTCGAAGACGGCCCCGAGGCCGATCCGAGGCGCGCGGGTCGCGCTGCTCGACGCGACGAGCGACGAGGTGCTCGCGGAGACGACGTCGGACGGGGCGGGCCACTACGGCTTCGACTGGGAGGGCACGGCGCGCGTGAAACTCTGGGTCTACGCGCAGACGATGGAGCCGCCGATCGTCGTCGTGGACAACACCTCGGGCGACGCGACGTACGTGCTCGAGAGCGCGGAGGTCGTGGCGGAGGACGACACGACGCTCGACGTGGTGGCGACGACGGGCTGGACGGGGGTCTCGTACGGCAAGGCGCGGGTGGCGGCGCCGTTCTCGATCCTCGACGCGGCCTTCGCGGCGGCGCGGCGGTTCCTCGACGAGACCACGCCGAAGCCCGCGTTCCCGCGGCTCGAGATCAACTGGAGCGTGGACAACCGGCCGGAGGACGGGCTCGTCCTGCTCGGCCAGATCGGGACCTCGCACTGGGACGGCGAGGAGATCTACGTGCTCGGCAAGGAGAACGTGGACACGGACGAGTTCGACACGCACGTGCTGGTGCACGAGTGGGGTCATTCGTTCGAGGATCGGATCACGCGCTCGGATAGCTGGGGCGGCTCGCACGGCTACGGGGACGTGCTGGATCCGCGCCTCGCCTACAGCGAGGGGTTCTGCAACGCGCTCTCGGCGATGATCCTGGATCCGGACACGATCTACAGCGACTCGATGGGCGCGGGGCAAGGCCACGGGTTCTGGGAGGACATCGAGGAGAACGACACGAGCGAGGGCGCGAAGCCGGGCTGGTACGCGGAGACGACGGTGCAGAACGTGGTCTTCGACGTGTACGATAAAAACGTCGAGGCCTTCGACGGCGTCGAGCTCGGGCTACAAGGCGTCTATGCGGTGCTCATCGGCGAGCTGAAGACGACGCCGGCGATGGTGACGCTGTTTCCGTTCGTCGCGGGGCTGAAGAGCGCGCACCCGGACGCGGCGACGGCGATCGACGCGCTGGTCTCGCACCACGGCGCGGGCGCGGCGTTCGGGATCGATCCGGTGAAGGACGCGTGGGGCACGGGCGAGTCGCACGCGGCGGGAGATCCGGGGGCGCTGCCGGTGTTCGTGCCGGTCGAGGCGGGCGCGACGGTGAAGCTCACGTTGATCGGCGGGATCGATCCGGCGCTGCTCGGGCAGAACCGGTTCCTGCGCGTGAAGGGCACGGGCGCGCCGCTCGAGGTGCGCTCGAGCTCGCTGCACGACGTGGATCTGTATGTGTACCTGCGCGGCAAGGAGCTCGATGGCTCGGCGTCGTTGAGCGGCGAGGAGAGCGTCTCGTTCGCCACGCAGGAGGGGGAAGAGTACGTGGTGAACGTGCAGGGCTACGGAGAGGTCTCGGGCCCGTACGAGGCGACGATCGAGGTCCTTCCATGAAGACGACGAACGTGAAACACGCGCTCTTGCTGCTCGCGGGTGTGGCGATCGCAGCCTGCGGGACGGTGGATCGAAAGGAGCCCGATCACGGGGCGCCGGAGGCGAACGCGGGCAAGGGGCGCGAGACGCGCGAGGCGCGGACGCAGAAGCCGGGCGCGCCGGTGAAGGTGGAGGGCAAACTCGCGACGTCGAGCGCGGCGCTGGTGGTCGCGTTCGGCGAGGACGCGAGCGACGTGACGGTGGAGGTCTGGGGCGTCGACGGTCTCGTGGTGACGAGCGAGAAGGAGCCGGTGCAAGGGCAGCGGTTCGCGCGAGGCGAGAAGGTGGACGTGGATGTGTCGTTCACGGCGCCGGCGACGCGGGCAGACCTGGCGGTGCGGGTGCGAGGGACGTTCGGAGGGCGGGTGCGCGAGCGGGTGCAGTCGTTCACGGTGAACGCGGGGGCGCCCAGCGCGACGCCGGCGCCGGGGGAGGTGAAGATGGGGCCGGATGGGAAGCCGGTGCGGGTGATGCGGGGGGAGTGAGGAGACCTGGCGGAGGAGGATCGCTGGGGGTCGATGTCGGCGAGGATACCTGCAGGAGGTCTTTTGGTGGGGGTTGATGTCGGCGGAAATACCTGCAGGAAGTCTCTGGGTGGGGGTTGATGTCGGCGGAAATACCGGCAGGAGGTCTCTGGGTGGGAGTTGATGTCGGCGGAAATACCGGCAGGAGGTATTTTGGTGGGGGTTGATGTCGGCAGAAATACCTGCAGGAGGTATCTGGGTGGGGGTTGATGTAGGCGAGGATACTGGCTGGTGGGGTTTTGGTGGGGGTCGCCAGGCAACCTACACGGTCGACAACCGGCGCGCCTTCACCCGGTCTCCAAACTCTTGATTCCACTCGTGGAGCGAGAGAATCAGACAGTCCTTGATGTAGAGATCCGCCTTCACCCAGCTTCGTCCCCGGGGTCCGGGCAGGCCGAGTGCCCTGCGCAGTTCATCGGCAGCGGTTCGGTAATACTTTGCCCGCTTCGCGGGCGGGAGCGCGTCACACGCGAAAAGGACGATGTACGTGATGCTGGTGCCCGCCGGGAGCGCGTCATCGAGGAGGAGGTGAAGAAACGTATCCTTCGCCTTCGGCGCCAAGCTCTCGTGAATGAGCTTCTTTTGCTTGAAGTCTTCGATCGAGCGCGCGGGATCTCCCTGCACGTAGGGGTTGTCGGGATCCTTGATCTCGACGAGCCACAGCTCCTTCGTTTCCGGCCAGTGAAATACGAAGTCGACCTTCTTCCAGTGTTTGATCCCGTGTTCCTCGTCGTCGAAGCGCCAGGGCTCGGATACCGCGGAGACGTCGATCTCGAGGTCGCCGGTCTCCTCGTCACGCCACCACCGCTCTGCGGTCACTTCGCCCTCCCGAGCACGCGAGCGATGTCCTCGTCATACAGGCGCAAATTCTCCTCGTCGATGGCGTTGCGCGTCAACGCATCTGCCCGCTCGGCCACTTCTACCTGGACCTTGTCCGCCTCCCGATAAAACGCGAAGAAGCGCGCCTCGCCAGGACGCTCTTGTAAATCCAGCTCCTTGAGGAGGAAATCACTGTGCGTCGCCAGGAAGATCTGAACGCCGATCTCCCGCGACAGGTGGAGCAGGAGGTCCACCAGGTCCTTGATTCGTACCGGGTTGATGTTCGCCTCCGGTTCGTCCCAGAACAGGAGGGAGCTCTGGCGCAAGGTGTCGTTCTCGATGAGCTGGAGCAAAAGCGCGAACTTGCGTAGCCCCTCGGCCAGCAGCGTGAATTCGAGCTTGCCTTGGTCGTTGCTCAGGTAGAAGTGTTCATTGCTGATCTCGATCTTGCCGCTGATCAGCGCCTCGATCTTCTTCCGGAGCGCGATCCTCTCCTTCGAAGGCTTGCCCTTGTTCACGGGCGAGAACGCGTGCACGAGGATGTCGCGGTAGGTCTCCTCGAAATAGATTTCCTTCTGGTCGTAAAGAGACCGGAATCCCGGTGCATGCGCGAGCATGTCCTTCGGAGGGATGAACACGCCCTTGCCGTCCTTCGGCGTCGGCGTCGCCCACTTGCTGGTGAAATCCGAAAACGAATCCACCGATTGATTGCTGCTGAAGCGAAAGGACAGGTCGTGGCCATCTCGTACGAGGCGCACCCTCGCAGACTGCGCCTGGTTCGTACGGCGAACGAGCCGCCCCAGGCGCCGCGGCTCGGGTAAAAAGACACGCAAGAGCTTCTGCGCGATGTCGTTCTCGAGGCGATGCGCCTCCGTCACCGCGTAGAGGAGCTTGAGCAGATGTGTCTTCCCCGTCGCATTGGGACCGACGAACACGTTGAGCCCCGGGACGAAGTCCAGGCTCAAGGCATGAAAGACCGTGAAATTCTCCAGCTCCAGGTGGCTCAGCACGATGTGGTCCTAGTCTCGGCGTTCCGGCTGCGTCAACCACCCCATGGGGTCGAGGAAGGCCCCCCGTCACCTGACCCCATACTGCCCGATCATCTCCGCGACCTCCTGCGCCGTCGGCCGCGCCGCTGGATCCGGATCCATGCAGCGCTCGAACATCAGCGCGAGCCCGCCCTGCAATCCCTCGACGCGGCGAAGGCCCGCGGGGCGCGGGAGGGTTTGGCCCTGCATGCCGACGAAGATCGGCGGCACGTTGAAGGGGCGCTTGCCCGTCAGGATCTCGTAGGCGATGACCCCGAGGCTGAAGACGTCGGAGTGCGCCTTCCAGTGGCGTGAGCCCTGCGCGAGCTCAGGGCCCATGTAGGTCGGCGTGCCGACGAGGATGCCCGTCCGCGTGACCTCCTGCGGCGGCGGCGGGAGGCTGCGGCGCGTGGACGGCGGCGTGTCGAGGTCGCGACCTCGCTCGGAGACGGGCGGGCGCTCGGGACCGTGCTCGCCCGTGAGCGTGGAGATGCCGAAGTCGACGAGCTTGACCTGCGCATGACCCTCGGCGTCCGCGGAGACCATGACGTTGCCAGGCTTGAGGTCCCGGTGGATCACGCCCTGCGCGTGCACGGCGGCGAGGCCCGCCGCCATCTGCCGGAGCACGGAGAGGCACCAGGCGACGTCGCGATGGCGCTCCTTGCAGCGGTGGAGCGGCTTGCCCTCGCAGAGCTCCATCACGAGGTAGAGCAGGCCCTCGGGCGTGACGTCGACGTCGGTGATCGAGGCGAGGTTCGGGTGGTCGAGGCGGGAGAGGATCTGCGCCTCGCGCACGAAACGCGCCATGGCGAGCTTGTCGCTGCGGCTCGTGAGCACCTTCATGGCGAAGCGGCGCGCGTCGCGGACACGCTCGACCTCGTAGACGACGCCCATCGCGCCCTGGCCGATCTCCTCGATCACGCGGTAACGCTCGGCGATGAGCGCGCCGACCTCGAAGCTCGGCGCGCTCGTGACGAGGTCGTCCTCGTCGACGTCGACGTCGGTGCGCAGCGAGGAGAGGAGGCTCGTCGTGTGCTGCTGGATCTTGCGGCGGAGCTCCTCGTTCAGGACCTCGACCTCGGCCTTCTTGGCCTCGATGGTGCGGATCTTCTGCTGCACGTCGCGGCGCATCTGGTCGAGGCCACGCGCGAGGTCGGCGAACTCGCTCTTCTCGTCGACGGGGATCGGGGTCTTGATGTCGCCCGACGCGAGGCGCGACGCAGCCTCGAGGAGCACGGCCTGCTCGGCGATACGCTTCTGGTGGAGCGCGCTCTCGAGCTCGGCGCGGACGGCGCGCGTGGAGACGATGTTGATGGAGAGCTTCTCGCCGAGGGCGTTGAGGAGCGAGAGGTCGGCCGCGTCGAAGGGCCGGCGCGACGCGTCGCTCTCGAGGTAGAGGACGCCGAGCAGCTCGTCACGGACGCGGAGCGGCGCAGCCATGGCGCTGCGGCGCGTGCCTTCGATGTGCTTCCACACGCGCGCCTCGCGGCGGAGGCGGACCTCTTCGACGAGGTCGTCGAGGACGGGCGCGAAGCCGGCGATCACCGAGGCGAGCGGGGTCTCCGCGCCGCCAGCCTCGCTGCCCGCCGCGACCTCGAGCTCGGCCCCGGCGACGGCGCCTCCCTCACGCGTGACGAAGAGCAACGCGGCGCGGGCGCCGAGCAGGCGGATGATCTCGTCGAGCACGACACGCGAGAGGCCACCACGATCGGGGGCCTGCGCCGAGGCGAGGCTGAGCTCGAGGACTCGCAAGGAGCGGCCCATGCGGTCGTGCGCCTCGAAGAAGCGGCGCGCGAGGATGACGCCGAGCGAGAGGGTGAAGGCGAAGAGGCCGACGTGCCCGAGCGAGACGTCGCCACGCGGGACGAGGCCGATCTCCTCGAGCACGTCGTGCACGGCAGCCGCCGCCGCCAGGAGGAACCCGACGGTGAAGATGCGGGCGTCGAGGTTGCCACGCGCCGCAGCGAGGACGGCGCGCGCGCTCATGACCACCATCGTGCCGAGCAGGAGGACCCCAAACGGCAGGAGCGTCCGCTGTACGGGCACGAGCCCCGTCGCGACGAGCAGCGCCGCGCCGAGGAAGTACGCGCCATGCGCCCACTGCAGGTGGCGGAGCAAGCGGAAGCGGCCCGGGCCGAAGACGTGCTCGAAGTACGACGCGAGGAAGATCGGCGCGAGGTAGAGGCAAACGAGCTCGACGTGCACCCAGACGATCGGCGCGTCGAAGAGCAAGCCGCGGATGGGCGCGGCCGCGGGGAGGTAGATGCCGAGCGAGAGCGCGAGCAGGCCGTACGCGAGGTTCGACCTTTCGCGACGCCCGGAGAGGAACAGCGCGAGGACGAAGACGCCCGCGGACGCGAGGAGGATGCCCATCACGAGCGTGGGCAGGTCGGAGCGGACGGCGGCGAGGGAGAGCTCGGCGCGCGGGCCGATCACGGCCTCGCCGATGTCGTGCGGCGAACGGGGCATCGCTTGGTCCAGGGGTCCCTCGGGAGAAGCCGCGAGGATATCAGAGCTCCGCCGCGGGCGAACTCACCGCGCGCTTGCCTTCTTTTTCCCCTCGGTCACGGCCTTGCCCGCGATACGCGCGCGCGCCGCGCGCATGAGCGGCTCGGCCGGCGTGAGCGCGTCGACGAGGTCGCCCGCGCGCAGGGCGGCCTCCTCGGCCCGCCTCCACGCGGCCGCGGCGCCGATCGTGTTCGGCCCGCTCCGCTGCGCGAGGGCGAGCGCCGACGCGAGGTCCCGCCCGACCCGCTCGATGCGCTCGAGCTCGACGCGCCCCGCCCCCGCGAGTTTGGCGGCCGCATACATTGCCCGCACGATGCCGATGAGGTCGCGCACGGCCGCCGCAGGAAAAGGGTCTTCACGCCCGGAGATCACCTGAACGAATGTATCGGATCCGTGTCGAAATGGCGAGCCGGGGCTTTTACCGGAGCGGCCCCGTCACCTCTTCGACGGCGCGGCGGAGGGCGCCCGAGAGGACGATGTCGCGGACAGCGGCGATGTCGCGGTAGAGCGGGCGGTCCTCGTCGAGCGTGGGGGAGACGGCGCGTACGGTCGCGTGCGCTCGCTCGACGGCGGCCGAGGAGCGGAGGGGGCGGCGCTGATCGATGCCCTGGGCGGCCGTGAGGATCTCGATCGCGAGCGAGGTGCGGACGTTCTCGATGACCTGCGCGAGCTTGCGGGCGCTCACGCTGCCCATGCTGACGTGATCCTCGCGGCCGGCGCTCGACGGGATCGAGTCGACGCTCGCGGGGTGGCAGAGGACCTTGTTCTCGCTGACGAGCGAGGCGCTCGTGACCTGGGCGATCATGAAGCCCGAGTGCAGGCCACTCTGCGGCGCGAGGAACGGGGTGAGGCCACTCGAGAGCGCGGGGTTGACGAGCTGCTCGACGCGGCGCTCGCTGATGTTGGCGAGCTCGGCCGTGGCCATGGCCGCGAGGTCGAGCGCGAGCGCGAGCGGCTGGCCATGGAAGTTGCCGCCGGAGAGCAGGTCGGCGCCGCCGTCCTCGCGGAGGAAGACGGTGGGGTTGTCGGTGACGCTGTTGATCTCGCGCGTGAGGACGTCGGCCGCCCAGCCGAGCGCGTCCCGCGAGGCGCCGTGCACCTGCGGCATGCAGCGGAGCGAGTAGGCGTCCTGCACGCGCGGGCAGCCGTCGTGGCTCTGCATGATCTCGCTGTCGCCGAGCATGGCGCGCAGGTTCGTGGCGCAGGAGGCCTGACCGGGGTGCGGGCGGACGGCCATGAGGCGCTCGTCGAAGGGGCGCTTCGAGCCCTTGTTCGCCTCGAGGCTCATCGCGCCGGCGACGTCGGCGATCGCGCAGAGATCGAGCGCGTCACGCACGGCGAGCGCGCCGACGGCGGCCATGTACTGCGTGCCGTTGATGAGCGCGAGGCCCTCCTTCGCGGCGAGGACGACAGGGCGGAGAGCGGCGCGCGCGAGGGCCTCGGCGCTCGACATGCGCTCGCCGCGGAAGGAGGCCTCGCCCTCGCCCATGAGCGTGAGCGCGAGGTGCGCGAGCGGCGCGAGGTCGCCCGAGGCGCCGACGGATCCTTGCGAAGGGATACGCGGCGCGACGCCGGCGTTGAGCATGGCGAGGAGCAGATCGACGACCTCGACGCGCACGCCGGAGTGGCCGAGCGCGACGACCTGCGCGCGCAGGACCATCATGGCGCGGACCTCGGGCTCGCCGAGGTCCGGGCCGACGCCACACGCGTGGCTGCGCACGAGGTTCTTCTGCAGGGCGATGACGTCGCGCTCGGCGATACGCGTCTCGGCGAGCGCGCCGAAGCCGGTGTTGATGCCGTAGACGGCGGGGGCGGCGTCGCCAGCCTCGGCGATGGCGTCGACGGCGCGGCGCGAGGCGAGGATACACGCGCGGGCCTCGGGGCAAAGGGCGACGGGGCGGCCGCGACGGCTCACGTCCTCGAGATCGGCGAGGGTGATCGGGCGCCCGACGAGAAGCGGCTCCTGGGTAAACACGGGGCCGACCTTAGTACATCCGAGAGGCACGTGAAGGGAGCGAGGGACGGACGGACAAAAGCGGAACCTTTCACGGTGAGAGCTCTTCGCCTAAGCTCCGGCCCCATGCAAACTCTGCGATGGTCCTGCGCGGCGCTCGTGCTCGTACTGGCCGCGTGCGCCGGCTCCGCTGCCGAGGGGCCGGGGTCGAGCGAGCCCGGCGCAAAAGAGCCCGCGTCGACCGAGCCCGCCACGAACGAGCCGCCTCCCGCCGCGGGCCCGATCACCTGCGGCCTGCCCGCGCCCGTGGTGAGCGAGGACCCGTGCACGAAGGACGCCGAGTGCGCGCCCTCGGAGCCTTGCCATGCGCACGCGTGTGTCGCCGTCGCCCACGCGAAGCCGCGCACGCCGGACACGGTCTGCTCCACGATGCTCGATTGCAAGAGCGTCGACGCGAACCCCTGCGTGTGTCACGAGGGCCGCTGCGCTCTGGTGCCGAAGCCCAACTGAGATCCATGCGTTACTTCGTCAAGTTCCCCTCCGGACGCGAGGTCCCCGTCGATCTGACCGTGCTGCCCTCGGGCGAGATCCGCGCCGAGGTCGAGGGACGAACGATCGAGATCGACGCCTACGACCACCAGGGCGCGGTGCACCTCGACATCGGCGGGCGCTCGGTCGAGCTCTGGATGGAGGGCACGCCGCCCGAGGTCGGCGTCGTGACGTCCTCGCGGCGGTTTTACGCGCGCGTCGAGAACGAACGGCTGCGCGCGCTCTCGAGCGTGCAGGGCGGCAAGAGCGGCGGCGGCGAGGGGCTCATCACGTCGCCGATGCCCGGGCGCGTGCTCAAGGTCCTCGTGGCCGAGGGCGACGAGGTGCACGCGGGGCGGCCGCTCGTCGTGGTCGAAGCGATGAAGATGGAGAACGAGCTCGCGTCCACCCGCGACGGTCGGGTGAAGAAGGTCTACGTGTCCGCTGGCGCCACCGTCGAGGGGGGTGCCAAGCTCGTCGAGATCGAATGACTCTTCGAAAGCGCCTCCCGCTCGCTCACCTGCCGACCCCCCTCCAGCGCCCGCGCAGGCTCGCCGTCGCGACGGGCATCGACCTCTGGGTCAAGCGCGACGACATGACGGGCGGCGCCGAGGCGGGCAACAAGATCCGCAAGCTCGAGTTCTTGCTCGGCGCGGCCCTCTCGCTCGAGTCGGACACCGTGATCACCTGCGGGGGCCTGCAATCGAACCACGCCCGCGCGACCGCGCTCGCGGCCGCCTCGCTCGGCCTGCGGGCGGTGCTCTTCTTGAGGTCGAACGATCCGTCGCTCGACCCGACCCGCGCGCCGCTCGAGGGCAACGTGCTGATCGACCGCCTCGCCGGCGCGGAGATCCGGCTCATCTCGCCCGAGCAGTACCGGGATCGCGAGCGCATCCTCGACGCGGCCGCCGAGGAGCTGCGCCGCGAGGGGCACAAGCCCTACGTGATCCCCGAGGGAGGCTCGAACGGGCTCGGCGCGCTCGGGTACGTCGAGGCCATGGGCGAGGTGCGCAGGCAGCTCGATCTCGGGCTCGGCGGCGGCAAGGCGTTCGACGCGATCGTGGTCGCGTGTGGATCGGGCGGCACGGCGGCGGGCGCGGCGCTCGGCGCGGCGCTGTACGGGGTCGCGAGCGAGGTCGTGGCCGTGGCGGTGTGTGACGACGCGCCGACGTTCCAGGCGCGGATCGAGGGCATCGTGCGGGAGGCGCGCGCGCTCGACCCGCGCCTGCCCGAGCCCACGCGCGTGACGGTCGACGACGCCCACAAGGGCCCGGCCTACGCGGTGAGCACGCCCGAGCAGCGCCGCCTCATCACGAGCGTCGCGGGTCTGTCCGGGATGGTGCTCGACCCGGTCTACACGGGCAAGGCGTTCTCGGCGCTGATGGACCTCGCGGGGGCCAAAGGCCCGCTCGCCGGCAAGCGGATCCTGTTCGTGCACACGGGCGGACTGCCGGGGCTCCTGGCGCAAGGAGCGACGTTCCAGGACGCGCTCGGTCTGGACGGATAAACTCGTTTGCACTCAAACGAAAGAGGCGAAGGCATGCTGCTGCGCGTCCTCGAACCCGAGGTCATGGACACGCCCGAGGAGGCCCGTGACTACGACGCTATGGACCACGCCGCGGTGAACCGCGCGTTCTGCGAGGACGTGCTCGCGGTCCTGCCGAGCCCCGGGCGCGTGCTCGACGTCGGCACGGGAACGGCGCGGATCCCCATCGAGCTCTGCAGGCTCGCGGAGGGCGCCGAGGTCGTGGCGATCGATCTCGCCGACCACATGCTCGCCCTCGCGCAGGAGAACATCACGCGCGCCGGGCTCGCGTCACGCGTGACCGTCGCGAAGATCGACGCGAAGGCCCTGCCCTGGCCGGACGGCTCCTTCGGCGCCGTCCTCTCGAACTCGATCGTCCACCACATCCCCGAGCCCGCGGCGGTCCTCGCGGAGATGTGGCGCGTGACCTCGCGCGGCGGCGTGCTCTTCGTGCGCGACCTGCACCGGCCCGACAGCGAAGCCGAGATCGATCACCTCGTCGCGCTCCACGGCGGCGCGCCCCCGGCCGATCCCGCTGCTTTGCCTTCGTTTGAGCACCAACGATCCCTCTTCCGCGCCTCCCTCGCCGCGGCGCTCACCGTGGCCGAGGTCGTCGCGCTCGTCGCGCCGCTCGGGATCCCCGCGTCCGCGGTGCGGATGACGAGCGATCGGCACTGGACGCTCTCCGCCGTCAAACCCTGAAGGCGGAGAGCGCCTCGCGCGCGGTTTCTCTCAGAGGGTGTTCTACAGGCGTCGCGAGCGGCGCGAGGCTAGGGAGGGCGAGCGAGGCGTACTTTGTACGCTGAGCGAGTCCGACCGACGCATCGCGCCGCGCAGCAGCCTGTGGAACACCCTCTCAGGGATGGATGTGCACCACGGTGCCTTCGCCCGTGTTTTCGCTCGCCTGCACGCCGTGCCAGTCCGTCGGGAGCGGCGGATCGGTCCACATGAAGACGCGGCGCGCGTCGATCGGCGAGAGGTTGATGCAGCCGTGGCTCCGGGGCTTGCCGTACTCGTCGTGCCACGGCGCCGCGTGGAGCGCGTAACCCGCCTCGAAGTACTGCACCCACGGCACGTCGCGCAGCTCGAACTTGTTGCCGACCTCGTGCGAGTCCATCGTGGTCGTGACGTGCTTCTCGCGGATCTTGAAGGTGCCGCGCACGGTCGAGTACGTCTTCTTCGGATCCCCGAGCCCGTCGCGCCCCGTCGCCACCGCCGTCGCGTACACGGGCTTCGTCCCCTCGTAGAGGATGAGGATCTGGCTCAGGATCGAGATGTCGATCCACTTCTTCGTCTTCGCCGCGAAGCTCGGCAGCTCCGACGGTTTGACCGCGATCGCCACGTCGCTGTCCTTGAGCCACGACCCGTCCTTGGCCTCGACGAGGCGCGTCTTGCCGATCCGCGTGCTCTTGCCCGTGAGCTGGATCGGCACGTGGAACGCGAGCTTGCCTGCCTTCTTCAGCGAGCGCTCGCTCGTGTCGTACTTGTACGCGCCCGTCACGCGCACGAACGCGAGCGGCAGCTCCCAGCCCTTCGTCATGTCGACGCCGTGGAACGTCGATCCACGCGCGGGCTTGAGCTTCGAGGTCGGCACGAGGCGCGCGTCCGTGGTCATCGCGAAGCGCCGATCGTTGTCGCCGACGAACGTGCCGATGAGCGCGAGCCCCGCGTGCCGAGCGACCCGGTTCGTGATGATCGCGTAGTCCGGGACCTTGAACGAGCTGATGTTCGGGATCTTGCGGCCGCCCTGGAAGAACCAGGGGATCGCGTCGCTCCCGTCGCCGCCGAAGAGCTCCGGATCCGAGAGCTCCGGCGGCTCGCTCGGGGGATCGCCGATCGCGTTGCCCTCGGCGTCGAGCGGCACGTCGTTCGCGCCGACCTCGATCGCGTCCCACTTCTTCTTGAGGCGCTTGTAGCTGCGCAGGTGCTCCTTGAGGCGCATCTCGTACTGGAACTGCTCTGCCTTCTTCGGGGGCCGGTAGTAGTTCGGCGCGATCGCTCGTACGAACGCGTAAGGATACGGCATGGGCTTCGAGAGGTCCGGCCGCCGCGTGAGCGCCCGCAGGATCGGGTGCTTCATGTCGATCGTCGCGCTGCCCTCGGCGCAGATGTATCCGGCCGGCAGCACGCGGTAATAGCCGCCCTGGCAGTCGTCGAACGCGGCGGGCTTCTCGCCGCGAACCGCGGTCGCGCCCGCGCGCAGGTAGCCGAGCTTCGGCGACCTCCGATCCGGCTTCGTGTAGATGATCGCCGCCATCTCCACGGCGCCGATGCGGGGGCCGCCCTCCCTGGGCACCGTCGCCGGATCGAGCGCGACCTGCTCCGCAGGCGCAGACAGGCTGACGATGCCCTCGGGGGAGCTCTTGCCTTTGCACCCGGCGAGCGCGAGCACCCCGAGGGCCAGGAGAGAGAGCCGCTTGCGTGCATCCATGAGGCCCGGATGCCGGATGTCGGCCGAGAGGGCCAACTTTGCGGCCCGCCCCCAAAAACCGACCCCGACGGCCTCTCCGCGCTTCGATGCTCGAAGGACTTGCGCAGGGGCAAACTTCCCGCTAGGTTGCTGGCCCCGCGTCCGAGACGCGGCGTGCGCCACTAGCTCAGCTGGATAGAGCGTCGGCCTCCGGAGCCGAAGGCCAGTGGTTCGAATCCACTGTGGCGCGCAACGTAGTTCATCAACCCCCGTTCCTCGGAGCCATCGCAGCGAGGAGCTCGTCGACGCTGACCGGCTTGACGAGGTGGTGCTCGAAGCCCGCCTCGCTCGCCTGTTTGCGATCCTCCTCCTGCCCGTAACCCGTCACCGCGAGGAGCCGCGGCGCTCGTGGCCCGAGCCGCTCGCGGATCCGCGCGGCGAGCTCGTAGCCGTCCATCACGGGCAGCCCGATGTCGAGCACCGCCACGTCCGGCGCGAACGACTCGATCATGGCCAGGGCCTGCGGCCCGTCGAACGCCACGGCCACGGGCCAGCCTTGCGCGCGGATCATCTCCGCCAGGAGCGTCGCCGCGTCCTCGTTGTCGTCGACGACCAGCACCCGATGCGCAGGGCACGCCTCGGCCGCCGCTCGCGCCGGCTCCGCCTCGCCGAGCGCCGCCTGCTCGCACGCGGGCAGCCGCACCTCGATCGTGCTGCCGCGGCCCGCGCCGTCGCTGTACGCCGACACCTCGCCGCCGTGCAGCGACACCAGGCTCTTGACGAGCGTCAGGCCGATGCCGAGCCCGCCCGCGCTCCGCTCCATGCTCTGCGCGCCTTGCACGAACGGCTCGAAGACGCGCGCGAGCAGCTCCTTCGACATGCCCACGCCCGTGTCGCGCACCGTGGCCACGATCGTGTCGCCGCGCCGCTCGGCCGAGACCTCGACGCGCCCGCCGGGATCGGTGTACTTCGCCGCGTTCGTGAGCAGGTTGGCGAAGACCTGCGCCAGCCGGTCGGGATCGGCGTCCACGCAGAGCGCGCTCCGGGGCACGTTCACGCTCACGTGGTGGCGGCGCTTCTCGAGCAGCGGGCTCGCCATCTCGAGCGCTCGCGTGATGATCGGCTCGAGCTCGGTCGGGCGCTTCGAGAGCGAAATGAGGCCCCGCGCGACGCGCGAGACGTCGAGCAGATCGTCGACCATCCGGCCGAGGTGATGCACTTGCCGCTCGATCACCTGCTCCGGGCGGCCGAGATGGCCGCCGCTGCGCATCCGGATCAGCTCGAGCGCCGTGACCATCGGGGCGAGCGGGTTGCGCAGCTCGTGCCCCAGCATTGCCAGAAATTCGTCTTTGGCGCGGTTCGCCGCCTCGGCCTGGCTCCGGAGGGACTCCTCGCGCGCCATGAGCTCTTCGGCGTCGAGCCGCGCTCGGCGCTCGCTCTCGTGGGCCTCACGGAGGTGGTTGATGGCGACGTTCCGCTGGTGCGTGACCCAGCTGATGAGCGTGCCCATCATGAAAAAGACGAGCACGCCGCTGAACCACTCCGTCTCGCCGCCGTGGTCCACGGATTGGATATTCAGGAAAAACGCGAACACCCCGGCGGCCCCGAGGAGCGTGGTGAGGATACCGGCGCGAAATCCGCCATACCAACCGCTCACGACGACGGCGGGAAAGAGCAGGATGAAAGGGTTCGAATCGCCGAGGAGCGGCCTCAGCGACCATCGCACGACGAGCCCGATCGCAGCCGCGAGCACGGCGACCGCGTATCGTTTCCACGCATCGGGCGGCGCGGGCTTCGACCGGTCCAATGCCTTCTCGACGTCGTTCGTCTGGTTCAAATGCTCTTCTAGGGTAGTACGGATCTCGCGCTGGGGCGATTCCGCGAGCCCGCGAAGGCGCGCGCGTGGACGGTCCGGACTGGAATGGAATCAAAGGAATTCGGCGCGGGCGCGGCGAATTTCGGGCGTGGGCCGGAGGCCCGGGCGTGACGAACGAGCGGGGCGGTCTGGGCGCTCCGTCAGGGCGCTTTGACGTCCTCGAAGGTCGTCCTCGCGGCAATGTGCTCCTCGCTCAGGTTGAGCAGGATGGGCAAGGTCTCGCATTGCCAGTCGTCATCGGCGATACGGCGCACGGTGACGCGGCCGGGGACGAGGTTGTAGACCGCGTCGACGATATCCATGATGACGTAGAACCCGTTCGAGTTGCAGAAGCGCATCTTGACGAAGTCCATCGTCGTCTCGGTGACGGATTGCCGGGGGAGGACCTTCGCGAGCTCCTCGAGGTACGTGTGGAGGTAGCGGTAGGGGTTGTCCACCCGGATGACGCCCTCGAACGTCAGGATCAGGTGATGATCATCGAGCTTCGCGACCGAGTGGAACACGCTCAGGCCGCCGTCCATGATTTCACCGTAGGTGAGGACCTTCATGCGAAACCTCTCATCGGGAATAGCGCTTTGACAACGAGGAACCCCTGCTCGTACTCAGCCGTGAGCTTGAACTTGCTCTCCGCGGTGAGCCGCATGAGGCCGAGGCCTCCCTTCGCCTTGTCGATACGCCGGCGATAGACCGTGTCCGCGAGCAGCTTCCGCGGGTCCTCGGCGTTGGCGATGACGGTGAAGCGTTCCTGCACGGCTTTGAACTCGTCTTCCGTGGCGGGATTCGCCACGGTGATCATGAGCTCGTCGCCGTCGATCTTGAGGTCGACGCGCAATGCGCCGTCGCGGATCGAGCAGTGCTCCATCACGTTGGTGACCAGCTCGATGACGACCACGTTCGCCTTCGAGCAGATCTGCCGCGGGTAGAACATCCCCAGGAGGTCGAAGAGAAAGTTCCCGAGCAGGCCTGCCACGTCTCCGGCGACGTGATCGAGCGGCGCGATGGAAATCGACGCTCCAACCGCCGTCTGCGTCCGGTTGCCCCCGGCGCTCATTTAGCGCACCTTCGCATGATGAGGAGCGTGATGTCGTCGATGTCCTCGGCCCTGAAGGCTGTGTAATCGTCTACACATCTTTTCAGGATATCCTGGACGGGCTCTTCGCTATGCCGCGCGATGATGTCGTTGAGACGTTGCACGGTATAACCCTTTCCCTCTGCATCTAAAGCCTCGACCATACCGTCCGTGTATAGCGCCAGGACGTCTCCCTGCTCGAACGGCAGCTCGAACTCACGAAACGGCTTGGTCCTCAAACCGATGTAATTGCCCACCCTGTTGAACGTTCGCTGCATCCCGTGCCGGACCAGAAGTCCGTAACCGCCGCCGGATACGTACCGGATGAACCGATCGCTGAACACGACGAAGTTCACCGTGGCGTAACGCCTCACTCCGCGGAGGAAGGCATACGACGCACGGTTGACCCAATCCACGATCGCGCTCGGGCTATCGGAGCGCCGCGTCGCATTCTCGATCTGCGACTTCAAGAAGGCCATGATGAGCGCCGCCGACACCCCGTGCCCCGAGATGTCGAACACGCTGACCGCAAAGCGTTCCCCGGGTAGCTGGGAAAAGTCGTAGTAGTCCCCTCCAACCTCCGCGAGCTGCTTGTGGTAAATGGCGATTTCCAGGTCCGCGGAGAGCGTCGACGAATCTGGCAAGAGCGCCTGCTGGATGCCTCGGGCGACCTCGAGGTCCTCGCTCACGATCCGGTTCTGAAGCTCGAGCTCGTTCTCGATACGTGTCGCATGCTCGAGCGTGAGCTCGTGCACCACGGACATCTCGTCCATGTCGGCCTGCATACGCTCGTTATGCAAGACGAGCCCTCGACACCGAGCGAGGAGCTCCAGAGCCCCACCCTCGCGCGCGAGCAAAGCCTTGCAAGCAGCGTCATCCGATAGGAGCGCCTTGACGGCTTCGAGATCCGTCTGCTCCGACCGAGCTTCGGCCACCGGATCCGACGAGCTGTCCTTCGATGCGGTCATCGTTCGAAGAAATCCTCCGCCACGGGCGCCCTTCGTTCCCCTCTCCTATCAGTCACAGAAGATCATCTCGAAGTTCTGGTTGAACTTCTTCAGGTTCGGGAGCGACTTGCCCTGCCACGGGATCGCCTTCGAGCCCCGGACGACGAGCTGCACGTCACCCTTCTTCCGCATGGCGATGGCGAACTTGTAGAGCACGTTGATGCCAGAGCTGTTCAGGAAGTTCAGGGTGCGCATGTCGATCGTGATCGACTTCGCGTTCCCCAGGAGGACCTTCTCGAGGAGATCCTCGATCGGCTGGTATTCCTGCGGCCCGCCGAGGCGCAGGATACCCTCGAAGTAGACCGTGACCTCCGCGGGATCGTACCAGACTCGATAGTTACCACCTTTGATTTCCATTCTAGCCCTTTCCTTCAAGATGGGCAGCCGCGCCATCGTCCTGATGCAAGTGTTCTGCGCTGAGACCGGATCGAGCTTCCACCCCAGGCTCACGCCGTAATCGCTCATGATGATGAGATACCCGAGCCCGGAGCCCGTCGCCTCGACGTCCTCCGCGTTGGCCTCGGCCTGGCGACGCAAGAGCTCACCCGGATCCTCACGCGAGAGCTCGAGGAGCTTCTCCCGCAACGGAGGGACCTCGCCGTTGGCGATGTGGTTGCTCACCAGGCACACCAGGTCTTCCTTGCCAATCCCGACCGTGACGTTGATGTCACCGCTGCGGTTGAACTTGACGGCGTTCTCCACGAGCTCGTTGAGCACGTAGCTCACCGCGCCGCTCACCTCCGCCCGGCTGATGAGCTTCCCGTCGTTGTCCGCGTCCGGAAAAAGCTCGGCGAAGTACTCCGCCATGAAGTTCGCCGTGAGGTTGCAGAGGCTCCACCGCACCGCGAACGAATCCGGGTACAGGGTCAACGACATGTGCTCGCTGAACGAGTCGTCCAGCGAATAGACGCCAATGATCTCACTCATAGTGTTGCCGGTCTCCTACGCGTCATAGCCTCTTGATGACCAACACGGTGATGTCATCGTAGACCTTGTTCGTACCGATGTGGCTCATCAGGTCTTCGATGATCGCGTCCTTGATCTCCTGCGACGTCTTCTTGTGGTGCTGAGCGATGACCTCGCATAGCCGCTCGACGCCATACTGCGCCGTGTCGGTGCGCTCCGCCTCCGTCACCCCGTCCGTGAAGAGAACGACGACGTCCCCCGACTCCAGCGCGATCTCCATGTTGGCGAGGAACTCGGTGATGTCCTCGTCCATGCCCACCGGCAGCCCGAGCCCGGTCGTGTCCACGCGCTCGAGCTCGCCCGAAACCCGCACGACGATGACCTCTTCGTGCTGACCCGTGAGCCGGAGCTTGCCGTCGCTGTAGTCCATCAGCGATAGCGTGAGGTTCTTGTCCGAGCTGATGCGCTGGATGTTCTGGTAGATGACCTTGTTGACGATGCCGAGGAACCGCATCGGATCCGTCTCGTTGCTGGCGAGCAGCGTACGGACCGCGGTCTGCACCATCAACATGAGCACGCCGCTCTCGAGGCCGTGCCCGGTCACGTCGCCGATGCCGATCTTGATGACGCCGTTGCCGCGGAGCACATCGTAATAATCACCGCCGACCTCGTCCGCAGGCGACATGTACCCCGCGATGTCGAGGTCCTTGATCTCCTGCAGCTCCTGCGCGGGCGGGAGCACCATGAGCTGGAGCTGCCGCGCCACGTTGAGCTCCGCGCCGAGCCGCAGGTTCTCCTGCGCGAGCTGGGCGTTGAGGCTCATGATCTCCTTGTTCGCATCCTCGAGCTCACCCGTGCGCGCCTTGACGAGCTGCTCGAGGTTGTTCGTGTGCGCCTGGATCTCGGCGGCCATCTCGTTGAAGGCCCCCGTGAGCTGGCCGATCTCGTCCTCGCTCGTCACATGCACGCGCACGGCGTAGTCGCCCTGGCGCATACGCGTCGCGCCCTCGGAGAGCGCCACCAAGGTGCCCGTCATCTTCCGCGAGACGAGGAAGACGCCCGCCATGAGCACGAGGATCGAGCCAAATGAGACGAACGCCTGGCTCGCCACGATGCTCGTCCGGCTCGTCTCGATCGCGTCCTGCGCCTTGAACAGAGACGCGTAGATCTCCTTCTTCGGCACCACGAAGCCGAGCGTCCAGTTCTCCGGCGCGATTTTCCCGTCCGCCAGCGTCTGGAACGTCGTGAGCTGCTTCAGCACCATGATGTGCGGCTGGCCGCCGATCTGCACGTCCTCGCGGTAGTGCACCGCGCCGTCGCTCGGGAGCGCGATCGCCGCGACCTGGGGCTCGGTGCTGTCCTTCAAGAACCGCTGCAAGAGCTCGAGGCCCTGCTTGTCGGCCTTCGTCTTCAGCCCGAGCTTCTTCACGCCCTCGTCGTTCACCGCGACGACGTTGCCGTTCGCCTGCGCGAGGAACGCGAAGCCCGTCTCCGCGAGCTTCACGTCCTTGATGTACGTAATCAGCGTCTCCAGCGTGAGATCGACCCCAAACGCGCCCTCGATGCCCGTCCGATCCTTCGACCACACCGGGTGGAAGATCGTCATGATCAGGCCGCCGCCGCCGGCATCCATGTACGGCGGGAAGATCGTCACGTAGTTCTTGCGAGCCTTGACGCCTCCCGGCTCCTTGATCCACGTCTCCCAGCTCGGGACCAGGCCGGCATAAAAGAACTCGTAGAAGTTCGTCGCGTTATGGCCCGGGTAGAGCTCGTCGAAGACCTTGCCGAGGTCGGCGTACGGGGCGAGGCGAACGAAGGGCAGCGCCGGCGGCCCGACCATGTAGATCTGGAGCTTCGGCGCGCCATGCCGCGTGAAGGCCGGCATGATGAGGTCGAGGTACGCCGACCTCTCGATCGCCGCCTGCGCCTCGGGCACGATCGCGCCGTCCTTCTGCATGTACCCCCAGGCCGAGATGACCGCGGGCTCGGCAGCGTCGTTCTGGAGCCAGCCGCCCGCGGGCTGCTCCTTGCCGTCCTTGTCCTTCCGCTGAAACGCAGGCGTGAACGTGAACCGATCCTTGAAATACGGCATCCCCGAGATCGTCGCGTGAATGCCGTTCATGTCCTCGCCCCGATCCGCGACGGTCTGGGCGATGTCGGAGACGACCTCGATGTCGGCGATGGCGTGCTGGAAGCTCGAGTTGACGTGCTGGCTCGTGTCGACGAGGTGGTTCGTCAGCGACTCGCGGTAGGCGATATTGAGGCCCGCCTCGATCTCGCGGGTCGCCTCGAGGCTCAGCTTGTGGATGCCCTGCCGGGCGACGAGCATGTTGAGGATCGCGCCGAGCAGAACGCTGACGCCCGTGACCAGAAGAAACTTGGTGTTGAATTTCTTGAATCTCGCGAGCAGGCCGCTGGCTCCCGCTCCCCTGAGACTCTCACGAGCGTCTGACGACACGTCTACCTATCTCCTGGCAACGCCCACGGGGCTTCCGGCAGATTTGCGACGTTAGACCGTCTGCGTTCCGGGATCCACACGAAACATGCGTCCTTTCCCGGGCGACGTTCGCCTGGGCGATCGATCCGCCGACCCCGCCAGGCGCTTGGCGCATGGGTTCAACTGGTCCGGAACGGCTTGCGCCCGGACGCCGCGATGATGGGCCATACCGCGTAACCGCGGTCGCTGAGGATGGTCTCCATGTGGGCCCGCAGGCCCTTCTCGACGTCGGCGTGCAGCGAAGGATCGGCGCCAGCCGCCGCGCCAAACTGCCAGGCGACGCGGATCCAGAGCTCGACCACGCGCGCGAGGTCGTTCGGATCGGAGTTCGTGTTGCTGACGTTGATCTGGCTGATCTTGATGTCCTCGAGCCCCGCGCCCTGGAGGAGGAACCGACCCTTCGGGCCCATGTCGAGGTCGACGCCGCCCTGACGGCTCACCTGGAGGAAGCTCTTGTACCCCTGCTGGATGACCTCCTCATTCGGGTATCCCACCATACAGGAAAGCATCTCGTTCGTGATGTAGATACGACCGCCGGGGCGGCATATCCGCACGAGCTCGTGGAGGATCTTCTCGGGCTGGTGGAAGATCTGGAGCGATAGCCGGCAAGCCACGAAGTCGAACGAGTTGTCCGCGAGGAGGAGCGCCGCGGCGTCGCCGTATTGATACTCGATGTTCTCCAGGCCGTAATCCGATACCACCTGACGGGCATACCGGAGGAGAGGCCTCGAATGATCGACCCCGACGAGATACTCGGGCCGGAAGTCACGCTGGATGAAGATGTCGAAGCAGCCGAGGCCACAGCAGATGTCCGCCACCCGGAGCCCCGGCCGCAAGCCGTGCTGCACGAGGATGTCCTGCTCGTGGTTCCAGATGAGCTTCTCCTGCATCCGGAGGACGTTGATGAACTCGTCGTCCTCGAGCACCGGCTGGGTCGGATAGAGGGCCTTGTCATAGACCTCGATCGTGACGGCCGGATAGAGCTCGGCGATGACCTGGAACTTCCGTATGGCCCAGGGTATGACGCTCGAAAGGACGAACTTGATGCGCAGGTCGGGGCGCGCGTGAGCCACCCACCGCACGAAGCGGTTCAGCTCGAGGAACGCGACGTTGTTCATGTACTTGAGGCGCTTCAAGTTCACGCACAACGTGCCCCGCGCGCTCCGCGCGGCCTGCTCGAGCGAGCTCCGGACCGAGGCCATCTCCTCGGCGACGAACGGGCGGAGCGTCCCCGTGAGGGTCACCTCCTGCTCCTCGTTGCCCGTCAGGCGCATGTTGAGCGCCACGGGCATACATGAAGGAGGGACCCCTGAGGAAGGCGTACCAGAAGACGCGGGAGCGATGGAGTTGCTCATACCTCCCCCATTTCGTCCACCTCGGGCAGCTCGAGGAAGAGGCTCAACCTGTCCTGCCCCGGCGGCTCGGATATGGTGAGGGTGCAGGTGTACACGGCAGCAAGCTCGAGCAAACCGAGCATCGTATCCTCGCCCTCCGCCGGCTCCTCGAGCCTGGCGCGATACCAGCTCTTCAGATCGGGTTGATTCACGATCTGCACGGCCATACGGTAAAACACTCGATTCTGCTCGGTGACCGGGAGCGTGAGCTGCAGGACCACGTGCCGGCCTCGCTTGCGGAAGATGAGGTCGATCTGCCCCTCGGGCGCGTGGTTGCGATAGATGACCTCGAGCAGCTCGTTGATGAACGTCGAAAGCAGCGTCGCATGACGCTCGGGGTCACCCTCGTTCGCGCTCACGTAACGGGCGAGATAGTTGGCGAGCAGGTGGCAGTGACCCCACTCCCGCGCAAAGCCGCCTACCGTAAACCGAGCCGCCATGATCATCCTGTATCGGCTCGTGGCGAAGTCGGCTTCCATGGGCGGAGCCGGTGTGATGGTCTTGACAATCGACATCGGGACCTCGAAGGCGGCCGACCGTCGGCCTAGAAAGGCTAGCCGGTCCCGACGTCGACGTCGAGTGCCGTCTGTCCAACCGTGGTTACTCGCGACGTGTCTCAACATGCTCTGCAAGTGACCGTTCGCGCACGCGCGGGTAGCAGCTACCATGCCACCCCTATCACGAGTCAACACAGTCCGTTCACCAAAGCACGATGCCCACGTCAGGCGGCGCCGAACCGTAGAAGCTACATACGAACGTAGCGCGGCACACCTGAAATCCACCGCCAAACCCTGGGGTTTGTCCGCGGCGAGACGGAACAACCATCACGTGCTAGGTTCGTCGCGGCTCGCCCAGCCCAAGGTGGTTACGATGAAGCAGCTCGTGTTGTTCTCGGGGAGGGCAGAGCCCGAGCTCCCCGAGATCGATGCAGACCGCGCGCTCGCACGAGAGCTCGCGCCCGAGGTCCGCCTCGGGACGTCCACCTGGACGTTTCCCGGGTGGCGCGGAATTTTCTACCCGCGCGAGATCGCCGAGCGCGAGATCACGACCCGCGGGCTCCACCTCTATGCACAGAACCCGCTCTTCCGCACGGTGGGGATCGATCGGAGCTACTACGCGCCGCTGCGCAGCGAGGAGCTCGCGCGGTACCGCGACGATCTGCCCGACGGGTACGGCTGCGCCATGAAGGTGTGGAGCGGTATCGTGGCGCGGCGGGATCCACACACGGGCGAGCGCTCCCGCTCGTTCCTCGATCCACGCGCGTTCGAAGACCACGTGCTCGCGCCGATCGAGCGGAGCTTCTCCCGGAACGTGGGCGTGTTGCTCCTCGTGCTTTCGCCGATACGCGCCGAGGAGCGGATGGATCCCGCGGAGCTCGCCGAGCGGCTCGATCGGTTCTTCGAAGAGGCGCCACGATCGTTTCGTTACGCGGTGGAGCTCCGCAACCCGGAGCTGCTCTCGAGGGCGTACCTCGACGCGCTCGCGCGACACGGGGTGACCCACGTGCTCGGGCTCTGGGAGCGAATGCCCACGATCGGCCGTCAGCTCGCCGTGCCGAAGATCCTCACGGCGCCGCTCGTCGTGTGCCGACTGTCCATCCGGCCCGGCGAGCGATACGAAGAGAGGAGGCGGATCTGCGCGCCGTTCGACAAGATCGTCTCCCCCGACGAGGAGAGCCGCGGCGACGTCGTCGAGGTCGCGAAGCGCTGCGCCCACGAGGGGCGGAGCCTCATGGTGCTGGTGAACAACAAAGTGGAGGGCTCGGCGCCGCTGACCGTTCGCGCGCTCGCGCGGCGGATCGTGGCGTCGACGGGACGTGCGTCCTGGACGAAATGAGGCGGACGCCCGCGGGGTCCGCCTCTTGGTCGTTCAGGCGCTCAGAAGCCGCCGCCGACCTGCGCCAGGAGGCTCCAGGTGTCGGCGCCGGGCTCGTCGCCGGCAGGCGTGATGGGCGAGCCCAGGTTGTCGAAGAACGCCGGGCGGTAGTTGAAGCGCGCGCCGACCTTGATGTTCTCGGTGAGCAAGCGGTCGGCGCCCACGCCGACGGGCACGACGAGCGTGAAGGCGTCGCCGTAGTTGCCCGCGAAGCCGGCGTAACCGACGCCGCCGACGACGAAGGGCTGCAGCGGCAGAGCGTTGGCGGCGGCGAGGTTGTAGCGGAGGCCCGCGTCGAGGGAGGTCATCACGAGCGAGTCGCGCGTGTCGGCGCGGGTGTTGGCGCTGCCGAGGTAGTTGCCCTCGAGGGCCCAGCGATCGTTGATCGCGCCCGTGATACGCACGTTCCAGCCGACGCCGAGGCTGCCGACGCCGCCGAGGAAGCCGACGACACCGGCGCCGCCTTCCACGGAGAACGACTGCGGCCGCGGGACCCTCTGGATGACGGGTTCATCGGCAGGAGGCATGCCTCCCTGGTTGTTCTGCGCGTGAGCCAACGTCGGCGCTCCCAGAGCGGCGAAAGCGAGCACGGCCGCCACGATTCGTCCGGTGGTCATTGCTTCCTCCTCAGCTATGGATCGAGGCGCGTTGCCGGGAACGAGCCTCGCCTTTGGTGCGTCCCGGTGCACGCTGCGGGCCACGAGGGCTGTGCAGGTCGGACCCTGCACGTCCAGACGGGCGACCCGGACCCGAGGGATGTAACGAGGGCGGATGGCGGCCGCGCGAGGCGCGTGGTCAAGGAGCACGGCGGCGCGAGGGCGGGTGTCAAGCCTTTCTTGTTGCCGCCCGGGGGGCTTCGGGCAGAGAGTAGACGGAGCGACGCGCAGGCCTCGGGAGGGGCGCGGATCCAGGGCAGCGGAACCGCGAGGGGGTGGAGGCCGTAGTTGGTGGACCAAGGATCGAGGAGCAGACGATGAACGCGAAGAGCATTTACGAGACCCTCGCGGCGCTCGGCGCGAGCGCGATGATCGCCGGTTGTGCCGGGACGCAGGAGCCGGTGAAGGCCGCGGAGGAGCCGCAGGCCGAGGCGCCCGCAGAGGCCGCGCCGGCAGAGAAGACCGAGGAGGCGGCGGGGACGGAGGCCGCAGGGGCGACGAACGCGGCGGCGGCGCCCGCGGAGGCGCCGAAAGAAGCGGCGGCTCCGGCGGCGACGACGACGCCCGCGCCCGCGGCAGCGCCCGCGCCCGCAGCGACGCCGGCCCCGGCGAAGGCAGCGGCGCCGGCGCCGAAGCCCGCGGCGAAGAAGGCCGCGGCGCCCAAGAAGGCCGGCGCGGAGGCGGCCTGCGGCGAAGGATCCTGCGCGTAGAGGGTGGCTCTCGGGACGATGATCACAGGGGTCGGGCTGGGGCTCCGGTTCGACTTCCTCGACGACGTGCTCGCGCGGGTCGAGGCGGACGCGCCGCTCGGCCCCGTGCGTTTTTTCGAGGTCGCGCCGGAGAACTACATGCGCCGGGGCGGGTTCATCCCGGCGGCGCTCGAGCGGATCGCCGCGCGTTTTCCGCTGCTCTCGCACGGCCTGTCGATGTCGCTCGGCGGGCTCGATCCCTTCGATGACGCCTACATGCGCGAGCTCGCCGCGTTCACGCGGAGGTTCGGCGTGCCGTTCCACTCGGATCACCTGTGTTTCTCGGGGATACGAGGGCGGATGGCGCACGAGCTCTTGCCGCTTCCGCTGACGGTCGGGGCCGCGAAGTACGTGGCCTCGCGCGCGCGGGAGGCCGAGGATCGGCTCGGCGTGCCGATGGTGGTCGAGAACATCACGCGGTACGTCGTGCCGGGCAGGCCCGAGCTCGGCGAGGCGGCGTTCCTCGCGGAGGTGCTCGATCGTTCGGGGTCGAAGCTCCTGCTCGACGTGAACAACGTGTTCGTGAACGCGATCAACGATGGGCAGGATCCGCTCGTGTTCCTCGCGGAGATCCCGCTCGATCGGGTGGCCGCGATCCACGTGGCGGGCCACGAGAAGCGCGCCGGGACGGACCTCGTCATCGACACGCACGGCGCGGACGTGGTGGGCGAGGTGCTGTCGTTGCTCACGTGGACCGTCGAGCGGACGGGGCCCGTGCCGGTGGTGCTGGAGCGGGATCACGCGATCCCGCCGCTCGACGAGCTGCTCGCGGAGGTCACGCGCGTGGAGGCGGCCTACCAGGCAGGGCTCGCGGCGTGGGAGGCGCGGGATCGTGGTTGAAGAGGAGGAGGGGCGGGCCGCGATCGCGGAGGTCGCGGAGGTGTTCGCGGCGGTCGTGCAGGGTCCGCCGGAGGACGGGCGCGTCGGGATTTACAGGTCGCTCGTTCGGCGCGGGATCGTGTCGGCGGTGCGGGCGCAGATGCCACGCACGGCGCGAGCGCTCGGGGCGCGGTTCGAGGCGACCGTCGATCGATGGCTCGACGAGGCGCTGCCGAGCTCGCCGTACCTGCGCGACGCGGCGGCCGAGCTCGTCGGCTGGGCGGCGCCGCGCTGGGCGGAGGATCCCGCGGTTTCGCCGTGGATTCCGGATCTAGGACGTTACGAGGTCGTACGGTTCGAGGTGGCGGCGGCGCCCGCGGCGAGCCAGCCGAGCGGCGCGGCACTCGCGCTCGATCGGGCGGTGTGTTTCGGGGCTGGGGCGCGCGTCGTTTCGTACCGGTGGGCGGTGCACAGGTGGGCGGAGGACGCGCCGGGCGCGCCCGAGGAAGAACCCACGGCCCTCCTGCTCTACCGGGACGGGGCGCACGAGGTCCGGTGCCTCGTGCTCTCGCCGCTCGCGGCCACGATCCTCGCGCGGCTCGTCGGGGGAGCGCGGCTCGGGGAGGCGGTGACGGAGGCGTGCGCGGAGCGCGGGGAGCCGCTCGGCGAGGCCGTCTTGCGCGGCACGGCGGAGGTGCTCGCGGACCTCGGGGAGCGCGGGGTGGTCCTCGGCGCGGCCGAGCACGGAAATCACGATCCGATCACGCACGCGGGGACCGAGCGCGGTATAGTCGCGGGCGAACAATGAGCCGAAGGCACCTCAGCGTTTGCCCATGACGACGAGCCAGCAAAACGACCCGCTCGGCATCACGGGGACGATCCTCGCCGAGAAATACCGGATCGACTCGATGATCGGCGAGGGTGGCTTCAGCGTCGTCTACCGCGCCGAGCACCTCATCTGGCAGCAGCCGGTCGCGATCAAGTGCTTCCGCATCCTCGCGCAGGCGCCCGAGAACAAGCGCGACGAGCTGCTCGACGGCTTCATCCAGGAGGGCCGCCTGCTCGCGAGCCTGTCGAGCCGCTCGGCGGCGATCGTGCAAGCGCGCGACATCGGCAAGTTCACGACCGCGGACGGGATGTGGATCCCGTACATGGTGCTCGAGTGGCTCGAGGGCAAGACGCTCGATCACGTGCTCTTCGAGGAGCGCGTCGCGGGCGCGAAGCCGCGCGAGATCCACGAGGCGCTCGCGTTGCTCGAGCCGGTCGCGGTGGCGCTGGAGATCGCGCACGCGAAGAACATCGCGCACCGCGACATCAAGCCCGCGAACGTCTTCGTCATCGGCGACCCGCGCGGGGCCTCGCCGTTCACGAAGATCCTCGACTTCGGCATCGCGAAGGTGATGGCCGATCACGCGGCGGCGACGGCCGAGCTCGCGCAGACGGGCAAGGAGATCACGGCGTTCACCCCGAACTACGGGGCGCCCGAGCAGTTCAGCCGATCGTACGGCGCGACGGGGCCGTGGACCGACGTGTTCGCGATGGCGCTCATCGTGGTCGAGGTGCTGCGCGGCGGGATCCCGGCGTTCGAGGGGGACGACTTCATCCAGTTCGCGGTCGCGAGCCGCGATCCGACCCGCAGGCCGACGCCGCGCACGCTCGGCGTGCCCGTCTCGCCCGAGGTCGAGGCGGTGTTCGAGAAGGCGCTCGCGGTCGCGCCGACCGATCGGTATCCGTCGATGGGCCGCTTCTGGGCCGCGCTGCACGAGGCGGTGTTCCCGGACATCGCGTGGAACCCGGGGACGACGAGCGGCGTGTCGTCGTCGATCACGTCGTCGCCGGGCGGCAGGAGCGCGTCACGCGCGAGCATGCCGGGCCCGCTGCAGGAGACGCTGCCGCGCCCGAGCGGCGGGACGGCGATGATGGAGGGAGCGCCGTCCTTGCCGGCGCTGCCGGGGCCGACGCAGAACGCGCCGCAAGCGCCGTTCACCGGCCCTGTGCCGATGGCGACGAGCAACACGGACCGCGCGCCGGTCGCGGATCAAGGCAAGGGGCTGATGGCGTTCGCGGCCGTCGCGGCGATCGCGCTGCTCGGCGGGAGCTTCGCGGCGTACAAGATGTTCACGAAGCCCGCGGGCAACACGCCTACGGTGGGATCGAGCGCGCCCGTGGCGAGCGCTCTGCCGAGCGCGAGCGCGTCGGTGATGGCGACGGCGGCGCGGCCGACGGAGTGCCCGGCGGGGATGGTGCTCGTGCCGGGCGGCAAGTTCTTCATGGGCTCGGACGAACCGTCGTTCAAGCTGTGGCAACCGGCGCACAAGGTCATCCTCGACACGTTCTGCGTCGACCTGCACGAGGTGACGGCGGCCGAGTACAAGGAGTGCTCGGACCAGGGCGAATGCAAGCGCCCGGAGGCCGCGCCGAACTGGCCGAAGGTCGCGGGCAGCACGGACGAGGAGCACGAGAAGAAGCGCGAGGCATACGCGGAGCTCTGCACGTTCGGCAAGGCGGGCCGCGAGAGCCACCCGGTCAACTGCGTGAGCTGGTTCCAGGCCGACGGGTACTGCAAGTGGCGCAAGAAGCGCCTGCCCACGGAGGCGGAGTGGGAGTACGCGGCGCGTGGCTCCGACGGGCGCAAGTTCCCCTGGGGCGACGACGACGCCGCGGCGGGGCACATGAACGCGGGCGGCAAGGAGTGGGCGGCGTGGGAGAAGGCGCAGGGCCTCAAGCTCACGGGCACGCTCTACGACATCGACGACGGCTACGCGGGCACGGCGCCGGTGGGCAGCTTCCCGAAGGGCAAGACGCGCTTCGGCGCGGACGACTTCGTGGGCAACGTGTGGGAGTGGACCGCGGACTGGTACGAGACGTACAAGGCCGAGGAGGAGATCAACCCGAAGGGCGCGCCCGCGGGTGATCGGAAGGCGATCCGCGGCGGCGGCTTCAACGGCGGCGTGTTGCTGTGGCTCAATCCTGCGATGCGGTTCCACCAGGTGCCGGACGCGACGACGCCGGTGATCGGGTTCCGCTGCGTGATGAACCTTTGAGCTCGAAGCGCGGGCCGTAACGCGCGACGAGCAAGCCGATCGACGTGCCGACGAGCGCGCCCGCGAGGATGTCGCTCGGGTAGTGCACGCCGAGGAAACAACGCGACCAGGCGACGAGCGCGGCGAAGACGAACGCGGGGACGGCGAAGCGAGGCCACGCGGACGCGACGAAGGCCGCGAAGGCGAACGAGCCGGCGGCGTGTCCACTCGGGAAGGAGTGTCCGCCCGGGGAGCTGATGAAGACGGGCTCGCAGGCGGCGAGCACGTCGCAAGGGCGGGCGCGGCCGACGAGGGCCTTCACGGTGGAGACGAGCGCGCTCGTGGCGACGAGGGCGGCGATGAGGCGCGCCGTCGTGGCGCGGGTCTCTTCGCGCACGAGGAAGGGGACGAGCCCGAACATGCCCCAGCCGCCGCCGACGACGGTGACGGCGACGAAGAGGGGCGTGGCCCAGGCGGGCGAGCCGTGGGCGGCGCGGAGGAGGGCCTCGTCGGCCGCGGAGATCACATCGAGGAGGTGCAAAGCGCCGAAGGATAGTCTCGCGAGGCCCCTGCGGTCGACGGTTGGGGCTTCGGCTCGCCTTTGGCGCCCTACGCCCCAAACCCCTGCTAGGTTGTCTGCCCGTGCCGGTCCCGGACCATCTCCTCGGCGAAACGTCGGTGACGGGGCCGCTCGGCTCCCTCGCCTTGTCCCAGGTGCGCCCTGGGAGCACCGTGCTCGCGCTCCGGGCGGTGAAGTGGCACGAGGGGCTCGGGCGGCTCGGCGTCGTCTTGCCCTTCGCGCTCGTGCACGACGTGGGGCTGCTCTTCGCGACGTCGCGTGATCACGTGGAGCTCGGCCCGCGCGTGGAGCCGGCGTCCATCGCGCGGGGCATGCCCGATCTCTTGCGGCTGCTCGACAGCTACCGGCGCGTGCTCGAGGAGCTCGGGCAGAGCGAGGCGGCGCGGCGCGCGCCCGAGCTCAAGATGAGCGACGACCTCGTCATCGTGCTGCTCTCGCGGCTGCTCGGCGCCGTGGCGTCGCGCGTGAACGTGCCGCCGGCGTACCGCGCGACGGTGCCGATGGATGCGTCGCTCTTCGAACGGATCGATCAACAGCTCCCGCAGCTCTTCTCCACGGCGCGGCGTGGCTTCGAGGCGTCGGCGCTCGCGGCGCTGGAGGTCTCGCGGCTCTTCGTGCTGACGATGACGGACGCGCTCGACCTCGACACGCTGCGGCTCTTCGGCATGCTCGGCGCCGATGGCGCGGGCGGCGCGCTCACGCAGGTCGATCTTCTCGCGGCGCTGGAGTCGCCGGAGGCGAACGACATCGTGAACTTCTCGCTGGAGATCCTGCCGAGCGTGCTGGAGACGAAGACGCGCCCCGCGGCTGGGACGACGGCGGCGCACGGCTACTCGGGGATCGGGACGCGTGGATCGATCGACGGGCTCGTGCTCACGGAGCTCGCGTGGGACGACCTCGAGCTCGCGCGCAGGTTGCTCGACAACGAGGTGCTCTACTACGCGCGCGAGCAGAGCCGCGACGAGCAGCGGCGGGTGCACTACCTGCTCGTCGACGCGTCGGCCTCGATGCGCGGCGACCGGCAGACATTTGCGCGCGGGATGGCGATCGCGACCGCGAAGAAGCTCCTGCTCGAGGGCGAGGACGTCGCGTTCCGCTTCTTCGACGCGCGGCTCTACGAGATTCACCGGGCGCACGGCGACAAGCTGCCGACGGCGCATGTGCTCTCGTTCAAGGGTGAGCGAGGGAGGAACCCCGCGCGTGTGTTCGCGGAGCTCGCGACGGAGCTCGACCTCCACAAGCACCGCGATCCACGCACGCCCGTCGTGCACCTCTTCACGCACGCGGCGCTCTACATCCCGCGGGAGATGGTGCAGGCGGTGCGGCGCTCGGCGCACATCGCGGCCGTGTTCATCCTGCCCTCGGGCGGCAAGCTCGACCTCGACTACCTCGACCTGCTCGACACGCACTGGGTCGTCGACCACGCGACCCTGTCGAGCGGCTCGGCGCGCGCGAACGCGGCGCGATCGATCCTCGATCAGACGACGGCGTCTTCCGGGGAAGACGAGGGCAAGGGCGCGGCGAAGGGGGCCGCGGCGTGAGCGGTCGTCCGGTCGCGGATCTGCGCGAAGAGGCGCGGATGGCGAACGCGCGGGGCGACCTCGGGCGCGCCAGGCACGCGCTCGTGGCGGCGCTCGGTCAGACGATCGCGCGCGAGGAGGAGTACGCCGCCGCGGTGCGTGACCTGCGCGAGGTGCTCGTCGCGATCGGCGACATGCGCGGCGCGCTCACGCTCGACTGGTACACGGGCAGCGAGAAGGGGCAACGCGACCTCGTGACGAGCGGGCGCGTGCCGGTGATCGATCGCGCGCGCACCTACCTCGCGTGGGCGGATCGCGCCGAGGACGCCTCGCGCAAGCAGGCGCTCTACGCGAAGGCCGCGGACGAGTACGAGTCGGCGGGCCTCGTGGCGCAGGCGGCGATCGCACGGGAGCGGGGCGGCGATCTGTATCGAGCGCGCGCGCTCTGGTCGCGCCTCTCGCAGATCCTCGGCGCGTCGGGCGGGGATTTCTACGCGGCGGGGCTCGCGCGCTTCAACCTCGCGCGCACGTCCACGCGCACGGGCGAGCCCGCGGCGGCGCGCGAGGCCGTGGTCGCGGCGGTGCACCTCCTCGAGGAGGCGGCGGATCGCTACGAGACGATCGGCCAGCGCGAGCGCGCGTTCGACTGCTACCAGGTGCTCATCGCGATCGGCCGGGAGAGCGGCGAGTTCGAGCACGTGCTCGAGGGCTTCGTGAACGTGATCCGCATCCTGCGCGAGGATCACCTCCGGTACTACGCGCTGCAGTCGTACGAGGAGGCGCTCTCCGCGGCCGAGAAGCAGAAGGAGGTCTCGGCCGCGGCCACGCTCGCGCGCGAGATGAGCGCCTACGCGCGCAAGGAGGGTCTGCCGGCCGTGGCGAACTTCGGCACGCTGGCGCAGGCGCGGCTCTGGCAGGAGGTGGCCGAGGCGTCGAACGCGCGCGGCGCGCCGCCGTCGATCGCGGAGAACGCGCTGCTCGCGGCGGTGATCGCGCTCGGCGAGGCGGGGCAATACGGCAAGGTCGGCGCGGTGTACGACAAGCTCGCCGCGCTCGACCTGGAGGAGGCGCGGCGCAAGCACTACACGAACGCGCGCAAGCGGTACACCGAAGCGCAGGACCTCCGCATCGAGAGCCAGCCCTTGCCCGCGCACCTGCGCCACGAGGTCGGCTTCCCCGAGGTCTGGCACGTCGACCTCGTCGAGTGGGAGCAACGAGGCAGCGCGAGCCAGGCCGCGGGCGACGTCGTGCTCGATCCTTCCGCGTGGTCGGAGGTCACGCGCAGGCGCGCCATGCTCGCGCGGCTCACGGCGCTCGCGATCGAGGCCGAGGAGGAGGCTTCGCCGGGACGCACGGCGCAGAGCGGGCTCTACGTCACGCTCGCCGAGCAGCTCGCGCTGGTCGAGCTCTACACGATCCTCTCGCCGCTCGAGCACCTCTTCCGCAGGCCCGAGCGCGAGGTGCGGATCGCCGTGGTCCGCGCGCTCTCGCGGTTCCTGTACAAGCGCACGTTCATCACGCTGCGCGAGGCGCTCGTCGATGGTGACGGCGGCGTGATCCAGGAGGCGGCCAAGGCCCTCGAAGAGCTGCGCTTCCCGCACGCCTTCGATCCGCTCGCGCGTATCTACCGCGAGTCGCAGAGCTCCACGGTGCGCGCCTCCGCGGTGAAGGCGCTCGCGCGGATCGACACGCTCGAGGCGGCCGAGATGCTCCTCAGCGTCATCGAGCACGACGGCCGCGAGGAGCGTCAGGCGGCGCTCGAAGCCTTGAAAAGGGCGCGCGGCGCGAAGTTCGTCGACGTCGCAAAGTCGGCCCTGCCAGGGCTCTCGGGTGCGGCGCAATCGGCCGTCCGCGAGGTCCTCCGCAGCCGCGGGATCGGCTGATTTCGCCCTGGAAACAGGCGCTACCGGCCCTTGGATTCCAGTGTACGCGTACCTCTCGTAAGGGAAGTCAGGTCGAGACCGGACACGGGATTCCAACTCGTCCCGAGCGATCTGGAGACGAAGATGGCCTATTCATGGACTCGTGGACGGCGCGCTTCGGGGGGAGCGTCTCACTAGGCCGTCCCGGCCCCCGGGAAGTTGCTGCTCGACAAGGTCGACCTTTCGGCGACTCCCGGTGGCCGGCGTCTTTTGAGGCGCTTCGCCGGGGAGACGGGATCGACGAACGATCAACTCCCCGGCGAAGCGCGAGGGCCGACTACGGCTTCAAGATCGACGCGAGCGCCGGGACGAGCGACGGGTACTGGAACACGTAGCCGAGCTCCTCGGCGCGCCTCGGCACCACGCGTTGCCCCGTCGTCACGACCATCGCCGCCTCGCGCCCGAGCGCGACCTCGATCGCGACCTTTGGCGTCGTGAACCACGCGGGCCTGCGCATCACGTGGCCGATCGCGGAGGCGAGCTCCTTGCTCGTCGCGGGCTCGGGCGACACGACGTTGATCGGGCCACGCGCGCGCGTGTCGTCGAGCGCGAGCAGCGCGAGGCCCACGACGTCCTCTGCGTGCACCCACGCGATCACCTGCGTGCCCGGCGCGATCGGCCCCCCTGCGAACATCTTGAAGGGCAGGATCATCCTCTCGAGCGCGCCGCCGCCCTCGCCGAGCACGACGCCGATCCGGAGCATCACCGTGCGCACGCCGAGCGCCTCGGCCTTCGCGGCTTCGGCCTCCCAGCGCTCGACCACGTCCGCGAGGAACCCGTCGCCGCGGCTTCCGCGCTCGTCGAGCGCCTCGTCGGGCGACCGCGGGCCGTAGTACCCGACGGCGGACGCGCACACGAAGACCTCGGGCTTCTTCTCGGCGCGGCGGATGCCTTCCACGACGAGGCGGGTCGACTCGACGCGGCTCGCGACGATCACGCGGCGCGACTCGTCCGTCCAGCGTTGCGCCACGTTCTCGCCGGCGAGGTGCACGACGGCCGAGGCGCGCCCGATCTCGTCGAGCCAGGGCCCCTCGTGCGCGGGGTCCCACGCGGCGGCGGTCGCGCCCCGGGGCAGCTTGCTCTGCGCGCGGCTCGGATCACGCGTGAGCACTGTCACGCGGTCCCCGCGCCCGAGGAGCGCCTCCGTGAGGCGCCGCCCGATGAACCCGGTGCCACCCGTCAACAGGACCGTCTTCACCACGGCGCTCTTTACCATGGTAAGAGGCTACGGACATGGAACTCGAGGTCTTCCGCAAGCTCCCGCTCGGCGGCACCGATCGCCGCTCCATCGTCCAAGCGCTGGCCCAGGACGGCCTTCGTGTCGCGCGCGAGCTGCTCGCCGCGCAGCGCGCCGAGCTCAGGCCGCGCGGCGCGGGCCTCGCGAAGGACACGGCCGTCGTCATCCTCGGCGGCTCGAACGGGCTCACGCGCGCGCTCGCGGTGCAGCTCCTCTTCGGCGAACGGGCGGCCGTCTTCGGCGTGCACTACGACAGCGAGAAGATGCAGATCGGCGGCCACCACGTCGCGGCGATCGTGGAGGCGGCGGAGGCCGAGGGGCTCACGGCGCGGTTCTGGAACGCGGACGCGACGAAGCCCGAGACGGTGGAGGAGGTCGTCGCGGCGCTCCGCGGCCGGTACCGCGCCGTGCACCTCGTCAACGGCATCGCGGCGGGCGCGACGAAGCGGTACGCCGAGCACGGCCCGACGAACGTGAAGGACATCGACGTCGCGTTCGACCCGATCCTTCAGGTCCCGGATTTCAGCCGACCGGAGAACATCCGGCGCGTGGGGCTCGTGGAGGTCGAGGTCGCGACGGACACGGACATCGAGCGGACGAACCGGTTCATGGGCACGTCGTCCTTGCTCTGGGCCGAGCCGCTCGCCGCGGCGGGCCTCGTCGCGCGGGGCGAGAGCGTGGTCGCGTTCTGCGATTACGACTTCGAGCCCGACGACCCGGTTTATGCGATGGGCCCGCTCGCGGGGGCGAAGAAGCTCCAGCGCCAGACGATGCAAGAGATTCACGACCGGTTCGGGGCGCGGACGGTGCGGCTCTGTTATCCGGCGGTGGCGACGACGGCGCTCGGCGCGATCCCGGGCGGGCTGCTCATGTACGGGCTCTCGGCGCAGATCCTCGAGGAGCGTGGGCAATACCAGGACGTCCTCGAGCTCGGGGCGGCGACGGCGCCGATCTTCGCGCCGGGCTTCCAGGGCTCGATCTTGCGCCTCGACGAGGCCTATCAGGCGGCATTGCCGGAGTTCCACCGGCGCAAGGACGCGCTCTCGCCGACGAACCTGCGCGACGCGTTCACGAAGCTGTATCGATGATGGCCGACGCTGCCGGAGCCGGCTCGTAGCGGCCGACCTGGGGGTGCGCGCCGAGGTCGATGACCTTCAGGAAGGCGAGCAGCCGGATCACGGGCCACGTGGGATCGAGCTCCCAGGCGCGCACGGCGAAGTTCGGGGCCTGGCCGAACCTGTGGTGGTTGTTCTGGAAGAGCTCGCCCATCGTCAGGAAGTCGAAGGGCAGCGTATTGCGCGAGTCGTCCTTGATATCGAAATTCCGATAACCATACCGGTGACCGCACCAGTTCACGATGGCGCCGTGGACGACGCCCATCAAGAAATGCGCGGGCAGGAGCAGGAACTGCCACCAGGCGGTCGCGAACACGAGATAAAAGGCCACGTACGCCGCTCCCCAGGCGATCCGGGCGGGCCAGTCGCCGCCGAGACGATCGACGAGCTCCCACTCGGGATAACCGCCGTCGAACTTCGGCTCGGGCGTCTCGATGCGATAGGCGATGTCGTGATAACGCTTCTTCGTCCCCCACATCATCGCAAAAGGATTGCCGGTGTGGCGCGGCGAATGCGGGTCGCGCTCGGTGTCGCTGTAGGCGTGGTGGTGCCTGTGCAGGATCGCGTAGGCCCGCGGGACGAGGAACGAGGAGCCCTGGGAGACGAACGTGAGCAGGTAAAAGAAGCGCTCCCAGCCCTTGCTCATCGTGAACATGCGGTGGGAGGCATAGCGGTGAAGGAAAAACGTCTGGCAAAATATGGAGAGCATCCAGTGCCCGACGAAGAACAACACGATTGCCATCCCCTGGTCGTAGGCGAGGTCGGGTGCGCGCACCGTCACGGGAGGGTCATCTTTCGGTCTGACCGTGAACCGCGCCCGGGTGGGAAGCGTGGAAACCACCTCACGTGCCGCGCGCCTTTTCGCGCGGGGGCTTGAATGCGCGCCTGGCTCTGCCGTCCAAGCCCTTTGGCCGAGCGCCGATCGGGGACCCGAGCCCGTTCGCGCGTGAGGCTCGCCTTTTGGCTTGCTTGCGTCCGAAACCTCGCTCGGCTCCGTCGTGGTCCCATGCCCCCTGGTTGGCCCCGACGGAGAGCTCTGCTAGCCTCGGCACGTCCTTGTCGAACTCGGGTGTGTACCTGGGAGGAACTCGAATGAAGATGCGATTCTTTGCGATGCTTGGTGCAGTGGCTTGTTTTGCGTTGCCCGCCTGCGTGATCGTCGATGGCAACCCCGGCAGCGGCGGCGCCGGCGGTGACGGCGGCGCGGGTCCGGGCGTCGGCGGCGCCGGCGGCACGGGCGGCATGGGCGGCGCGGGCGGCATGGGTGGCGCGGGTGGCGCGGGCGGCGGCATGACGGTGTGCACCGAGTCCTGCGCCGAGGCCACCACGGACACGACGCTCTCCTTCTGCGACACGGCCGATGGCAAGACCGCGTCCGAGCTCTTCAGCGCGCAGCTCGCCTGCGTCTGCGCGTCGATGGGCACCTGCGAGGCCGTCTGCGCCGAGAGCTACTGCAAGGATCAGGCGCCGAGCGCCGACTGCCTTGCCTGCATGCAGGATCCGGCGCAGTGCGGCCCCGCCGTCAGCGCCTGCGCGAACGACGCCTGATCGGCCACACATCCCCCCATCGCGCGAGCGGCCTGCCGGTCTTCCGGGGCCGCTCGCGGCTTTTTGTGTGGTCACGACGCCGCCCCGAAGGCGTGCTAACGAGCCGCCCCGTGAAGGCCATCATCATCGGCGCGGGCCGCGGCAGCCGCCTCCGCCACCTGACCGAAGAGATCCCGAAGACCCTGGTCCCCGTCCTGGGACGCCCGATGCTCGACGGCATCCTCGAGGCGCTCGCCGCCGGCGGCTTCTCCCGCGAGGACATCATCTTCATCTGCGGCTACAAGGCCGAGGTCATCCAGGCGCGTTACCCCGACCTCACCTACATCGAGAACACGCGCTGGGAGCACAACAACATCCTCGCCTCGCTCCTCTGCGCCCGCGAGCACCTCGCCGAGGGCTTCGTCTCCACGTACGCGGACATCGTCTACCGCCCCCAGATCGTCGCCGACCTGGTGCGCGCGCCCTGGGACATCACGCTCGCCTGCGACACGGACTGGCGAAGGCGCTACCAGGGCCGCTCGCAGCACCCGGAGACCGACGCGGAGAAGATGCGCGCCGAGGACAGGCGGGTCGTGGAGCTGTCGCGGCGGATCGACTCGGAGCGAGCGGCAGGGGAGTTCATCGGCGTGATGAAGCTGTCCGCCGAAGGAGCGCAGCGGTTCGTGCGCGCCCACGACGAGGCGAAGGCTGCGCACCCGGAGGGCGTGTTCCGCGAGGGACGCACGTTCGAGAAGGCGTACTTGATCGACCTGCTCCAGCACATGCTCGAGCGGGGCGAGGTGATGCACCGCGTGGACACCCACGGCGGGTACATGGAGATCGACACCGTCGAGGACGCTTCGCTCGCCGAGTCCTGGTGGGCCGGAGGCCACCCGGCGAGCTGAAATCGCGGGCGGCGGGAACTCCTTTCGCCCTCGGGTTACGCTTGGGGGACGAAGGAGGCGCGGGCATGCGACGAGCTTGGGCCGAGGGGATCGGTACGTTCATCGTGGTCTTCGCGGGCTGCGGCGCGGCGGCGGTGGGAGGGGCGGCGCTCGGGACGATCGGGATCGCGTTCGCGTTCGGGATCGCCTTCGCCGCGGCGGCGCTCGCGCTCGGGCCCTCGAGCGGGGCGCACCTGAACCCGGCCGTGACGGTGGCGGCCGCGCTCGCCGGGCGGCTGCCGGCGCGCGAGGTGTTGCCGTACATCGCGGCGCAGATCGCCGGTGCGACCGCGGGTGTTGGGCTCGCCGTGACGATCGCGCGAGGCAGGCCGGGCGGGGCGCCTCTCGTCCTCGAGGCGCTCGCCGGTGGATTCGGCCGCCACTCGCCGGGGTTTTACGGAGCGAACGCCGCGCTCGCCGTGGAGATCGGGCTCTCGGCGATCCTCGCGTTCGTGCTGCTCGGGTCGACGTCACGCGCGCGCCCGGCGGCGCAGAACACGCTCACAGCGCTCGCGGGTGGGCTCGGCGTCACGCTCGTGCACCTCGTGGGCATGCCCGTGACGGGTCTACCCGCGCATCCGGCGCGCGCGATCGGCGCGGCGTTTTGTGCGGGCGGCGTCGCGCTCGATCAGCTCTGGGTGTTCGTGCTCGGCCCGATCCTCGGCGGCGCGATCGCGGCGATGGCGCTGCGCGTGTCGTTTGCGCCCGAGAGGTCCGTGCTCGAAGAGAAACGAGCTCAACCGAGCTGAAAACGGACGGCCGGCAGATCGACGGCGGCCGTGTCGACGACGAGCGTGTCGCCCGCGTGGACGACGTCACGCGGTCGCACGGGGGAGAAGCTCTCGTCGGGGTGCTTGCGGCGGCTCACGATGCGACAAGGCAAGCGCTCTTCGAGGTCCATCACCGTCGCCTCGGCGCGTGACGCGGACACCGTGACTTCGGCCGTCACGCGCACGACGTCGTCGAGCCGGTACGCGGCGCGCACGCCCTCGTACGTCGCCTGGATCGCGATGAGCGGCGCGGAGAGCGCGCTCGTCGAGAACGACTGATCGAGCCCGAGCGCGCCGCCGACCTTGCCCGCGAGCCTCTGATCGAACATGCGCATCACCACGCGCACGTTCGGGTTCATGCGCTTCGCGTCGAGCGCGATCTCGAGGTTCGCGAGGTCGTCGCTCGTCGCGCACACGACGGCCTTCGCGCGCTTGGCGCCGACCTTCACGAGCAGCTCGTCGCGGCGCGCGTCGCCGATGTGCACGGGGATCCCCTTCTCGCGCACCGCTTCGAGGAAGCCCTTCGTGTCGTTCTGCTCGATCGCCACCACGTCCTCGCCGAGGCGGCAGAGCTCCTCGATCACGCGGTAGCCCACGTGCCCCACGCCGCACACCACGACGTGCCCGCTCATCATGTCGGTCATGATCGAGGTCCACACCTCTCTTCGCGTCGCCAGGTCGAAGAGCGACGCGCCGATCTTGAAGACGCCCTGCGCGAGCAGGAAGAGGCCCGCGAGCGGGGTCAACCAGAAGACGGCGCGCGCGACGGGCGTGTGAGGGAAAGGCTCGGTCGGCTCGAAGACGAGCAACGTCCAGAGCGACCAGACGGTCTCGGTGAAGTCGGGCAACACCTCGCCGCCGCGCCGGAGATCCCAGCGCAGCACGAGCGTGGCGACGATGAGGTAGAGGGCCGCGTAGAGGAGCGGAGGTCCCATGCGCCGCAGGACGTAACCTGCGGCGGCGACGCGGAACCGGAGCGCGCGGAAGCGACGGCGCTTCGAGATCAGTCTTCCTCTTCCGTGACCTTGAAGCCGCTGTCCTTGATGACCTTGTCCTGGATCATCGGCGGGCAGATCGCGAGGTGGTCGACGCTCATCGAGAACGTGCCCTTGCCTTGCGTCATGCTCTTCAGCTTCGACTCGTACTCGAGCACCTCGGAGAGCGGGACGTACGCGTTGACGATCGTCTGATCCTCGACCGTGTCCGTGCCGAGGATGCGGCCGCGGCGGCTGTTGATGTCGCCGATGACGTCACCCGTCGCCACGCTCGGCGCGACGACCTGCATCTTCACGACCGGCTCGAGCAAGACCGCGCCTGCCTGCGCCGCGGCGGCCTTGAAGGCCTTGCTGCCGGCCATCTGGAAGGCCGCGTCGGACGAGTCCACGTCGTGGTACTTGCCGTCGTAGAGGCGCACCTTCACGTCGACCATCGGGAAGCCGGCGAGGAAGCCCTTCGCCATCGACTTCACGATGCCCTTCTCGACCGAAGGGATGAACTGACGCGGGATCGCGCCGCCGACGACCGCGTCCTCGAAGACGAAGCCGCCGCCGCGCTCCACGGGCTCCATGTCGATGTAACAGACGCCGAACTGGCCGTGGCCGCCCGTCTGCTTCTTGTGTTTGCCCTCGACGCCCGCGACGCGCTTCGTGATCGTCTCCTTGTAGGCGATGTGCGGCGCGCCGAGGCGCGCGTCGATGCCCACGCGGCGGCGGATGCGCTCGACCGTGATCTCGAGGTGCAACGAGCCGAGGCCGCTCACCACGAGCTCGCGCGTCGTCTCCTCGATCGACACGCTGAGGCCCGGATCCTCCTCCGTCAGCTTGTAGAGCGCCGTGCTCACCTTGTCCTCGGCGCCCTTGCCCTCGAACTTCACGCCACGCGAGAAGAGCGCGGGCGGCAGCTCCGGCGCCGTGAACAGGAAGGGGTGCTTGTCGTCGCAGAGCGTGTGTCCGCTCAGCGTCGTCTTCAGCTTCGCGAGCGCGACGATGTCGCCCGCCTTCACCTCGTCGACGGCCTTCGCGTCCTTGCCGACGACGTTGAAGATCTTGCCGACCTTCTCAGCGTTGCCCGTCGACGCGTTGAGCATCGAGCTGTCGGGCTTGAGCGTGCCGGAGAGGACACGCGCGAACGAGGTGCGACCCGCGTGGGGATCGATCGACGTCTTGAAGACGAAGACCGCCGTCGGCGCGTCGGTCGAGCTCGGCCGCTCGGCGGCGGCGGGCGCCTGTCCGAGCTTGCCGCCGGGGACCGTGCCCTTCCACATGGAGTGCGCCGTGGGCGGCGGGACGAGCTCCACGATGCCGTCGAGCAGCGCCGCGATGCCGCTCGGCCGCGTGCCGGAGGCGAAGTAGACGGGGACGACCTTGCCCTCGCGCACGGCGTCGCGCAGGCCCTGATCGAGCTCCTCCTGCGTGAGATCACCCTCGGTCAGGTACTTCTCGGTGAGCTCGTCGGTCGTCCCGGCGACGTCGTCGACGAGCCTGCCGCGGCCCGTCTCGAGCGCGCCCGCGAGGTCACCGGACACCGGGCCCGGCGTGATCGCGTTCGGCGCCTCGGGCTTGCCGAGCCACGCCTTCTTCGTGCGCAGCGCGACGACGCCCTGGTAGTCGAGGCCCTCGCCCACGTGGTGCTCCATCACCGCGAGCGGCGCCTTCAGGCGCGCCTTGATCTCGGCGACGACCTCGTCCGGCTGCGCGTTCTCCGCGTCCACCTTCGTCACGACCACGAGGATCGGCAGGCCTTGCGCGCGCGCCCAGGCGAAGACGCGCTCGGTGATCGGCTGCACGCCGTCCTTGCCGCTCACGACGAGGACCGCCGCGTCCACCGCGCCGAGCGCGAGGCGCGTCTCGGCGAGGAAGCTGCCCTCGCCGGGCGTGTCGACGACGTTCACCTTCTTGCCGTTCCAGTGCAGGTAGGCGACGCTCGCTTCGAACGAGCAGGCGTGGTCCTTCTCCTCGGCCGAGTCGTCGAGGATGCTCGACTTGTCGTCCACTTTCCCGAGCTTGGGCGTCGCCTTCGCCACGAAGAGCATGGCCTCGGCGAGCGACGTCTTGCCGGCTCCCTTGTGGCCGATCAGTGCAACGTTGCGAATGTCGCTGGGCGCGGTCGTCGTCATGGTCGATTCCTGTCCGCCCTCGCGCTTGGAGGCCTCGGGCCCCCTCCCCTATTCGCAGGGCGGATCTCCCCTCTACGCCTGTTCGGTCGCTCTTGCCAGGGGGTTTGGGGTCAAAGCAGTACGTGTCCGCGCCTCCGCCTCGCGCGGCATCGAGAGGCCGCCCCAGACGGCCCGGGGCTCGGCTAGCATGGGCCCCGCCCCGCGTTCGCATGCAGCTCGTTCGACTCCTGCTCCAGTTCGCCCTCGGGATCGCCTTGCCCTACGCGGTGCAGCGCTGGGACAAGGGCCGCCTGCCCGAAGAGCGGCGCGCGCGCGCCTGGAACGCGGCGACCTGGGGGGCGGCGGTGTGGTGGTACGGGCCGCTCTCGATGATCGCGTGGGGCTGGGTGACGCGGCGCGAAACGGGCCTCGTCGGCGCCGTGCGGGGCGCCTTCGGGATGGTGCTCGGGGCCGTCGCGTGCCTGCTCGTCGTGCTCGTGTCCCTCGGCGTGGACCTCGCCTTCGCCTGGGCCTTCGGCTTGCCGATCGATCTCGGCGACTGAGTCAGCCGCGCGCGAGGAACGTACGGAGCTCGCCTGCGGAGAGCGTGTTCGCGACGTCCTTCGCCTCGCACCAGCCGCGCCGGGCTTGATCGAGGCCGTAGCGGAGGAGCTCGACCTCCTCGACGTTTCGCGCGTGGCTCGTGAGGGCGAGCCGCGCGCCTGCCTCCTTGACGGCCCGCGCGTAGCCGTCGGCGCCCTGGAGAAAGCGCGCGTCGAGCCCGAGGAGCACGCCGCGCTCGCGGCACGCCTTCGCCACCGCCTCCACGTCGAACTGCCGCGGCTTGCCCGCGCCGAAGGGACGCGCGAGCACGTGGAGGCACCCCGTCTCCACCGCCGCGACGAGCGCCTGCGTGAGCGCTTTTTCAGCGAGGTTCGCCGCGTCGATCTCGCCGATCACGACGTCGACCTCCGCGAGCTCCTCCTCGCTCGCCCCGATCGAACCACCTTCGCCGATCGTCACCACCCTGCCGGCGAACAGCTCCACGCCCGCGTGCTCGCGTGCTCGTTCGATCACGCTCCGCGGCGCGCCGATCACGACCAGCCAGGCGCCGCCCTTCGCCCGCCACGCCGAGGTGATCGCCGCGAGCTCGTCGGCGTCGGGCTTCCCCGCCACGAAATCCCCGCGCAGCTCCGCGCGCTCCACGAGCTTCGGCAGCTTCCCCTCCCGCGCCGCGTCGATCTCGCCGCGATCCTCGCGGATCTCCGGCGGCACCCAGGCGAGCCCCACCGCCTCGAACACGTCCTCCTCGCGCTCGCCCGAGAGGCGTTTGTCCTCCTGGAACACGCCCCACTCGCTGATCTTGAGCTTCTTCCGGACGCCGAGCGTCCGGATCGCGATGTTGTGCGCCTTCGACCCCGTGAAGTAGTGCATCGCCGCGCCGAACGTCTCCTCCGGCACCACGCGCAGATCCACCTGCAGCCCGCTCTTCAGGAGCACGCTCGTCTTCGTGTCGCCGTCCGCGAGCACCTTGTCCGTTTGTGGATCTGCGATGAGCTTCTTCCCGATCGCGACGCTCACGTCCGCTGCGACGAGGATGTCCACGTCGCCCACGTTGTCCCTTCGCCTGCGGTAGCTGCCCGCGACCTCGATCCGCAGCACGCCCGGCACCTCGCGCAGCCGCGCCACGATCGGCTCGACCTGCGCCTCGGCCTCGGCGAGCGAGATCCGCTTCCCTCGCGCCGCGCGCGCCGCGATCCCCTCCAGGATCTGCGCCTCGAGCTTCGGGCCCACGCCCTTCAGCGCGCGCAGCCGCCCTTCACGCGCGGCCTTCTCGAGCTCCTCGATCGTGTCGATCCCGAGACCCTCGTGGATCGCCTTCGCCCGCTTCGGCCCGAGCCCCGGCAGCTCGAGCAGGTGGATCAAGCTCTCCGGCGTGCGTGACTTCAGCTCGTGCAACATCGCGAGCTCCCCCGTCTCCGCGAGCTCGCGGATCTTGCCGGCGAGGTCCTTGCCGATGCCCGGCAGCTCCTCGAGCGAGCCCGGCCCCTTCTCGGGCAACGTGCTCACGGGCGAGGCGAGCGCGGAGACCGTACGCGCGGCCCCGCGGTAAGCGCGGACGCGGAACACGCTCGCGCCCTCGATCTCCAGGAGATCCGCGACCTGATCCAGCGTGCTGCCGATGGTTTCGTTGTCCATGATCTCGATCTTCCTCTCCGCTCGCCTGCTCGCGGCGGAAAGCAAACCACACGTCGGGATTCTCGCGCTATATCCCCTCGCCAAACGTGAGGACCCACCTCGCCGCAGCAAGCCTGTTCGTCCTGGCCGCCTCCGCGACCACGGCCGCTGCCGCTCCCGTCGCTGCGCCCCGCGGCGCCGCGGGCTGGGCCGACGAAGCACGCGGCGGCATCCGCGGCGTCACCATCGGCCCCATCGAGAGCCTCCGCCACCCCGACAAGGGTTACGGCACCCGGGCGAGCGCGCGCGCGATGGACGAGGCCAAGGCGCTCGGCTCCACCTGGATCAGCCTCACGCCGTTCGGCCGGGTCTGGGACCTGAAACCGAGCGGGATTGATCTCACCTTCGAGGCCCCGTTCGAGCAGAACCGCGAGGACGTGCTCCGCGCGATGCATCAAGCGCATGCGCGTGGGCTCAAGGTCTTCCTCGTGCCGCACCTGTGGGTCGAGACCGGCGGCTGGCGCGCGCTCATCGATCCGGGCGACGACGCGGCGTGGGCGCGCTGGGCCGCGGCGTATCGACATTTCCTGCTCACCTGGGCCCGGGTCGCGGCCGAGGGCGGGGCCGAGATGCTGAGCGTCGGCGTCGAGCTCCGGAGCTTCGTCACCACGGGCCGCGCCGCGCTGTTTTACCCCATCCTCGAGGAGGTCCGCCGCGTCTACCCGGGCCTGCTCACCTACTCGGCGAACTGGGACGACGCCGAGGACACGCTCATCTTCGGCGAGCTCGATCTCGTCGGGATCAACGCCTTCTACCCGCTCGCCGACAAGGACGGCGCCGGGCGCGACGAGCTCCACGCGGGTGGTCGCCGGGTGGCCGAGGGGATCGAGCGGCTCGCGGCGGCGTGGGGCAAGCCCGTCGTGCTCACCGAGATCGGGTACACGACCCGCAAGGACCCGGCCGTGCGGCCCTGGGAGTGGCCCGACGGCATGAAAAACGTGACGATCGACGAGGAGGCGCAGGCCCTCGCGTACGAGGCGATCATCGCGCCCTTGCTCGACAGCCGCGCCTGCGCGGGCTTCTTCGTGTGGCGGTATTACGCCGATCCGGACGACGTCTCGCAGGAGTCCGAGTGGGGTTTTTCCCCGCGCGGCAAGCTCGCCGAGCTCGTGCTCCGCGACGCCTTCACCGCGCGCTGGGCCGCCGACGGCCCCTCCTTCCTCGGCGAGAACCTCGGCCGCCACCGCGCCCGCACCCCGGGCCTCCTCGGCTGGGAGCTCTCCCCGCCGCCCGCCTGGCACAGTTCTTTCTAGTCGCCTCCCCAGATACGCCGTCCTCCGCGGAGGACGGCCCATGCTGGCACAGGAGTCGACATCATGATCATTCGCGCCCTTTCTTACGGCTTTTCTGCTCTCGCCTTCGCGGCGCTCTCGGTCGTCGCCTCGGGCTGCGTCTTCGTCAGCGCCGACGGCGGCGGCGGCGGCACCTGCGACGTCGACGGCAAGGTATTCACCGTCGGCGAGTCCTTCCCCTCGGCCGACGGCTGCAACACGTGCACCTGCGAGGCCGACGGCTCCACGGCGTGCACGCGAAAGGCGTGCATCGAGTCGTGCACCTACGACGGCCAGATCTACGAGGTCGGCGACGTCTTCCCCGCGATCGACAGTTGCAATATGTGCACGTGTTCGGCGGACGGCACCATCGCGTGTGACACGCAGGACTGCCCCCACCCCGCGTGCATGTACGAGGGCAAGGGCTACATGCCCGGCGACATGTTCCCCTCGGCCGACGGCTGCAATACGTGCGCCTGCGGCGCAGACGGCACGATCAGTTGCTCCGAAAACGACTGCTCCTGCCTCTACGACGGACAAACCTACCCGGCCGGCGCCTCGTTCCCCTCGACGGACGGCTGCAACACCTGCACCTGCGTCGACAGCGCCGTCGCGTGCACCGAGAAGGCCTGCCTCGCTTGCACCTACAACGGACAAACCTACCAACCGGGAGAATCGTGGCAGGCGAGTGACGGTTGCAACACGTGCACGTGTAGCGAAGATGGTCTCGTGGGATGCACGAAGATCAACTGCCCGTGATCGTCCCGACGATCCCCCGCCGCGCCTCGACGAACCGACCCGCCTCTCCTGAATTGCCTCTTTCATCCTGTCCCGACGCCTGGTAGTGCCCCTCCCAGGCCTAGGGCAGCGATGAGGAGTTATTCCATGCAGCTTCGTTCTCTTTCTGTGGCGGGCGTCCTCGCGGCGCTCGCCGTGGGCGCCGCCGGTTGTAGCGACGATCCGACGACGAACACCACGACGAGCTCGTCGTCGAGCACGGGCGGCGGAGGCGGCCAGGGCGGCACAGGTGGCACAGGCGGCGTCGGCGGAATGGGCGGCGACGGCGGAATGGCCGGCGCCGGCGGTATGGGCGGCGACGGCGGTATGGGCGGCGCCGGGGGAATGGGCGGCGCCGGGGGAATGGGCGGCGCAGGCGGGATGGGCGGCGCCGGAGGGATGGGCGGCGCTGGTGGATCCGGCGGAGGCCTGCCTCCGGCCGAGATCTGCGGCAACACGATGGACGACGACGGCGACGGCGACATCGACTGCGCCGACGCCGACTGCGCGGCGGCGTGCGCCGAGGTCTGCTCGGGCGGCGTGGACGAGGACCTGGACGGCGACGTCGACTGCGCCGACAGCGACTGCGCGATGTCGCCCGCGTGTGGCAACCTCGTCATCAACGAGATCGATTACGACAACTTCAGCGCCGACACGGCCGAGTTCATCGAGATCTACAATGCCGGCGGCGACGTGATGCTCGACGGCACCACGATCTACATCATCAACGGCACGCCGGCCGGCGGAGCGCCGCCCGCGGTCGTCACCTCGTATCCGCTCACGGGGATGCTCGGGGCCGGCAAGTACCTCGTGCTCGCGGCGCCCGGGATGGCCGGCATCGATCCGGGCGCGACGGTCGTGCCGCTCGCCAATGCCTCGGACAACCTCCAGAACGGCGCGCCGGACGGCGTCGCGCTCTTCTACAAGCCCGCCGCGATGCTGCTCGACGGGGTCTCGTACGAAAACGCGACGCCCGCGGGCTCGATCGGGGCGGTGATGATCGAGGGACAAACCGTCTCGCTCGTCGCGGGCACGCCGATCACCGAGATCGACAACCAGCTCGCCTCCTCGCCCACGCGCTCGCTCGTCCGCATGCCGAACGGGCAAAAGACGGCCGACGACGACGCCGACTGGACGGCGACGACGGTGCTCACGCCCGGCGCGCCGAACGCCGTGACGGCCGAGGTCTGCAACGACGGCGTGCTCGACGAGGACGCCGACAACCTCATCGACTGCGCCGACCCGGATTGCTCGATGGAGCCGCAGTGCGTCGAGTCCTGCGCGAACATGATGGACGACGACGGCGACATGATGATCGACTGCGCCGATCCCGACTGCGCCGCCGACCCCGCCTGCAAGGTCCCCGAGCTCTGCGACAACGGGGTCGACGACGACGGCGACATGACCGTCGATTGCGCCGACATGGATTGCTTCGGCCAGGCCTGCGGCGCGAACGGCCTCGTCTGCGAGGCCATGACCATGATGTGCGTCTGTCCGGGCAACGCGGCCGTCGAGCTCTCCTGCGCCGACCTCGTCGACGACGATTGCGACGGCCTCGTCGACTGCGCCGACATGGATTGCGCGGGCAACATGGCCTGCCTCGCCCACAAGGTCACGGCGGTCGATTACGCGGTCATCGCGCACGGCGGCAAGCTCGTCGTCACGGGCAATGGCTTCACGGGCGCGACCTCGGTCAAGATCGGCGGCGTCGAGCAGACGTTCACGGTCGACACGAACACGCAGATCACGATCACGGACGTGCCCGACGCGACGCCGGTCGCGTTGCAGGACCTCGTCGTCACCACGCCGAGCGGCGACACGGCGCCGTTCCAGGTGACCGTGATCCACCTGATCATCAACGAGTTCGACTCGGACCAGGCGAGCACGGACACCGCCGAGTTCGTCGAGATCACGACCGGCGTGCCGAACGTGAGCCTCGCGGGCTACACGCTCGTGCTCTACAATGGCAACGGCGACGTCTCGTACCTGCCCGTGACGGAGCTCAACGGCACGACGGACGCGAATGGCATGCTCCTCGTCGGCAGCCCGATGATGACGCCCGAGCCGACGGTCAAATTCGCGAACAACAGCGTCATGCAAAATGGCCAGGACGCGGTCGCGATTTACCAGGCCCTCCCGGCGTCCTTCCCCGCCGCCACGCCCGTCACGGCGAACGGCCTCATCGATGTGCTCGTGTATTCCACGGGCCAGTCGCCCGACGCCGGCCTGCTCGACGTCCTCATCGGGCCCGCGGGCACGCCGGGCCGCACGCAGGTGAGCGAGGGCTCGGGCGGCGTGCAGGAGACACAATCGATCCAGCGCTGCGGCGACGGCCGCAAGAACGGCGACAAGTTCGCGGTCGGGCAACCCACGCCCGGCGCCGCGAACAACGTCATGGCCTGCCCGTGAGCTGAATCGGACGGGGGGCTCGATCCCGATCGAGCCCCTCCCCGCCGCATCCCTCAATACGCGTCCGCCGGCACCTCGACGTCGCCCGGCATCTCCAGCGGCAGCGGCTGCACCGCCGCGTCGCCGCCTTCCATCCATTGATACCGCGCGAGGTTCCCGAGCACCCGCGCCACGTAGTTACGCGTCTCGTCGTACGGGATCCGCGCGACCCAGAGGTCCGCCTCCGCGTCCACGCCCGGCCGCGTCCAGTTCCCCACCGCCTTCGGCCCCGCGTTGTACGCGGCCACCGCGAGGACCGGGTTCTTCTGGAACGTCTTCAAGAGCTTGCCGATGTAATACGACCCGAGCCGCAGGTTCACGTGGGGGCTCTTGAGCCGCGTGGGCTCGAAGCTCATGCCGACCTCGGCCGCGGCCTTCTCCGCCGTCTTCGGCATGAGCTGCAGGAGGCCCACGGCGAACACCGGCGAGAGCGCCTCCTGATCAAATGCGCTCTCCTGCCGCATCAACGAATGCACGAGCCCGCGCGGCACCTCGTGCTCGGCCTCGAGCTTCCGCACCTCGTCGAGATAAGGCCGCGGATAGAGGCACTCCCAGGCCCAGCGATCGGCCTCGCCCGGGGCGCGCAGCAGCGTCGGCAACCCGACGTGCGCCACGCCCACCCGGTACCGGCGCCGCGCGTGCATGAGCTTGCCGTACATGCCGCAGAGCGCCTCGGCCTCGCGGCCCGCGAAACGCGCCGACGCCTCGCGCTCGAAGGGCACGAGCCGCCCCTCGGCCTCGGCGTCGAGCCCGAGCGAGACCAGGAGCCGCGCCGGATCCGGCAATTCGAGGTCGAGCGGGTTCGCGGGGCGCGCCGCGCCGGGCTCGATGAGGGGCGGCAAGGGCGCGCCTGCGGCCGCGAGGCGCGAGCGGGCCGCGAGGGCGGCGAAGGAGAGCGGGAACGCGCGGGCGACGTCGGTCCAGATCCGCACGGCCTCGTCGCGGTGACCGGCGCGGAAGGCGGCGAGGCCCTCGAGCTCGTGGAGCTTCTGCGCCTCGTCGGCCTTCTTCGCCGCCTTCGCGAGCCGCGCGAGGGTCTTCTGCGCCGTCTTCGCTTGCCCGGCCGAGAGCTGCGCGAGCGCTTGCTCGTACGGGGCGTCCTCGCGGTACATGCCCTTCGGGAAGAGCGCGAGATAACGTGTATAAAGCGGCGCCGCCTCGTCGTAACGGCCGCGGAGCAGGAGATGGCGCGCGGCCTGATAAAGCGCGCGCTCGGCCCAGCTATTTTTCTTGTACTTCGAGGAGAGGTCGAGCCAGCGCTTGATGGCCTCGTCGACCTGCCCGCTGCGGGCGAGCGCCGTCGCCGCCAGGTACATCGCCTCGACCTTGCGCGGGCCGGGCAGCGTCGAGAGCAAGCGGAAGGCCTTCTCGGCCCCCGGATAATCACGCGCCTTGAGCTTCGCCTCGGCGCGCGCGTGCAGCACGTCGAGCAGCGGCAGCGCCTTCTTTTTTTCGAGCTCGTCGAGGACCGGAATCGCCTGGTCGGCGTGGCCGCTCCGGATGAGCCCGAGCGCGCGGGCGAGCTGATCCTTCGGCGCGAGGGATTGCTTCAGGCGCCCGAGCGAGGCCACGGCGGCCTCCCCCTCGGGCAGGCCCGCGGCCTCGACGGCGAGCCAGCGCAGGTCGGCGATCGCGAGCGGCAAGCTGCCCTGGGCCTCGGCGATCCGGGCGCGGGTGGCCCGCAGCGGGGCGTCGTCGGTCTTCTTGCGGGACTTCGCGGCGAGGGCGAGGGCGCGGTCGAGGATCGCGCGCGCCGGGGCGAGCTGCCCGTCCTTCTCCAGCGCCAGCGCGGCGCGCCCGAGGTCGGCGGGCGTGCGCGATTTGCCAAAAAACGCCGCGGCTTCGGCGAAGGGGCCTGCCTCGACCGCGGCCTCGGCGCGCCTGCGCAGGATGTCGTCCGCGAGCAGCGGCAGCTCCTTGTCGAGGCCCGTCAAGAGCTCGACCACGCGGGGGAAATCTCCACGCTCGAGGGCCACGCGGCCCCGCACGTACTTCATCTCGGGCCGCTGCCGCTCGGCCTCGGGCAACGCGTCGAGCTCGGCCTCGGCCTCGTCCCACCGCTCGAGCCGCACGGCGTCGGCCCAGCGCGCGCCCGCCGCGGCCGGCGCGGCGGTGCTGGTGGTCGTCGCCGCGGGCACGGCGGCGGGCGCGGCGGAGGTGGACGCCTGGGCCGACGCGGACGCCGAAGCCCCGGCCTCGGCGCTCGACGTGTTCTCGCCCTGGAGCGGCACCGGGCGCGCGCAGGCGCCGAGCGAGAGCGCCCCGAGCCCGAGCAGACCGATCACCACCCGCCGCGACAGCATCCTCCCCGGAATAGCAGGGGAGCGAGGGGACCCGCAAGAAAGTCCACTCGGTTTTCCTTTCCATTACATGACGAAATCACCCGTTCCCGCGGCCCGCCCCCTCGCTTCCGTGGGCGATCCGCGCCACGGTTTCCCGGTCTTCCTCGAAGAGGAACTCGTCCACCTCCTCGATGGATCCCACCTTCGCGGGGGCGACGCCGAGGCGCAGCGCCGCCGCGCGGGCCACGGCGGCGACGACCGGGTGCGGCGAGCTCGAGAGGCGCAGGAGCTTCGGCGTGACGGCCTCGGCGCCGAGCAGGGCCGCGCAGATCGCCGCGACGGGCCGCGGATCCGCGGCGCCTGGCACGTCCCCCGTGAGCGCGCGGCCGAGCACCGCGGCCGTCTCCGGCCCCGGCGCGCGTAACGAGGCCCTGCGATAATCCCCGGGCGGCAGGAAGAGCCGCGCCGCCCCCTGGCTCGTCGAGCAGAGCTCCTGCGCGTGCCGGAGCAGCAGGCCCACCACGGGCGCGAGCCCGTCCTCGTCGAGCACCTCCGTCCCGTCGAGGTCCGTGGCGAGGGGCCGCGCCGCCTCGTCGGCGTAGGCGTCGAGGTTCACGGTGAGCGACTCCAGGCCCACGGCCCCTGCGGCGTGGCCTGCGAGCACGTCGTGCTCGGTCTCCACCGTCACCACGCTCGACACGATCGCCGGGGTGCCGCCGCGCAGCGTGTGCTTGACGGCGACCTCGACCTTCCGAATGGCGGACCATCGCAGGATGCGCGCCTCGGCGCCCGGGTCGACGATCACGCCCCAGGGCACGATGGCCATGCTGACCTCACGCGCGCCGGAGGGTGGTCGTGGCCGCTGCATCTGCCGCGCGAGGCCGACGGCGAACGCCGCTCCGCCGGCCACGGCGAGCCCGATGGGCAACGAGCCCGCGGTGAGCGACCAGGCCGCCGTCTCCGGCCCGAGCGCGAGCCCGAGGCTCGAGAGCCCCACCGTGCCGGCGGCCAGCGTGAGCGCCCGGAAGCTCGGCCCCGGGACGAGCCACACATACCGAAAATCCGGCGGAGGTGCAGAGCGGAGCACGGCGATAAAGGAAGGGTAAGCTGAACGGGGCCTGGGCGGAAGGCCCGAGGGGACGTTCCATGGCATCCGGGCATCCGGGAAACCTGGTATTGCGACCTGGACACTCGGCGGATCTGGTCATTGTATGTTCCAGCTCCGTCGGGGTCGTGCGTTGGGGGAGACGACAATCAGCGAAGGGTGATAGGCTTCCGACCTGCGTGGATCCGGCATTGCTGGGGCCACGAAAGAAAGGTTGGTAGCTTGAACATGCGAAAGATTGGTTTGCTTCTGGTCGTGGGCGTGATGCTCGCGGCGGGCGCGGGATGCGGCGACGACACGACGGGCAGCGGCGGCACGGGCGGGACGGCCGGCACGGGCGGGACCGGCGGGACCGGCGGGATGGGCGGCTTCGGCGGCGCCGGTGGGACGGGCGGCGCCGGCGGGATGGGCGGTATCGGCGGCGCCGGCGGAGCGGGCGGAATGGGTGGTGCCGGTGGAATGGGTGGCGCCGGTGGTGGGATGGGCGGCATGGGCGGCGCCGGCGGCGGCGGCTCGATGGCGATCAATGATTGCACCGTGGATACGGCCGAGGACCACACGGCCGACGCCTCCGTGACGATCACGACCATGGCCGTCAGCTACGCGCCGGCCTGCGTCCGCATCAAGGCGGGCTCGAGCATCATCTACAACATGAACTTCACGATCCACCCGCTCGTGGGCGGCACCGTGGAGGGGGTCATGAAAAACGAGGACGCGAGCTCGCCGATCCAGAAGACGACCTCCGGGAATAGCGCGACGTTCATGTTCCCGGACAAGGGTACGTTCGGGTATTACTGCGACACGCACGCGCTCACCGGGATGAAGGGGGCGGTCTTCGTCGAGTAGCCGAATCCGGCGTTTCGGGCGGGGCCACCTGCAAACACGCGCGCTCGCCTGACCCTCACCCCCGCTCCCGCCCCAAAAACGGATCCCGCCAGCCGGAGCGCGTCATGGGGAGCCCCCAAAGACACCTCCGACCCTCCGCAGCGCGTCATGGGGAGCCCCCAAAGACACCTCCGCCCAGCCCGAGCGCGTCATGGGGAGCCCCCAAAGACACCTCCGCCCCTCCGCAATGCGTCATGGGGAGCCCCCAAAGTCACCTCCGCCCATCCGCAGCGCGTCATGGGGAGCCCCCAAAGTCACCTCCGACCGGCCGGAGCGCGTCATGGGGAGCCCCCAAAACCAGATCGGGACCGCCGGACCTCTCTTTGGGGCCCCCCCAAAGCAACTTCCCGACGCCCGGACCTCTCTTTGGGGCGCCCCCAAAGCAACTTTCCGACGTCCGGACCTCTCTTTGGGCTGCTCGCGGGTGATGCCGAGCACGCCGGGCGTGCCGAGCGTGACCTCCCGGACCCGCGGAGCACCTTGCCCACGACGGATGTGGCCGAGCGCCCCTCGGTCATTTCCGCGGCGCTGCGATGATCGTGTTGTGAAAGAGCCATTCCAGCCACACGCCCTCACGCTTCACGAAGATTCGTGTGAATCGGAAGTCCTGGCTCGGGACGGGTTTTCCGGCGCGCTCCGCCTCCGCGCGCAGCGTGCCCGTGACCACGGCGATGTCCGGCTTCAAGGACCAGCTCGACGACGTGATTTCGTACGCGCGGAAGACCAGGGTGCCCGCGCGCATGTCGGCGAGCAGCTCCTCCTTGCCCTGGATCATCCCGAATACGTTGTTGTGCACGTGATCCGGGGCGAGCGACCGCTCCAGCGCAGGCACGTCATTGGTGCGATATGCCTTCACGAGCCGCTCGTGCTCCGCGGAGAGCTCGGCCTCCGTGGGCAAGGAATGCCCGAGCGCGGGCGGCGGCTCCGGGCACGGCGCGGAGGCGGGAGGAGGCGCAGCAGCACATCCCGCCGCGAGGAGACACAAGAGCAGGCTTTGGCGAGGAGACCAGCGATGAGGCATGTTTTCCCGCCTCGTACAACGGTCTCCAAGGCAGGACAAGGGTCGGCGAATCACCCCGCGGGCCCGACCGACGGATCGTCAGGAGAGCGGCACCGCGATCAGGACGACCTCCCTGCCCCGCACCTCGACCTTGTACCGCACGGCCTTTCCGTGCTTCTGCGCCATCTGCTTCTCGCTCGACACGATTCGCGCGACGAACGCGTCCTCCGTGATGTGATCCACCGGATCCCCCACGCTCCTCTTCGCGCGGATGTAATCGTCGAAGATCCGCTTGTGATAGGCGGCCTCGTCCTCCGCGCCGAGCGCCGCCCCTTCGCCCCCCGCGCCCGCGTCTTGCGCGAGGGATTCGTCCACGGCGAGCGGCGGCGCCCCGGTCTCGTCGTCCGGCACGCCGAGGAGCTGGCTCAAGAGGCTGTTCACCCGCGCGGCGAGGCCGCCGAGCTCCGGGTGGTCCACCGGCAAACGCAGGTCCGTCCGCCCGTTCATGATCGCGACGAGCCCCTCCTCCATCTCCTCCACGGGCCGCGTGAACGATTGCCCGAGGACCTGCCCCGCGACCGCCACGAGCACGATGCCAAGCGCGATCGCCCCGAGGAACGGAAACAATAACGTCGTCGCCGCCGGCGCGTTCGCCCGCGCCACCACGACCAGCGCCGCCCGCCGCCCGTCACCATATCCGCCGAGCGGTCCCACCTTCACGGCGAAATCAGGCAAGAGCGCCGCCACGTCGACCACCTTGCCCGAACCAAGCGCCTCAAGCGCGCCCGCCGCGAGCTGCTGCTCGTCCACCACCGACCCGAGATCCAGCTTCGACCGCGTGATGACGCGTACGCCCTCCGCGGTCTTGACCTGCAACCACAACGACGCCCCGCTCGTCTGCGCCGCCACCCCGCCGAGCAGGCCGTCGCTCAGCGCCACGCCCATCACGAGCCCGCCGAGCACCTGCCCGTTCTCGTCACGCACAGGCGCCCAGGACACGAGCATCTGCTCGTTCCGCGCCGGCGTCACCCACACGTCCGAGCCCGCCCGCCCCTCGGCGAGCCCCTGCCGGAGCGCCGGGTAAATGCCGCCCAGGTCGTCCCCACGCAAGAACGGCGAGCCGTCCCGGCCAAGCGCCGTGCCCCTGGAATCGACGAGGAGCACGAGCGAAGGCGCGAGCCCGGAGATCGCGGGCGCCTTGCCCGTCGCGCTCTTGATACCGTTCGCCACACCCGTGGCCGCGTCGCTCCTGGCCTGGCTCGTGCCTGCGCGGAAGGGCTCACGCACCTTCGGATCCGCCGCCTGGGAGACGAGCCACCGCTCGACCTCCACGGCCTGGACCCGGAGGACCGCCTCGGCGGCGACCAGCGCGCGGGCCGCGTCGGCCCTCGGCGAGCCCGGATTCAAGGAGGCCCGGGTCAAGGCAAACGCGAGGACCCCCACCACCAGCACGACCACCGTGAAAACGGTAATGATTTTTGCACGCATGAGAGGCCGCGCTCCTTTGCGGGTGGCGGGGTAACGAAGGTACCATCCGCCCGGGCGAGTCCTCAACCGTCCCTGCCGGAGTCTCATGATCGCAACGAACCCCGCCTCGCAGATCCTCGTCGTCGGTGACGCGCTCTTCGACGACCACCGCTCGCGCGGCTACCACCCCGAGCGCCCCGAGCGCCTGCACGCAGCTCGCGCCGCGCTCGATCGTTGCGCCCATGAAGGCCTGCGCGCCGAGCACGTCGCGTCACGCGACGCGACCGAGGAGGAGCTCGCGCGCGTGCACGACGAGGCCTACCTCGCCAACCTCGCGAGCCTCGCCGGCCACCACGCCTCGCTCGATCCAGACACGTACCTCGCGCCCTCGTCGGTCGCCGCGGCGCGTCGCGCGGCAGGCGCAGGCGTCGCGCTCGTCGACGCGCTGCTCGACCCGTCGAGCCAGAGGCCCGGCGAGGCGCGCTCGCCCGGCCTCGCGCTCCTGCGCCCGCCGGGGCACCACGCGACGCGCAGCCGCGGCATGGGCTTCTGCCTGCTGAACAACGTCGCGGTGGCCGCCGCGAGCGCGCTCGCCAAGGGCCTCAACCGCGTGGCGATCCTCGACTGGGACGTGCACCACGGCAACGGCACGCAGGACATCTTCTGGACCGATCCCCGCGTGCTCTACATCTCGCTGCACCAGTATCCGTACTATCCAGGCACGGGCGCGGTGCACGAGAAGGGCGGCGGCGACGCGGGCGGCTACACGGTGAACGTGCCGCTCTCGCAAGGCGCGGGGGACCGGGTCTACGCCGAGGCGTTCCGGCAGGTCGTCGATCCGGTGCTCGAGGCGTTCGCGCCGGAGCTGATCCTGGTGTCGGCCGGCTTCGACGCGCACCAGCGCGACCCGCTCGCGGACATGTGCGTGACGGACGGGGGCTACGCCGCGATGGCGTCCCTCGTCGCGCGCGCGGCGCAGCGGAGCGCCGAGGGGCGGCTCGCGTTTTTCCTGGAGGGCGGCTACGACCTCGGGGCGCTCTCGAGCTCACTCGCGGCGACGTTGCTCGGCGCGGCGTCCGCGGCCTCGACCGAGCCGAGCTCGACCGGCGCAGCGCCGGCCTCGTTCCGACACGCGGGAGAGGTCACGCAGGCGCGGCAGACGGCGGCCGAACACTGGCGAGGGATCTGAAACGAACGGGTTGCACTTTGCATCGAGTCGTGTAGAGTGCGCGCCCGGTGTTGCCCTTCGGGGTCGTACCACGGTGGGTATAGCTCAGTTGGTAGAGCGCTGGTTTGTGGTACCAGCTGTCGCGGGTTCGAGCCCCGTTACTCACCCTAGGCTTCGCTGAAACACCCTCACCCCAACCCCTCTCCCGTCCCGGGAGAGGGGCAGATGGAGAGATGGGGGGAGCGAATCAGAGAGCGCGTTTCCGCCGCGCGAGGCGCTCATTCCTTCGGTCATTCGCCGCCGACGCGAGCGTCCGATCCTCCTCGGTCTCGCAGGCGAGCGGCGGGACGGGCGCAGGCCTGAGCGCTCCCTCGACCTCCTGCATCGCCACGAAGGTCACGAACGCACGCGCACACCGCCAGCGCTTGCCCGACGGCGCGTCCTCGCCCTCGACGTCGACGAGGATCTCCACCGACGTGCGGAACGCGGCCGTCACCCGCGCGCGCAGCAGCACGACCTGACCGACCTTGATGGGCGCCTCGAACGAGACGTCGTCGAACTCCGCGGTCACCGCGAGCCGGCCGGCGTGACGCTGCGCGCAGATCGCCGCGCAGAGGTCGATCCACGCGAGGATCTGCCCGCCAAAGACGTTCCCGAGCGCATTCGCGTGGGTCGGGAGCACGTACTCGGTCATCGTGGTGATCGAGTCGCTGACGTTGCGTGGCGAGAGCGGCGCAGCAGGGGAGGACATGGCTGCGAGGTAGCACGGAGCCGAACGCCCCGTCACCCCACCTCGATCTCCGCCTCCGGCGACGGCGGCAGCTCCGACTTGCTCGCGCTCGTCAACTGCAGCCGCTCGAAGATCTCGTCGGCGCGCGCATCCATCGTGCTCGCCTCCTTCTGCACGTCCTCGTTGCCGGCGAGCTCCGGGTTCTTGCGCAGGAAACGCGCGTAGGTCTTGAACGTCCGCGCGAGCTCGACCTCGTTGCCGCTCTGCTCGAAGATCGCGACCGCACGATCGAAGTACTCGCGCGCGCTCGTCGTATGCGCGTGGCCCCAGCCGCCCGCCGCCGTGATCTCCCCGAGCGTCCGGAGCGCCGCGGCGAGGTGCACCTTGCTGCGCACCGAGGCGAAGAGGTCGACGGCGCGGCCGATGCAGTCGCGCGCCTTGCCGAGGTCACCTTGCATCAGGTACGCCTTGCCGAGCGCGCGCAAGGTCTCGGCGAGCTTCAGCCGATCGCCGAGCTCGTCGCAGAGCCCCTCGGCGCGCACGAGCACGCCGATCGCACGCTCCGGCTCGCCGCTCCGGTAGTACGTCGTCCCGATGTTCGTCAGCACGAGCGCGATCTTGTTCCGATCGCCGATCTGCTGCGCGACCTCGAGCGCCTCCTCGAACATCACGAGCGCCTTCTGGAAGTTGCGCCGCTCCTCGGCGATCGTGCCGAGGTTGTTCAGCGTCGTCACCACGCCGACGAGGTCGCCGACCTCGCGCCGGATCGAGAGCGACTGCTCGAACGCCTCGAGCGCCTCCTTGAACTGTCCCGAGTCCTGCAGCGCGAGGCCCAGGTTGTTCAGCGACAGCGCGATCGAGCGCCGGTCGCCGAGCTTCTTCCGCCGCGCGAGGCCGTCGCGGAACATCACGAGCGCCGGCTCGTACTCGCCCTTCAGCCACGCGATCTTGCCGAGGTCGTCGATCGTCGAGGCCACGCCGCGCTCGTCGCCCGACGCTTCGAAGAGCGACATCGCCGTCGTCAGGTGCCGCTCGCCCTCGTCGAGCGAGCCCATGTCGCGGAAGAGCCGGCCGATGCGGTTGTGCGCAGCGCCGCCCTTCTTCTTCATGTCGAGCCGGTACGCGAGCGTCAGCATCCCCCGGAACGCCGCCATCGCGTCGTCGATGTACCCCATCGACTGGAGCACGTCGCCGTACGCATGCAGCGCGTCGATACGCGCGCCGTCGTGCGAGTCGCCGAGCAGCTCGAGGCCGCGCTGGTAGTACTCGCAGGCCTTGCCGTTCGCGTACCTGCGCCGCGCCACGGCCGCCGCCTCCAGGTACGCGAGGCCCGCCTGGATCGACTCGCCGGCTTGCTCGCGGTGTCGCGCGAGCGACGCGATCCGCTCCTCGCTCGTGCGCACGCCGGGCTGGTGCTCCATCCAGTCGGCGATGACCCGGTTCGAGAGGCTCTTCGCCTCGACGCTCGTCCGCGCCGCGATCGCCTCGCGCTCCTCGCTGCGCGCCCAGGCGTACTCCACCGAGCCGGGGAAGATCGTCCCCGCGCGGCGCGCGATCCAGCCGCTCTTGCAGAGCCCGTCGAGCATCCGCCCGATCCGCGCGACGTCGCCCGTCTCCTCCTCCACCCAGAGGTCGGGCGCCTCGAGCCCCGTGCGCGCGAGCGCCACGAACGCCGTGCTCCAGAAGACCGCGCCCATCGCCGCCGCTTGCTCGAGCACCGTGCGCTCGTCCTCGTCGAGCGAGGACACGCGCGCCTCGACCGCGTCCTCGACCGTCGCCGGCAGCCGCGCCGTCGCGAGGCGCTCCGGGTAAAGCACGAGCCGCGCCTCGCCCTCCTCCGTCGTGGCCTCGCCGATCACGCCCTCGGCCGCGTAGATCTCCACCATCTGCGCGAGCAGGCCCGGGTTGCCACGCGCGAACGCGCACGCCGTCTCCACGAGCGGCGCGGGCACCTCGCCCTCGAGCGCGTAGATCGCGAGCATCGCGCTCGCCACGCGCGCGCTCTCCTCCTCGCCGAGCGGCTCGAGCTCGAGCAGCGTGTGCCGCCGCTCCCCCACGCGCGCCCAGTCTTCCTGCCGGTAGACGAGATCGTCGCGGCCCGTGCAGACCACGAGGATCGGGCCCGTCAGGTACTCGAGCAGGTAGCGGAGCAGCGAGAGCGCGTCCTCGTGCGCCTCGTGCAGGTCTTCGAGCACCAGGATGAGCGGGCCCGCCTGCGCGTCCGCTTCGAGGAACGCCTTCACCACGGCGCGCCGCACGAGCTCGGCCTCGTGCGGGTCGTCGCTCACGGCGCGCGTCAGCGGGCTCTCCTCCTCGGTCAGGCCGAGGAGCTGCCCGAGGAACGTGACGGCGTCGCTCACCCGCCGCGGCTCGAGCACGCCTTCGAGCCCGCGCCGGATCGCCGCGCGCGCCTCGTCCGGGTCCGTGCCGCGCACGAGGCCGAAGCGCGAGCGGATGAGCCGCGCGAAGGGCGAGAACGAGACCGAACCGTCACGCGCGCTGCCTTCGAAGGCGCGGACGCCGCTCCTGCGCGACGCCACGAACTCCGCGACGAGCCGCGTCTTGCCGATGCCTGCGGGTCCGACGATCGTCACGATACGCGCGTCGCGCCGCTCCTCGACCGCGGCGAGGCTCTCGGCGAGGAGGGAAAGCTCTTCGTCCCGGCCCACGAGCGGACACGCGGGCGCGCGTGACGCACTGACGTTTGGTCTCTCGGTCTCCATCGAGCTCCGGGGAGGTTTTTCTCCGACGCGGCGAGGGTATAGCCTCGCCCGCCCCGAGGAAAGCGGCGCGGGGAGGTTTTCGAGGAGCCTCGAACAGCCGGACGGTTCGGCGCCGCGAGCTCGCTCAGCGAGCTCGCCTCTAGGGGGTGAATCGGCCGGGCTTTGCCTGGCCGAGAGGGGGACGCGAGGCGTCCCCCTCGGGACTAAGACGGCCTGAGCCGCGGTCGGAAGACCCGGAAGCTCGGGCCGCCGGGGGTGCGCCCCGCCCGACGCTCGGCGCGCCGCCGCTGCCACCGCTTCTCCAGGGCGATCACGGGCAGGACCACGAGCGCCACCGCCGCCGATCGCGCCCACTCCCCCGCGCCGAGCGGCGCCGAGTCGAAGAGCACGTGCATGAACGGCAGGTACACGAACCCGAGCTGGAGGAGGAGGAGCGCGACGACCCCCACGTACACGAACGGGTTCGAGAACAGCCCGATCGCGAGGGCCGAGCCCCGGAGCGAGCGGCAGTTCTGGAGGTAGAACACCTGGAACAGCACCATCGTGGTCACGGCCATCGTCTGCGCCTTGCGCAGGGCGACGTCCGCGGACATGCCGGCGTCGAGCTTCTCGTTGTACTCCAGCAAGAACAGCCCCACCGACCCGGCCGTCATCAAGAGCGCCACGATCACCGTCCGCGCGAGCACGAACCGCCCCAGGATGGGCTCGTCGGCGCGCCGCGGCGGTCGCTCCATCAGGTTCGGCTCCTTGGCCTCGAACGCGAGCGGGAGCGAGAGGGTCACCGTGGCGACGAGGTTGATCCAGAGGATCTGGACGGGCGCCATCGCGAGGAGCGGGCGCCCGTCCACGAGCGGGAAGAACAGCACCGCGATGAGCAGGACCAGCGCCTCGCCGATGTTCGTCGGCAGCACGAACGCGAGCGCCTTGATCAGGTTGTCGTAGACCCGCCGGCCCTCTTCGACCGCCGCGCGGATGCTCGCGAAGTTGTCGTCCGTGAGCACGATGTCGGCCGCCTGCTTGGCCACGGCCGTGCCCGTGATGCCCATCGCCACGCCGATGTTCGCCTGCTTCAGCGCCGGCGCGTCGTTCACGCCGTCGCCCGTCATCGCCACGACCCGCCGATCGGCCTGCAGCGCCTCCACCAGCCGGAGCTTGTGCTCCGGCGCGACACGCGCGAACACGTTGCGCGTCCGCGCCACCTCCGCGAGCTCCTCCTTCGACATCGCCGAGAGCTCGCGGCCCGTCACCGCCTCGTCCGAAGGCACGATCAGGCCGAGTTCGATCCCGATCGCCTTCGCCGTCACCGGGTGATCCCCCGTGATCATCTTGACCGTGATGCCCGCGTGGCGACACGCCGTCACCGCCTCGATCGCCTCCGGCCTCGGCGGATCGAGCATCCCGACGAGCCCGACGAGCTCGAGGCCACGCGCCACCTCCGCCTCGCCGAGCCCCTCGAGGGGCTGCGCCGGCTTGCGCGACGCGACCGCGAGCACGCGCATCCCGCGCGACGCCATCGCCTCCACCTGCTCGTGCACCACGTCTCGATCGAGCGGCGCGCCTCCGGCGAGGTGGCTCGAGCGGGCGAAGACCACCTCGGGCGCGCCCTTCATCAGGATCTCCTGCTCGCCCGAGGCCACGACGTGCAGCGTCGCCATGTACTTGTGCTCGGACTCGAACGGGATCGCGTCGCGCCGCGGCGCCTCCGCGCGCAGGGCGTCGTCGTGCATCCCGATCTTCTGCGCGGCCACGATGAGCGCGCCCTCCGTCGGGTCCCCGGTGATCCCGAAACCTCCGCCCTCCCGCGTGGCGAGGCGCGCGTCGTTGCAGAGCGCCGCGGCGCGCAGGAGCACGCGCACGTCGTCCGGCGCCTCGCCGACGGGTTTGCCTGCGCGCCGGAGCTCGCCCTTCGGCTCGTAACCCACGCCCGAGAGCTCGTAGCCGCCGGCCGGCGTCCAGAGCGACGCCACCGTCATCTCGTTCCGCGTCAGCGTGCCCGTCTTGTCCGTGCACACCACGCCCGCTTGCCCCAGCGTCTCCACGGCCGGCAGCTTCCGCACCACCGCGCGCCGCGCCGCCATACGTTGCACGCCGATGGCGAGCGCGATCGTGATGATCGCCGGCAAGCCCTCCGGGATCGCCGCCACCGCCAGCGTGATGCCCGCGAGCACCGCCTCGAGCAGCGAATACCCGCGCACCATCGCGACGCCCACCAGCGCCACCGCCACGATCGCGATCGCCACCGTGAGCAACTGCGCCACGCGCGCGAGCGAGCGCGTGAGCGGCGTCTCGAGGTCCGCGGCCTCGCGCAGCAAGGACGAGATCTTGCCGATCTCCGTGTCCGCGCCCGTCGCCACCACGACGGCTTGCCCCGTGCCCGTCGTGATCAACGTCCCGCCGTGCACCATGCACTTCCGATCGGCGACGGCCGCGTCCTTCGGCGACGGCTCGACGTGCTTGCGCACCGGCATCGACTCGCCCGTCAGCGGCGCCTCGTCGGCCGCGAGGTTCTTCACGTGCACGAGCCGCATGTCGGCCGGCACCTTGTCGCCGGCCGCGAGCAGCACGACGTCGCCGGGCACGAGCTCTTCTGCGGGCACGGTGATCTTCGCGCCGTCGCGCATCACCGTCGCGACGTCGGGCACGAGCGCCGAGAGCGCCTCGATCGCCTGCCCTGCGCGGTACTCCTGCACGAACCCGATCAGCGTGTTCAGCACGACCACGCCGAGCACCACCGCGCCGTCGGTGATCTTCCCGAGCGCGAAGGCGAGCGCCGCGGCCGCGAGCAGCACGTAGATGAGCGGGCTCTTGATCTGCCGCCACAGGAGCAGGAGCGGGCCCTCGCGTTTTGCTCTCGGCAGCACGTTGGGCCCGTGCTCCTCGAGCCTACGCGTGGCCTCGGTCGAGAGCAGTCCGCTCTCGGAGGAAGCGAGCGCGCCGAGCACGACCTCGGCCGGCTCGTCGTGGTACGTTTTCTGCTCGATCTGGGCGGGCGCAGTCGTGGCAGGCTTCATGTCCCTGCCCGACACCTTCACGGCCCGTGCCGATCCGGGCGTCCTCGTTTCGAACAGGCGGGGGAGCGCTTCCGGTGCCCATGACGCGCGGGCCGGGGTAAGCTCACCGCGTGAGCGACGAAGGGGAACGGCCGAGCTACGACCCGGCCGAGGTGCGCCGGAGCATCACGCTTTGTTTCAGCGCCAGGGATCTGCGCGAGCTCGCCGAGGGCCTCGGCGCCGCCGGCCTGCCCGAAGGCCGGGGCATCCAGGACATGGCGCGTGAGGTCGTCCGGCATTTCGAGAAACAAGGCACGCTCGATCGCCTCGTCGAGGCGTTGAAGCAGGCGCGACCGCTGATGGAGTGGCCCGCGCCGCTCGCCCGCTCGAACGCCGCCGCCGCCGCGCCCGCCTTCCCGCCGCCGCCGCCGCTCGCGCCCCTCACGCCCGAGCCCGAGGCCGCGCCTGCACCCGCGCCCGCGCCCGAGCCCGCTGCCGCGCCCGCGCCCACCCTCGTCGAGCCCGCTCCCGCGCCTCCCCTCGTCGAGCCCCCGCGTGGCCCCGAAGCTCCGCTCCTGCGAGATCCCTACGCGCCCGTCTGGCCCGGCACGTCCGCTCCGCGTGAACCAACGCGCCCTGTCGACGGCCGCAGGTTCACCCTGCTCTTCGCGATCGCGGCCGTCGTCATCGTCGTCGCCTCCGTGGGGGCCTTCCTCATCGGCCGCGCTGGCTCGGATTCTTCCGGCCCGGCGCCGCTGCTCGCGGGCACCGACGCGATGGCCAAGGGCGAACGACCTCTGCGCGAGAGTGGCCCTTCCCGGCTCGCGGCCGACGCCGTCCGCCGCAGCCTCGGCAACCTCGCGCGTGGCTGCGACCTGCCCCTCGGCCCGAACGAGGAGCCCGGGACCGAGCTCTTCCAGATGGCCTACGATCAATGCGGCATGCGCCCCATGATCGGCCGTCCGCCTTCGGCCGTCCGCCCGACGCGCCCCGCGGACTCGGCCGGCGCGCCGTCCGGGGGTGGCTCCGGCCTCTTCGACCCGCAGCCCACCTTGCCCCCGCCGAACCGCGCGGCCCCTGCCACGCAGCAGCAGCCCCGCAAGACACAAGCGGCCCCGGACAAACCCGCGCTCCCCGACAACACGGCCTGCGTCGACCGGTGCTCGGCCACGCAGAAACAATGCAATCGTGGCTGCGGGGGCGAGCCGAAGCTCAGCAGCGAGTACGGGCGCTGGCAACAGTGCCAGGCGCAATGCCTGCAGAGCGCGTCGAGGTGCCGGCTCGCCTGCCAGTGAGGGCGGGCGGCTAGGCCTCCACGCGCTCGCTCGGCGTCACGAACGCGAGTTTGTATCCTTCGGGATCCGTCACCACGAGCTCCCGCGTGAACCAGGGCTGGCTCCGCGGCCCGTCCACGGCGGCGCCGAGCGCCTTCGCGCGATCGGCGAGGTCCTCCAGCGAGACCTCCTCTCCCACGTGGAAACACAGGAGCACGCCGAGCCCGCGTTGCCCGGGCAGCTCCGCGCCGCTCGGCATCCCGACGAGGAAGACGTCCGCGTACCGGGCCCAGCGCAGGTGGACGAACACGCCGTCGCGATTGACGCAGGAGAACCCGAGCGACTCGTAAAACGCCGTCGCGCGCGCCGTGTCCGAGACGAGCAGCCTCACGTGGGAGGGCATGAGATAAGGTTCGTCGGGGGTCATGCGCTCTCCCTAGCACGAAGGGGCGCGGCCCGTCAGCGGCCGACCGGCGACGGCTCGAGCACGACGCTCGTCCCCGCGTGTTTCGGGAGGATCTCCTCCACGAGCACGTGCTCCTTCCCGTAGTTCTTCGCGAGCCACACCTCGCAGGTCCGCGAATAGGGGTCGAAGTACTGGAACTTCGCGGCGTAGTTCACGCAAACCTCGAACGACTTCTTGGCTTGCAGCTTCTGGGGCTCGCTCGCCTCGTCGAGCCTCCCGTAATACTCTTTTCGCAGGTCCTCGTACGTGAGGGTCATCCCGGGGACGGGGCCGTTTTTCTTCCATTCCTTGGGGATCGGCGCCGCGCGGAACTCCGCGACGAACTTCGACCACATCTGCCCCACGCGAGACGACGAGGCGATCACCCATCTCGGCGGCGGCATCGGCTGGAGCGCGAGCACCTCGGCATAAGCTCTCTCCGCCTCCTGGACCGCCGGACGCTTCGTCTTCACCCACTCCGCGACCTTCGTGGTGATGTGCTTGATCACCGCGTCTCCGTCTGCGGGGCCCGTGTATGCGGGATATCGGATCGCGTCGACCGCGGCGCGCTTCTGCTCCGCGAAAAAAAACAGCGCCTCGCCCACGTCCGTCAAGGCCCGCCCGAGCCGCCGGTTTTTCTCCGCCTCTTCGCCGCCCATCCCCGCGATCTGCTTCACGCTCGCCGCCGGATCCTTCCACGCGGCGCGCACGATTTCGTACTCCGTCGCCGCGCCCTTCTTGTCGTCGATCTTCGCCAGCGTCCGCCCGAGCAGGGTATGCGCGTGCATCCGATCCGGCAGGCTCCCCGAGCGATCCACCTGCGCCATCCACTTCCCCAGCCATCCACGCGCTTCTCGCCAGCTCTCCTCGCCGACGAGAAAATCCGCCATCGCCACCACGAGCCGCGCCGCCTGCTCCGGCTGCTTCGCGCCGTAGAGCTTCGCGAACAGCTCGACGTCCAGGGCCGCCTTCTTCTCGTCCTTCATCCAGAGCCGCAACACCACCGCGTCCTCGAGCGCCTCCGGCGCCTGCGGCATCGCCGGGAACTTGCGAACTGCCTGCGCGTAATGGCTCGCGGCCTCGGCGTATTCGGTGATCGAGGCCAGGTTCCGGGCGACGACGAACGCCACCTCCCTGCCGTAATCGGTGTAATCGAGCCGGTTCTTCGGATCGAGGATCATCCGCCGGACGGCGATCGCCTTGTCGAGCTTGTGCGCCTTCTCGAACGACGCCGCCGCCTTCACGAGCGCCTGCCCCGCCGCCGCACAACCTGGCTCGTTTTTCTCGCAGAGCGGCTTGCCGCTCTCGTCCCACGTCTTCAGGAACGCCTCCGCCTCCGCCGCAGGATCCGCCTCCGCCTCGGCCCACGCGGGCCCCGCTGCGAGGAAGGTGACCGCAAGAAGGACGCGCGAAATCCACCGCTTCGGGTTCATGTGCACCTCGATGGCTGGTTTGTTGTATCACACCGCGGACCATACCGGGTCCCCGACCACGCGGGCCGCAGATGGACCAAGCGACACGCGCTTCTTCGGCGGGTTCCCGCGATCCTCCGGCGAGGGGCTTCCCAAGCGCGCCACGCGCGGGTCATGATGGCGCCGGCGCATGGACTACGTCGCTCCGTCCAAGGTCGTCTCCCTCCTGCTCGACGCCGGGACGGCGAAGGCTCGCGCCTCGCTGCGTGACCTCGTGATCCGCGGCTTCCTCGCGGGCGCGCTGCTCGGCTTCGCCACGAGCCTCGCCGTCACCGCCGCCGTCCAGACCACGATCCCCCTCGTCGGCGCGATCGTCTTTCCCGTCGGCTTCGTGATGATCGTCCTGCTCGGCCTCGAGCTCGTCACGGGCAACTTCGCGCTCCTGCCCATGGCGATGCTCGACAAACGCGTCACCGCCGCGGAGCTCGCCCGCAACTTCGCCGTCGTCTTCTGCGCGAACCTCGCCGGCAGCCTCTTTTATGCGTGGCTGCTCTCGATCTCGCTCACCATGGCGGGCAGCGTCCCGCCCGACGCCGTCGCCAACAAGATCATCGCCATCGCCCAGGCCAAGACCCAGTTCCCCCAGTATGGCCTCGCCGGCCTGCTGGGCGTCTTCGTCCGGAGCATCCTCTGCAACTGGATGGTTTGTCTCGGCGTCGTCATGGCCATGACGTCCACCGCGACGGTCGGCAAGATCGCGGCCGCCTGGTTACCGATCCTCGTCTTCTTCGCGCACGGCTACGAGCATTCGGTCGTGAACATGTTCGTCATCCCGGCCGGCATGCTCCTTGGCGCGAAGATCACGTTCGCGGACTGGTGGCTGAAGAACCAGCTCCCCGTCACCGTGGGCAATTTCGTGGGCGGATGCCTCTTCACCGGAATGGCGCTTTATTTCACGCACAAGCCGAAGCCCGAGGCACCCGCGGACCTCGCCCCGCCCGCCCCCGCGCCTCCGCCCGTCCTCGAGCTCGCGGCCGAGCCCGTGCTCGAGCTCGTCACGAACGAGCCCGAGCACGACGCGGATTCGACGCCGGCCGCCGCGATCAGGGATTCAGCTTGATCACGCCGCAGCCGATACGAGCGCCTGCATTGCCGGTCGGCTGCGTGGTGAAATCGTCCGGATCCGCGTGCACCATGAATGCGTGATCGACCACGTCCGTCGTGGCCGCCCCGTCCCCCACGGTCCAGAGGTCCGTTCGCAGCGAGAGCGTGGCCTTTCCCGCGGCGTCCGCCGTCACGTTGCCGATATCGCCCCGGTGAAACGGGGCCGTCCCCCACTTGCCGTGCGCCTCGTTCGTCGGGTTCCAGTGCCCCATGGCGCTCATCCCGTCCATGCCGCAGTCGGGCATCTCGTGGATGTGCACCGCGTGTTCCCCGGGGGGCAGGCCGCTCAACTGGAGGTCGAGCCGGGTGAACCCGTCGGCCTCGTACACGAAGACGGCCTTTCCCGTGACGTTTTGCCCTTCCGAAGGCGCGATGTCCGCGGTCGCCTGCTTGCCGTCCGTATCACCTCCCTGCGCGCCGCCGTCGCCGCAACCCGCGAGCGCCGCCAGGACACACGTGCCCAAGACCGCGAAAGGATGACCTTTCTTCGTCACGTACCCCTCCCCTGTTTTGGCAGCTCCAGGCCTCCCGCCTGGAAAGTTCGAGCATGATGGCGCTTCCGCGGGGCTCGGCAAGCGAGCGATCGTGGGCGCATCGAACTGTAGCCAAGGAACACCGAGGGCCGGTAAGATTCGGCCCGCATGCGAATGTGTCCGGAGTGCCGCGCGAGCTACGAGGACGACGTGCCCGTATGCCCGGCGCACGGCGCGGCGCTCGTGTCGCTCGATGTTTCCCCTCGAGACGACGCGCTCGAGCCCGGCGTCATGGTCGGCGAGTACCGCATCGACCACAAGCTCGGCTCCGGGACGTTCGGCGACGTCTATGCGGGCGAGCACCCGCTCATCGGCAAGAAGGTCGCGGTCAAGGTCCTGAACCGCCGCTTCGCCTCGGACCCGGAGGCCGTCTCCCGGTTCATCGCCGAGGCGCGGGCGGTGAACAAGATCCGCCACCGCAACATCATCGACATCTTCTCGTTCAATACGCTCCCCGGCGGCAGGCATTATTTCGTGATGGAATACGTCGAGGGCCAGACCCTCGCCGCGCTGCTCGAGCAGAAGCACCGCTTGCCCGTCGCGACCGCGCTCCAGATCGCCCAGGGCGTCGCCTCCGCGCTCGACGCCGCGCACGAGGCCGGCATCACGCACCGCGACCTCAAGCCGGAGAACGTCTTCCTCGCCGCGGAGCGCGACGGCTCCCATTTCCCCAAGTTGCTCGATTTCGGCATCGCCAAGCTGAGGGACGACGACGTCGCCCACGAGACCGGCTCCGGCGTCCTGCTCGGCACGCCCCTCTACATGTCCCCCGAGCAGGCGCGCGGAAAGAAGGTCGACGCCCGCTCCGACATCTATTCGCTCGGCGTCATGATCCACGAGATGCTCACGGGCGCCGTGCCTTTCCGCGGCGACTCCGCGATGGACGTCGCGCTCAAGCACGACACCGAGCCGCCGCCCGCCCTCTCGACCGTTTGTCCCGACCTCCACCCGGCCCTCGACGCGCCCGTCCTCGGGATGCTCGAGAAGCGCCCGCGCAATCGACCCGCCTCGGCGGGCGAGGCCGTGGCGACCCTCGTCGCGCAGGCCTCCGAGCTCGGGCTCGTGGCTCGCCCTCCCCTTCCCTCGACAAACGCGGCCGCGAGCGAGCTTCGGCCCACGGCCGCGCGATCCGAGCCGTCCACCGAGCGCATGTCCGCCCTCGACTCGTCGAGCGTGCATCAAAAGAGCTCGTCCCCCCGGTGGCTCGTCGCCGCGCTCGGTATCGTGATCCTCGGGGGAATGGGCTCGATTCTCCTGCGCGCGCGCCCCCCGCGCGACGAGCGCTTCGAATCGAGCGCGAGCTCGGTCATGCCCTCCGCGTCCCCCGAGCCCGAGCGGATCCCGAGCGCCGCGCCTCCCCTCCCGCCGCCCGACGTCACCCTCGCGCCCGCGCCCCCAGAGGCGCCCTCGGCCTCGGCCGCGGCCCTGACGCCGCCTCCGCCGCGGCCCACGAAGCCGGCGCCCGCGCCGCGCCCCACGGGCAAGGCGCCCTCGAAGGGGCCCGATCTCCAGCGTATCCTCGGAGAGCGTGAATGAGGCGCTGGGCCCTCGCCATTTCGTTTTCCATCACCGTGACGTCCGGCGCCCCGGCGCGCGCGCAATCGCCGGAGGGCCCGTCGCTCGCCGTGGCCGAGGCGCTCTTCCAGCAAGGCCGCGAGCTCCTCGAACAGGAGCGTCATGCCGAGGCTTGCCCCAAGCTCGCCGAGAGCCAGCGCCTCGACCCGAAGCTCGGCACGCTGCTCAACCTCGCCCTCTGCCACGAGAACACCGGAAAAACCGCGACGGCCTGGGCCGAATACACGTCCGCCGCCTCGCTCGCGCGCGACAAGGAGCAGAAGGAGCGCGAGGATTTCGCCCGCGAGCGCGCCGCGGCGCTCCGGAAGAAGCTCGTGTACGTCGTCCTGCGCATGGAGGCGCCGCCCGCGGGCGTCGCGATGAAGCTCGACGACAAACGGATCGACGTCGCCGCGCTGAACGTGCCATTGCCGATCGACCCGGGCAAACACACGGTGACGGTGATGGCCCCGGGCAAACGGCCCTGGTCCGGCGAGGTCCTCGTGCCGGCGCAGCCGGGCGAGATCCCCGTGGAGATCCCGGCCCTCGAGGACGCGCCGCCCGAGCCGCCCCCGCAGCCGTCGAAGCCCGAGCCGCCCCCGACTCCGCTGCCGCAAACGCCGCTGCCGGAGGCGAAGAGACCCGCGCAGACCGGCCCACGCGCCTCCTCGGTCCTCATGGTCGCGGGGTTCGGCGGCGCCGCGGCGGCGCTGATGGTCGGCGCGTCGACGGGGATCGCCGCGCTCGCCAAGGCGAGCGAGATCCTGCCGAATTGTAATGGCTCCTCGTGCCCCGGGCAGGCCGGCTCGCTCGCCACGGCGAACACCCTCGCGAACGTGTCGAACATCGGGTTTGGCGTGGCCGTCCTCGGCCTCGGCGTCGGGATCGCCGGCGTCGCGCTCGCGCCGAGGCGTGAAGACGCGCCCCGCCCGGCGGTCTCCGTCACGCCCCTCCTCGGCCCCGGCGTGATCGGGCTCCGCGGCGCGTTCTGACGGTCAGAGGCACCCCTCCGCCTGGCAATCACACGATCCGCCGCAGACCTGATCGATCTCGACCGCCGCGTCGCACGTGGCCGTGCAGCGGTTGTCGCCGCAGAGCATCGTGACGCCCGCGCAGCTCTGGCCCTTGCAGACGAGGGTGCACGCGCCGTCGGGGCTGCATCGTAATGTCATGTTTTGACAACCTCCCTCCTCGCAGACGACCTCGCAGGGCGCTCCGCCCGCGCAGCTCACGAGGACGTCGTGACACTGGTCCCTGCATTCGAGCCGCGCCGGGGCCGCCCGCGTGTCGAGCGGGATGGTGAGGGGCCCGGCGTCCGCGTCGACGGACATGCATTCGTCCGGCTCGTCACACACCCGCGCGCACACGTTCCCCGCGCAGGAGTCACACGCGCCGCTCGGACAAACCCCCAGCATGGCCGACCAGCCGCATTCGTGGCAGAACCCGGGCTGGCCCATCGGCGCGGCGCAGACCGCGTCTTCGCGGCAACCCCCCGTCATCCGGGTGCAGCTCGTGTTGCAGGCCGTCGCCTCCGCATTGCAGGCATACGTACCACAATCTTCCTCGTTGCAGGCCTGCTCGGTCCCCTCGAGCCCCGCGATCCCCGCGACGAACTGACAGCCGATCGCCACGAGGCCCCAGGCGAGCCCCACGAGGGCGAGGCGCGCCGCCTTCCCTGTTTGCATGATTTCACCCTCTGCCCGAGGATACCACGGGTTGTCACGCGAGGGCGCGGCCGTGGTAACGTCCGTGCGCATGTCGGTGAAGAGCACGTCGCCCCTGCACGCAAGGCCCAAGGAGCTGCGCCTCGACGGCTTCTCGCTCTCCGTCGTCGAGGGCCCGGGCGCCGGCGCCTCGTTACGCGCCCGGATGAGCGAGGTCTCCGTCGGCACGGCCGAGGGCAACGACCTCGTGCTGCTCGATCCCACGGTCTCCCGCCATCATTTCAGCATATCGGCGACCTCCGACGGTTATCTCCTGAAGGACCTCGGCTCCTCGAACGGCACCTGGGTGGGCGGCATGCGCGTGCTCTCGGGGTATGTCGAGCCCGGCGCCCGCATTCGTGTCGGCCGGACGACCTTGCTCGTCGATCAGGTGAACGAGGACATCTGCGAGGCGCTCTCCCCCGAGGACGGCTTCGGCCCGCTGCTCGGCCAGAGCTCGGCCATGCGCCGCATCTTCGCGGCATTGCCTCGTATCGCGTCCTCCGACACCACGGTCCTGCTCGAAGGCGAGACGGGCACGGGCAAAGGTGTGCTCGCGGCGGCCATTCACGAGGCGAGCCCGCGCGCCTCCGGGCCGTTCGTGGTCCTCGATTGCGCGGCCATCGCGCCGACGCTCATCGAGAGCGAGCTCTTCGGCCACGTCAAGGGCGCGTTCACGGGCGCGCAGGCCGATCGCGCGGGCGCCTTCGAGCAGGCGAAGGGCGGGACCATTTTCATCGACGAGATCGGCGAGCTGCCCCTCGACATGCAGCCGAAGCTGCTCCGGGCCCTGGAGGAGCGCAGCGTCAAGCGCGTCGGCGGCAACCAGCGCGTCAAGCTCGACGTCCGCGTGATCGCCGCGACGAACCGCGACCTGCGCACGGAGGTCAACCGCAACGCCTTCCGCGCCGACCTCTACTACCGGCTCAACGTGGTGCGCATCCACGTCCCGCCGCTGCGCGAGCGCACCGGCGACGTCGAGCGCCTGGCGCGCCATTTCCACGCCGAGCTCGTCCCCGACAAACCCATCCCGGACGACCTCCTCGAGTCGCTCCGGCGCCAGTCCTGGCCGGGCAACGTGCGCGAGCTCCGCGCGGCGGTCGAGCGCGCGGTCCTGCTCGACGACCCCGCGATCCTCGCGCTCGGGAGCGAGGCCCCGGAGGCCGCGGAGGGGGACGACGAATACGACCTCGACGTGCCTTTCCGCGTGTCGAAGCAAAAGGCCTCGGATCAATGGGAGCGGGGATACGTGCGGGCGCTGCTCCGGGCGACGAGCGATAATATTTCGGAGGCGTCGCGGCGGGTGAAGATGGACCGCAGCCATTTGCGTACGCTGCTCCGGAAATACGGGATTCGCGGCGACGAAGAGCGCGGGGGCTGAGAGGCCTCCGAGCGTCCGCGGTACGTCAGGGCACGCCCTCCGAGGCGTGATCGGCGATGGCGCACTTGCACACCCATGATACAGCGCACGACTACACCGACAGAACAAAGAACTTCATATTACTTTTGTTTAAAAGTGTCCAATTTCACTTTTCGAGCCCCGAAGAGTGAATGCAGGTACGTCCGCGTACCATGGACAGACCGCTCACATCTTCAGGTTCGAGCAAGAGAAACGTCACGGACAAATAATTTTAAATTTGCGCCCCCGGGTCCCGTGATCTACAGGTCCGGTTCCAGGGACGTCAAGCCCCTGGCGTTCTGCATGGACAAACCCGGAACGCGCGCTGCGGAGCCGTAGCTCTGCGGATGGGCTGACTGCGTCCGGGATACACACCGCCGAGACATACGGGCAAACATCGCTCGCGTCGTCGAGTTACGACCTGCGAGAGAAGCCAGCGAAATGCAACCGTTCACGCTGCCGGACTTCTACATGCCGTATCCGGCGCGCATCAACCCTCACCTCGAGGGCGCGCGCGCGCATTCCAAGGCATGGGCCTACGAGATGGGGGTCCTCGAGAAGAACCCGCAGGGCACCCCCATCTGGGACGAGCGCACCTTCGACGCGCACGATTACGCGCTCCTCTGCGCGTATACCCACCCCGACGCCCCCGCGTCCGAGCTCGATCTCATCACGGATTGGTACGTCTGGGTCTTCTTCTTCGACGACCATTTCCTCGAGCTCTACAAGCGCACGAAGGACATGTCCGGCGCGAAGGCGTACCTCGACCGGCTGCCGCTCTTCATGCCCGTCGTGCCCTCGGGCGCGCCGCCCACCCCCACGAACACGGTCGAGCGCGCGCTCGCCGATCTCTGGGCGCGCACGGTCCCGCTCACCTCGGTGGCGTGGCGCGAGCGTTTCCTCGAAGCCACGAAGAACCTGCTCCTCGAGTGCATGTGGGAGCTCGCGAATATCCAGGAGAACCGGGTCGCGAACCCCGTCGAATACATCGAAATGCGCCGCAAGGTCGGCGGCGCCCCCTGGTCCGCGGGCCTCGTCGAGATCGCCGTGGGCGCCGAGGTCCCGGCCGCCGTCGCCGCGACGCGCCCCCTCGAGGTCCTGCGCGACACGTTCTCGGACGGCGTGCACCTGCGCAACGACCTGTTCTCGTACCAGCGCGAGGTGGAGGAGGAAGGGGAGAACGCCAATTGCGTGCTCGTCCTCGAGCGTTTCCTCGGCGTCCCCCCGCAGAAGGCCGCCGACCTGACGAACGAGATCCTGACCTCGCGGCTGCAGCAGTTCGAGAACACGGCGCTCGTCGAGGTCCCGGCGCTGTGCGCCGAATACGGGCTCACCCCGGAGCAATGCCTCGACGTCGCGAAATACGTCAAGGGCCTCCAGGACTGGCAGTCCGGCGGCCACGAGTGGCACATGCGGTCGAGCCGCTACATGAACGAGGGCGCGGACAAGTCCGGCGATACCCTCGATTTCCTCGGCCCGAGGGGGCTCGGGACCTCGGCGTTTCGAATCAAGCTCTCGCCCGGCGCCCTGGGATTGCAGCGCATCAAGACCTTGACGCACGCCCCGTTCCAGCCCGTGGGCCGGATGAAGCGGCCGCAGATCTACATGCCCTTCGCGCTTCGATTGAGCCCGCATCTGCCCGCGGCGCGCAGGAACTGCGTCGCGTGGGCCCGCAAGATGGGGATGCTCGAGGTGGTGCCGGGCGTCTTCGGCTCCGGGATCTGGAACGAGCGCAGGCTCATCGGCTTTGATTTCCCCGCCTGCGCCGCGGGCATTCACCCGGACGCGTCCCCGCACGAGCTCGATCTGAGCTCGGGCTGGCTGACCTGGGGGACGTACGGCGACGACTATTTCCCCCTCGTCTTCGGCGCGACCCGGGACATGGCGGGCGCAAAACGCTTCAATGCCCGTCTGTCGATGTTCATGCCGCTCGACCTCGCCGGCGCCCCCGTGCCCGAGAACCCCGTGGAGAGCGGCCTGCTCGACCTCTGGATCCGCACGGCGTCGCCCATGTCGATGAGCGCGCGTCAGACGCTCCGGCGCAGCATCGAGACGATGACCGGGAGCTGGCTCTGGGAGCTCTTGAACCAGACGCAGAACCGGATCCCGGATCCGGTCGATTACGTCGAGATGCGCCGCAAGACGTTCGGCGCCGATCTCACGATGGGCCTGTCGAAGCTCACGCTCGGCGACGTGATCCCGGCCGAGGTCTTCCGCACGCGGACGATGCGGGGGCTCGACAACACCACGGCCGACGTCGGCGGCTGGATCAACGACCTCTTCTCGTACCGCAAGGAGATCGAGTTCGAGGGCGAGCTCTCGAACCTCGTGCTTGTCGTGCAGCGCTTCCTCGAATGCGACGCGGATCGGGCCATGCACGTCGTCAATGACCTCCTGACGGCGCGCGTGCAGGAGTTCGAGCACATCGTCGCGACCGAGCTGCCCGCGCTCCTCTCGGAGTTCGGCCTGGAAAAGGAGGCTCGGGATGCGCTGCTCGGGTACGTCGAGAAGCAACGATTGTACATGGCGGGCGTGCTCAACTGGCACGTGGTGACCAGCCGTTACGTGGACGCCGAGCTCGAGCGCCACCCGATCGAGCGGGTGCTCGAGGGCGCGCGTGGTTTTGGCACCACGGCGGCGCGTATCGCCACGATGTTCGGCACCGGAAAGGCCGGTGCGCAGGTTCCCGCCGTGAAGGCGGATCTTTCGATGGGTACGGCGCGCGTCGCGCCCTTGAAGCTCGGGCGGTGACCGCCGTCCGCGGAAGAGGAATTCATGTCCATGTCAGCGAAATTGGCCTCGGTGATCGATCAGCAGCAGACGAGCCTCGCGACCGCGGCCGCACGGCAGCTCGCGACGACGACGAAATCGGCCCCGCAGATGCAGGGGATCTCGTCGCGGTGGCTGCTCAAGCTCTTGCCGTGGGTGCACGTCAACGGCGTCTACCGCGTCAACCGCCGCCTGAGCTACGCGGTCGGCGACGGCCGCGTGGAGTTCACGAACACCGGCGCCAAGATCCAGGTCATCCCGCAGGAGCTCTGCGAGCTGCCGCTGCTGCGCGGCTACGAGGACGTCGAGGTCCTGAGCACGCTGGCGAGCCGCTTCGTGCAGCGCGAATACAAGCCCGGCGAGGTCATCACCGAGCGCGGCAAGGAGGCCGATCATATCTGCCTCATCGCGCACGGCAAGATCAACAAGATCGGGACCGGCAAGTACGGTGACGAGACGGTGCTCGAGGTCCTCGCGGACGGCGACCATTACAGCTACGAGGCGCTGCTCGAGACGCAGGACTACTGGTCCTTCACGGCCAAGGCGGTCACCTCGTGCATCGTGCTGACGCTGCAGCAGAACGCGTTCGAGGAGATCGTCGCGCAGTCGCCGTCGCTCCAGAAGCACGTCGAGGGTTTCAAGGCGCGCGCCACGAAGAAGCAGGACAAAACGGGCGAGGCCGCGATCGAGATCGCGGCGGGCCACGCCGGAGAGCACGTCCTGCCGGGCACGTTCGTCGATTACGACACCTCGCCGCGCGAATACGAGCTCAGCGTGGCGCAGACCGTGCTCCAGATCCACACGCGCGTCGCGGATCTCTTCAACGAGCCGATGAACCAGACCGAGCAGCAGCTCCGGCTGACGATCGAGGCGCTGAAGGAGCGACAGGAGCACGAGCTCGTCAACAACCACGACTTCGGCCTCCTGCACAACGCCGCCCTGAAGCAGCGCATCCACACCCGCAGCGGCCCCCCGACGCCGGACGACATGGACGAGCTCCTCTCCACGGTCTGGCGAGAGCCGTCGTTTTTCCTGGCGCATCCGCGCGCCATCGCGGCCTTCGGCCAGGAGTGCAGCCGCCTCGGCATCTATCCGCAGAGCGTCGAGGTCAATGGCAATCACGTCCCGGCGTGGCGCGGCGTGCCGATCTTCCCCTGCAACAAGATCCCGGTCTCCGACACGCGCACGACCTCGATCCTCCTCATGCGCGCCGGAGAGAAGAACCAGGGCGTCATCGGCCTGCACCACGCCGGCATCCCCGACGAGGTCGAGCCCAGCCTCAACGTGCGCTTCATGGGGATCAACGAGAAGGCGATCATCTCCTACCTCGTGAGCCTCTATTACTCCGCGGCCGTCCTCGTCCCCGACGCGCTCGGCGTCCTCGAGAGCGTGGAGATCGGGCGCGCGCACGAGTGAGCCCGAGCGGCGCGGCGCTCCGCGCGGCCCGCGGCGACGCGGGTACGGGCGGAGCGCGCGCGCCTCACCCCGAGGCAGCGCACAAAGAAAGGTACGTCATGGCAAACGCGGACAATCCTGGGATCGTGGGCGAGGCGGAGCGTTCGAGCCTCGGGACGAAGGGGGCACGAAAACTCGCGACGACGAGCAAATCGCCGCCGCAGATGCAGGGGCTCTCTCCCCGGTGGCTCTCGCGGGCCCTGCCCTGGGTCGAGGTCCCGGGCGGCACGTATCGCGTGAACCGCCGCCTGAGTTATGCCGTCGGCGACGGGCGCTTGAGCTTCGGCAACATCGGGGCGAAGGTGCAGGTGATCCCGCAGGAGCTCTGCGAACTGCCGCTCCTGCAGGGCTTCGCGGACGACGCGCTGCTCGAGGCCCTCTCGAGCCGGTTCGTCCAGCGCGAATACAAGCGCGGAGAGATCATCGCCGAGCGCGGAAAGCCGGCGGAGCACATCTTCTTGATCGCGCACGGCAAGGCCAACAAGCTCGGCGCAGGCAAGTATGGCGACGACCTGATCCTGGACGTCCTCGCCGACGGCGACCATTTCGGCGACAGCGCCGTCGTCCAGTCGAACGACACCTGGGGCTTCACGGTCAAGGCCGTCACGCCGTGCACGGTGCTCGCGCTGCCGCAGCAGGTGTTCGAGGACCTGATGCGGCAATCCCCGGCGCTCCAGCGTCACGTCGCCGCGTACGTGGAGCGGCTGAAGAAGCCGCAAGACAAGGTGGGGCAGGCGGCCATCGCGCTCTCCGCGGGTCACAAGGGGGAGGCCGCGCTGCCGGGGACGTTCGTCGATTACGAGACGACGCCCCGCGAATACGAGCTGAGCGTGGCGCAGACCGTCCTCCGGGTCCACACGCGCGTCTCGGACCTCTTCGACGATCCGATGGATCAGCTCGAGGAGCAGCTCCGCCTCACGGTCCACGCCCTGCGCGAGCGACAGGAGCACGAGCTCATCAACAACCTCGATTTCGGCCTCCTGCACAACGCCGATCTCAAGCAGCGCCTCCATACGCGCAGCGGCCCCCCGACCCCCGAGGACATGGACGAGCTGCTCTGCCGGCGCCGCAAGTCGCAGTTTTTCCTGGCGCACCCGCGCACGATCGCCGCATTTCATCGGGCGTGCAATCGCCGCCGGGTGTATCCGAGCACGGTCGAATATCAAGGCGCCAGGGTGACGGCCTGGCGTGGCGTGCCGCTCCTGCCTTGCGACAAGATCCCCATCCACGAGGACGAGACGAGCTCCATCCTCGTCATGCGCACGGGGCAGGAGCACCAGGGCGTCATCGGCCTGCACCGCACGGGCCTGCCCGACGAAATCGAGCCTGGCCTCTCGGTTCGCAAGATGGACACCAACGACAAGGCCATCAGCTCGTACCTCGTCAGCACCTATTTCTCCGCCGCGGTCCTGGTCCCCGACGCCCTCGGCATCCTGGAGAACGTCCAGATCGGGCGATAGCAGGCTGCCGGAGAACGAGGCGAGCGCCACGATGACATTGCCCCACCTCGACCTGCTGCTCCACAATGTCGTCGCCTTGTGCGTCGCGATCGTGGCGCTCTTCCTCCTCTCGGAGCTCGTGGTCACGATCATCCATCGGGGCTACGCCTTCGTCCTTCGCTCACCGACGCTCGAGCACGTCACGGACGACGACCGCAAGGATTTCCGGCGCCGCGTCCGCCGCCGCGCCCTCGTATGGGTGTCGATCTTCGTGCTCCTCCTCATGGGCGGCGCGCTCTTCGCGACCCTTCGAGAGGTCCGGATCCTCGACCTCGTGAAGCGCGCGCTCGGCGAGCTCGCGGGGGACGATCCTTCGGTTCTCAAGGCGCGCCTCGCCGCCACCCTCGGCATTGCCGTCGGGGCGCTTTTCGTCGACACCCTGGCCCGGGGGCTCGCCGGGACACTGGGCCGGGCCGTCGAGCGCTCGGAGTGGCTCGAGAGCCGCCGCGAGGCCCTCTCCGAGGTCACGATACGCCTGCGCAAGGCGCTGCGCGCCATCGTCCTCGGCGCCGCCGCGGTCCTCATCGCCGACAAACTCGAGCTCGCGCCGGGATCCCAGCGCTCCGCGTTGCTCGCCGCCTACGTCCTCGGGGCCTTCTACGTCAGCCGCCTCTTGACGGGCGTCGGATACCTCCTCCTCGACATCCTCTTCGACAACTCGACGCGGCTCACCCGCCTCGAGAGCCCGCTCAAATATCTCGGCGGTCTGAAGCACCTCCTCGGGATCACCAAGCGCGTCCTCGATTATTGCGTGTACCTCTCGGCCGCGACGTGGGTCGCAGAGGCGCTGACGCCCGACACGTGGCTGGCGCAGGCCGGGCGGATCGGGATCCGCGTCATCGCGATCTTTTATGCGAGCCGGGTCCTGGTCGAGCTCTGCGTGCTGCTCATCCACGACCTGTTCCTCGGCAAGACGGCCGAGGGCAATCCCCAGTCGCTCCAGCAGCGCAAGACCCTCGTCCCCGTGGCGATGGGCTTCTTGCGGTACGCGATTTACTTCACCGCCCTCGTGATGGTGCTGCGCGAGGTCTCCATCGATCCGACGCCGCTGCTCGCCGGCGCCGGCGTCATCGGCGTCGCCATCGGATTCGGCGCGCAGACGTTCGTGGGCGACATCGTGGCCGGCTTCTTCATTCTCTTCGAGAACCTCCTGCTCGTCGGTGATCTCGTGGAGATCGGCGGCATCCAGGGGCGCGTGGAGGAGATCGGCGTTCGTATCACGAAGATCCGCGACGAGTCGGGGGTCCTCCACTCCATCCCCAATGGCGAGGTGCGCAAGGTCGCGAACCACTCGAGGACCTACGTCAACGCGGTGATCGACGTGCACGTGCCCTACGAGGAGGACATGCCGCGGGTGCGTGATCTCCTCGGCAGCGTGGTCGAGCGCGAGGTCGAGGCGCTGACCGGCGCCCCTGGGCGCGTGGAGGTCGGCGTCGAGGAGCTGACCGAGGGTTCGGTCGTCCTGCGTGTCATCGCGCGCGTGCCGCCCGGCGAGAGCAAAGACATGGGCGACGCCCTGCGCGGGCGCATCGTGGAGGAGCTCTGCAAAGCCCAGGTGAGCGCGCCGCGCCCGCGTCGCGCCGTCCTGATCGAGAGCAAGCTCCACGTCGGCCGCCCGCCGCGGCTCGAAATCGAGGAGTCCACGCCCGTCGCGCCCTTCTCGCCTTCGAATGGGGACGGCGATTGACGGTCAATCCGTGGCGCCGGCCGGCGCCGCGGGCTTCACCTTGACGGCCTTGTAACGAGAGAGCTCCACGAGCCCTGCGGGCGCGCCGCGGGGCTTCGAGACCTCGGACGCGCGGCAGACGTGCACCTCGACCCTCGGGGCGCCCCGCGCTTTCGAGTACCAGGCGGCCGCGGCGGCGGCGACCTCCACGACCGAGCGGGGGACCTCGACGCGGTCGGGATTACGCACGACGACGTGGCTCCCCGGCGTCCCACCGGCGACGTGCAACCACAAATCGTGTGGCTTGGCCACGTCGAACGTCAGGTAGTCGTTGTCCTCGGCGCCACGACCGATGAGGACCTCGAAGCCCTCCACGGTCACCGTTCGGTACGGTCGTCCCTTGCTTGCCACGCGCGGAGTCTGCCTCGCGCCGCCCCGAACCTCAAGAACAGGCGACGAGCCCGAGCGTTCGAAGGCACGGCCCGACGACGCTGCGGAGCACCTCCCTCCGCCGCGCGCCGAGTGTCCTCGCGCCGAGCACGCCGAATTCCTCGTTTTCCACGGGCCCCTCGGCGGGGTCTTCTCCGTGGATCACGAGCGCCCGCGCGAACGCCCGCTCGGCGGCCTCCCGCGCCTCGGCCCCGAACGCGCCGAGCGCCCATTGCAAGGTTTTCCAGGCGAGCGCCGCGTGCCGCTCCTCGTCGGCCGCGATCTTCGCGAGCGCAGCCCGGAGCCCGTCGTCCCTCACGCCCCGCAGGACCTCCTGCCCCTCGGCCGCGCCGAGCGTCTCGCCCACGCAGCCCTCCATCACCAGCGCCTCGACGAAAGAAATGACGTCGGATTCGAGCCGCGCCGTCGCCTCCGGGAGTTTGTCGGGGCCGATGAAGCGCCCCGCGAGGCGCGAGGCGATGGCATACTCGACCTGCGCGTGTGTGACCTCGTCGAGCGACGCGATTTGCGCCTCGGCGACGAGCTCCGCGGGCGCGCCGAGCGCGAGGAGCTGGAGGGTGAACCGGGAAAAACTCGCGATCGAGGCGTGCTCCATGGCCGCGATGGCCGCGTGATGAGCCGAGATCGCCTCGCGCGCCTCCAGGGAGAGCGCGTCCACCTCGAAATCGAGCGCGGCGCGCCAGTCGGCCCGCGCGCGGGGCTTCGCGGCGCGCGCCTCGCCCGAGATCACGAGGGGACGGCCGATCACGCAGGACATCGACCCGCATTGCCAGGTCGGCTTCTCGCCCTTCTGGCCACGCGCCACGCAGGCTCCGCCGCTGCGGGGCAACTTCTGGCAATCCGCGTCGCTCCTGCAGGTGTCCTCCTTCGTCCGGCAGGCGAGCGTGACCTTCTCGTAGCAACCATTAAAATACGCCGACAAACCGCAGGAATTTTCACTGCAATCGGCGTCCGTGCTGCAGGACGCCTCCGCGCAGACGGAGTGGCGCGCGCGCAGGGCGCCCGTCCCCTTGCACACGCACGCCTGCCCGGCGCCGCACTCGTCGTCGGTCTCGCACGCGTAGGTGCAACCGCAATACGTGCCGATCTGCCCGACGCCGCTCGTGCACTTCCCGTGTGGTTTCTCCGTGCAATCGGCGTCCGTCTTGCAGGAGAGCCTGCTCTCCGTGCCCGCGCAGGCCGGCAGGTCGATCGTCGCGTCACACGTCACGCGGCTCGCGCGGTGGACGTTACCGTTTTTCTCGGCCACCCAGCCCGTGCGCGTGGGATTCGATGGCTCGGGCTCGCCGTCGGGCGAGGGCGCTTCGGCCGTCGCGCTCGAGGACGCCGTGGGGATGGCGACCACCGGCGGGCTCTCGCCCGAGCCGGAGGCGGCGGTGGAAGAGGCGGAGCACCCGGCGGCGCCGAGGGCGGCGAGGAGGGAGATGCGTAAACTGCGGTAACGGTCCACGCGGGAAGCGTACCACAGGCGCGCGCGGCCATGTGGTCAAACGCGAGACGGGGTCTTCTGCACGAGCGCGTCCCGAATCTGCGCGAGCAGGTCGTGATCGGACTCCGCTGGAGGCGCGGGCGGGGGCGCCGCGGGCTTGGGCCGCCGCATCGCATTGAGGCCCTTGACGAGCAGGAAGAGCGCGAAGCCCACGATCAAGAAGTTCACCACCGCGGTCAAGAACTTCCCATACTCGATGACACCATCGCCGAGCCGGAACGTCAGCGCGTCGAAATTGGGTCTGCCGAAGATCGCCGCGATGACGTTCATCAGGATGCCGTTCGTGAACGCCTGGACCACGGCATTGAACGAGGCGCCGAGCACGACGGCGACGGCGAGATCGATCACGTTTCCACGCGAGATGAATTCCTTGAATTCCTTGATGACTGCCGATGCCATAGGAGGCGACCTCCCCTCTCGCGGGCACGTTCTGCACGGGACGTGCCCGAAATGCCGATCCGCCGGGTTCTGGAACGCGGCGTGCAGCGGACGCGCCCGACCATGACAGGTCGCCCCCGAACCGGGAAGGGAGGGCTCGATGACAAGGAAGCTGCGGATCCTGAGTACGATTTCCGTATTCTCGCTCCTCGCGTGCGGCGGCAAGGAGGAGGAGGAGGCGAGCGCGCCGCTTCGAATCCCCACGTATCACGAGGACGTCGCTCCCATCCTCGCCGAGCATTGCGCGAGCTGTCACGTGGAGGGCGGCGTCGCCCCGTTTCCCCTGGTCGAGTACGAGGACGCACAAAGGACCGCGGAGGCGATCCGCATCTCCACGGCGTCCCGCAGCATGCCGCCGTTCGTCCTCGACAACAGCGGTGAATGCAACACGTACGTCGAGGGCCGCTGGCTCTCGGACGCGCAGATCGAGACGCTCGCGGCCTGGGCCCGCGCCGGCGCGCCCGAGGGGACGGCGCCGCGAGGCGGGCCGCCCGCGCCGAAGGCCCTCGCGAATCTCGATCGGGTCGACATGACGATCGACATGGAGGACGCGTATACCCCGGACGCCGCGGCGTTCGACGATTACCGCTGCTTCGTGCTCGACCCCGGGCTCGAGGAGGACGTGTTCGTCACGGGCTTTCACGTTCGCCCGGGCGCGGCCGAGATGCTCCATCACCTGACGCTCTACGCGATCGACACGAAGGAATCGGAGGCAGCGGCGAAGGCGCGTGACGCCGCCGAGCCCGGGCTCGGGTATTCGTGCATCGACGACATCCACGTGCCCGACGCGCGCTGGATCGTCGGCGCGGGCCCCGGGAGCGGGGCGCTGCGATTCCCCGAGGGCACGGGGCTCCGCATGCGCGCGGGGCGGAAGACCCTCCTGCAGATCCATTACAACCAGGAGAATGGGCGCCGCGCCGATCGCACCCGGATCGACCTCATGCTCGCCCGCAGCGTGCCGAACGAGGCCGCCGTGCGGCGCATCGCGGCAACAAACCTCTTCCTGCCGCCGAAGCAGCCGCGGGTCGAAGGGAGCGCGAGCCAGCCCGTGCCCGTGGACGTCACCTTGTGGGGGCTCTGGCCGCACATGCACAAGCTCGGGAGGCAGATGCACGTATCGGCCTCGCGCGCGGGAGAGGAGAAATGCCTGGCGCGGGTGAACGACTGGGATTTCCACTGGCAGGGGTTCGCCCATTACACGAAGCCGATCTCGCTCTCGTGGGGCGACGAGATGCGCATCACGTGCACGTACGACACGCTCTCGCGCGACACGGCCACGACCTGGGGTCAAGGCACGAACGACGAGATGTGCATCGCGTTTTTCTACATGACGGAAAATTGATGTCCGGGGCGCACGCCGGCTCTTCCCGTTCGTGGAGCCCCTTGACAGTCGGCGAAAAACGGGGTTTGTTTGAGCGGCAATGAATTTTGCTCGACGAACTCTGCTTACCTGCGGAATCACCCTCCTCGCTGCGGCGGCCCTCCCGATGGGGTCTGCCCAGGCCGTTCTTTCGGAGCAGGCCGTCGCGCCGAACGCGCGCGTCGAAGACGCCGACGGAAAGGCGGTCGAGATCAAATCGCTGAAGGGGAAGCCGATCGTGATCGTCTACGACGACCGGACGTCGGCGCCGAAGAGCGAGGCGTTCCGGCGGGAGCTCGTCAAGCTCTTGAAAACGGGCCCGTACGCATCGAAGGTGTCGCTCCTCCTCGTCGCCGACGTGAGCCCCTACGATTTCTGGCCCGCGCGCGGCACGGTGAAGGACGCCGTGCGCGAGGAGACGAAGAAGCAGGGGACGACGGTTTATTGCGATTGGACCGGCGGGATGCGCACGGCGTACAAGCTGAAGAACGAAATCACGGGCGTGGTGATGGTCGGCAAGGACGGGCGCGTGGCGTTCGCCAAGGAGGGCGTGCCCCAAGGCGCGGACCAGAAGCGGCTCGTCGAAGCGCTGAAGGCGGCGGTCGAGGGGGGCTAGATCGTCCTTGTCTCGAGCGGGCCTCGTCGCGGTAGAATGCGCCGCGATGGAAACCGCCCGCGCGGCGCCACGGCCCTGGCTGCTCGGCCCCTCTACCGATCTCCTGCTCGGATGCGGGCTCGGGTATGGGCTCGTCGTCCTCGCCCTCGCGGCGAGCGGCGCGCCGATGGGCTCGCTCGATGGGTGGCTGCCGCTCGTCGTGCTCGTGACCGGGATCCCGCATTACGGGGCGACGTTGCTCCGCGTCTACGGGACGGAATCGGCGCGGCGGCGGTATTTTCTCTACGCGTTCCCCCTGGGCTTCCTGGTCTGGGCGGCGTTCGCCGCGTCGTTCGGCGTGCCCAGGCTCGGGACGGCGCTCATCACGCTGTATCTCACCTGGAGCCCCTGGCATTACACGGCCCAGAACTTCGGGCTCGTGATGATGTTCTTGCGCAGGGCGGGGCTCTCGCCCACGCCGGCCCTCCGCAGGCTCGTCCAGGCCTCGTTCGTCCTCTCGTTTTCGCTCGTCTTCTTGAACATCCACGGCTCCGCGTCCGCCGGCGGGGCCGATCCCCTGCAGACATCGAGCGCGATGTATCGATTCGCGCCGCTCGGCATTCCCGCGCGCCTCGCCCTTTGCGCCCTCGCCGTCGTCGGGGTCTCCTACGTGTCGGTGACGATCATCGCGCTCCGGAGGCTCCTCTCGTTTGCCCCTCCGTCGCGGCTCGCGCCCGCGCTCGCGCTCGTCGCGAGCCAGGCCGCGTGGTTCGTGCTGCCCGTGCTGCTCGGGTTCGCTCGGCCAAACCTTTATGGATCGGGCGGCGCCACGGCGCTCGCGTTCATCTGGGTGGCGATCGCGCACAGCGTGCAGTATCTCTGGATCTCGTTCCATTATGCGCGTGCCTCCGGGAACGTGGCACGGACGGCGCCGTCCGGTCTCTGGTATCTCGGAAAAACCGTGCTGGCGGGCGCTGTGATATGGGTCGTCCCCGCCGTCGTGTGCGCGCCCGGCGCGCTCGGGCTCCTGCCCTTCGACGCGGGCCTCGGGCTGCTCGTGGCGGCCGCGGTGAACCTGCACCACTTCATCCTCGACGGGGCGATCTGGAAGCTCCGGGACGGTACGGTCGGCAATGTACTCGTAGGACAAACGAGCGCGGCGCCTTCGGCCTCGCCCGCGGCGAAGGGCCTAGGGGCGTGGGCGGCGTGGGCCGCGCGGGCGGCGCTCGTCGCGGCGGGGCTCGTCTCGGCGGGCGCGTGGGCGGCGAGCGCCTGGGAGAAGGAAATGGGGCTCGATCGCGCGGCCGCGAATGGTGATCTCGCGCGGGTTCGGGTCGCGGCGCAGAGGCTCGCGCTCCTCGGGCGGGACAGCGCGCGCATTCACGTGACGATCGGGCGGCTGCTCGACGCGCGCGGGGAGAAGGCGGCCGCGCACGAGGCCTACGAGGCCGCGCTCGCGCTCGACCCCGAGGACCCGGCGGCGCTCGATCGAATCGCCGAGTCCTGGCTCTCGCGCGGGGAATTCCAGCGAGCGCTCGACGCGCGGTACCGCGCCACGCGCAATGCGCCGGATCGGCCTGCCTTCCGGCGACGTTACGAGGAGCTGCTGGCGCGATTGCAGGCGCCGCCCGAGATGGGCGACACGGAGGAGATCGTGGTCACCGGAGAGACGTCCCCGGCGAGCGCGCCGGGCGAAGGCACGAAGTGACGCAGGAGCGTGCGCGCGGCAGGTTGGACGACATCGGCCATGGCGCGGCGCATGAGGTCGCGCTTCTCCAGGGCGGGGAGGCAGCCGTGCGCCGTGAGTTTGTCCGGGTCCGCGCCGGGCGCGGCGAGGTCCTCGGCCTCGGGGAGCGTGGCCCTCGCGAATGCCGCTTCGAGGGCGCGCGCGACCTCGGCCCCGCCCATTTCGAGCGCCCAGGCGAGCGTGCGCCAGGCGAGCTCCGCGTGCGTGGCCTCGTCCTCCGCGATCGAGACGAGCGCGGCCTTCACCGCGGGATCCGCGGCGCGGAGGGCCTCCTCGCCCGCGACGAGCGCGGCGAGGGTCTCGTTGACGGCGCCCTCGAGGGCCGTGGCGACGGCGATCTCGGCGAGGGTCCTCCGCGGCGCGACCTCGGGCATGGGCAAGACGCCTGGACCCACCGGCGCGCCTGCATAGGCCCCGGCGAGGCCGAAGCAGAGTTTGGCGTGCCGCACCTCGTCCGAGAGCGCCTCTTGCGCGGCCGAGACGAGGGAGGCCGGGGCGCCAGCGCCGAGCAGCTCCAGGACGAACCGCGCGAAGGAGGCGACGGAGGCGTGCTCGTAGAGGCCGGCGCGGGTGAAATGGTCGGCGAGCGCGCGGCGCGTGGCCGTGTCGAGGTCCGCGAGATTGGGTGACTCCGCCAAACCTCGACCGACCTCGCCGGTCCAATCGGCGCGGGCCGAGGGTCTCGCGATACGCGCCTCCCCGTCGACGACGAAGGGGCGGCCTTCGCAGAGCTCGAAGACGATGGCCACGTGGTAGCAGCACTGGGCGCTGATCGAGAGGTCCTGGCAACCCATGCCGGGCACGTCGTAGCAGCAGCTCCCGGAGCCGACGCATTCCTCGGTGCCGTGGACCTGCTTCATCAGCTCGTTCTGGACGTCGGCAAGCGGAGGGCAATCGCCGCCCACGGAGCCAGGGAGGCAGAGGAGGCGATACTCGGCATTCGGGGGAGGCGGATTCGGGCAAGGGAGCGAGCCGCCGGCTCCGCCGACGCCGACGCTGGTGCTGACGGCATTGCCCAGGCCGCCGCCGGTGCCGCTCGCGCCGCCCGAGCCGCCCGAGCCGCCCGCGCCCGCGTCGATGACCACGTTTCCGCCGCACGCGGCCGCCGTGAGCGCCAGGGTCGCGCCCGCGCCGAGGCCCGCGGCCCGCAGAATTCTCGTGAAAAGCGCAAGGGAGAGAGGAGACGGGTTCTGTACGTGGGTCATGGTGTGCCTGCCAGGTGCATGAAAGGTCGCGGCGCGCGCAATGGCCACGCCGGAGGGGAATGGATCCCCTGCATCCAGGCGGCGAGGGATCGCAAGAACCGGGCCGAAATGCGGGCGGCTCAGGGACGGGCGCGTTTGCGTGGCGCGGCGGGCTTCGTGGCCCCGGGGCCGGCCCAGCCGAAACGATCGAGCGAGACATTTCCGCGCGTATCGAAGGTGACGCCCTCGGTTTCGAGGAGCGCGCGCTGGAGGGCGCCGCCGACGGGATCCTTGATGGTGACGGCGGCGCGATTGCGCGGGCGGCTGCCGAGGACACGTTGCCAGGGGACGCTGCCGCGCTTCTTGGTCTCTTTCAGCGCAGCGAGGGCGAATCCGACGTGGCGCGCCGAGCGCGGGTGGCCGGCGAGGGCGGCGACCACACCATACGTCGTGACGCGGCCGCGGGGGATGCGGCGGACGACACGATAAAAATCTTCCCACCAGGAGATCGGCTCGACGGCTTCGACGGGCTCGGCGCGCGAGGTCCGGGCCCTCGGATTGCCGCGGGCGCTCACGGGATCTCCTCGATTTCCTCCCCGCGCAGGGAGCGGAGGCGCGGCAGGGCCGCCTCCGCGGGCAGCCGGACGCGCAGCCGCTCGGCGAGGCTCTGGAACGCGAGGCACATCGCGTAGGCCGCGGCGTCACCCTCGTCGGCGCGGGTGCGCATCTCGGGGTAGATGGTATGTGCGAGTCGGTAAAACACATTTTGTGTTTTCCAGAGGTCGACGGAGAAGCCGGCGCGGTGCGCGAACTCGACGGCCATGTCGAGATCCGCGAGGAGGTGCGGCTCGGTAGCTCTTTCTCGCAATCGCTCGACGAGCGCCGAGAGGCTCTGGCCGAGGGTGAAGGTCACGGCCGCCCGATCGACGTGGAGGTCTTGCTCCTTGGCCTGCGCGAGGAGGCGGCGCATGGAGAGGACGTCCGGCGGGACGCGCTCCGCGGCGCGCAAAAGGTCGGCGCCGAGGACGAGCTCACCCGCGACGAGCAAAGCGCGCGGCGTGGGGCTCCGCAAAGGCGCGAGGCGGCGGAGCAGGGGCGCATAACGCTCGAAGAGGGCGCGCTGGGCGGACTCGACCTCGGCGAGCGTGGGGGCGAGGAGGCGCTCGACGATGCGGCGCTGATCGTCGCGGAACACGGCGTCGAGCGAGTCGATCGTGCGGTCGCAGCGTCGATACAAGAGGCGCATCGCGCCTTCCATGTCGCCGGATTCGAAGGCGCGGACGATCTCGGCGCAGCGCGCCTCGTGCTCTTCGCCCTCGGCGTCCTGCAGGACCCCGCCGGCGACGCGGTGGTCGCCGAGGTGAAGGACGCTGAACGCGTGCCGCTCGGAGGCGAGCGTGAGGCGGCTCGTCACGCGCGTGCGACCGAGGAGGAGCTTGGCGCCGTCGCGCTCGTACGTCTCGAGGCTCTCGACGTGGACGTCGTAGCAATACGTGCTCGGGGGCCCGTCCTGCACGAGGCTCGTGGCGAAATGGGCGGTGACGGCCGGGAGATCGACGCGAGCCCGGGCCACGAAGCGATCCCAGACGCGGCGGCCGTCGCCCATCTCGGCGAGGTTGCTGCGGGCCTTTTCGAGTTTTTCCAGGAACGGCCCCTCGAGGCTCCTGCCAAAGAGCGCCTCGCCGAGCTCGACGACGCGGCCGGCGTACTGGAGGCATTGCACGGTCTCGATGCCCGAGAGGTCGTCGAAGAACCAGCCGCAGCTCGTGTACATGAGCATCGCGTTGCGCTGGAGCTCGAGGAGCGAGAGGGCCTCGCTCTGCTCCTCGGGCGAGAGGGCCCGCGCCGCGTGCGTCGTGAAAAACCGGACGAGGGCCTCGGGCGATCGATCGAGGACGACCTCGATGTAAGCGTCCCGCGCCGCCCAGGGGTCCAAAAAGAGGCGCTCGGCCGCGCGCTCGTAGGGGCCCGCGATCTCGTCGCGGAGGGTGTCGAGGGCGTGGCGGAGGGGCTTGCGCCAGGACTGGTCCCACCCGTGCGGCGAGCCTGCGCGGCAGCCACAATCGGCGCGCCAGCGCTCGACGCCGTGGGCGCAGCTCCAGGAGGTGCGCTCGAGGATCTCGGCCTCGTGCGTCGGGGGGTGCCGCTCGAGGAACTCGCCGTAATTGGTCAATTTGGCCAAACCATGGGCCTCGATGTGGCCGAGCGCCCAGGCGAGGGCCATCTCGCCATACCGGTGGTGGTGGCCGTAGGTCTCGCCGTCGGTGGCGATGTGGACCATCTGCGGGAACGCGCGCTTGCTGTCGAAGGCGGAGGCGAGCCGGCCGGCGAAATGCTCTCCGTTCGCGAGGAGGCGCTCGAAGGCGACGGCCTGGGAGACGGGGCCGTCATAAAAAAAGACGGCGATCGAGCGGCCGGAGGGGAGCAGAGCGCGATACGCCATCGACGGGTCGACGCGACCGCCGCGGACGTCGATCCACTCCTTGCCGCCGAGCTTGCGGACACGCGCGGCCTGGCGAGGGGCGAGGACGGTGAAGGAGACGCCCTCGGCCGCGAGGACCTCCAAGGTCTCGGTGTCGACGGCCGTCTCGGGCAGCCACATGCCCTCGGGTTTGCGGCGAAATCGATGGACGAAATCGGCGATGCCCCAGCGGACCTGCGTGATCTTGTCGCGCAGATTCGCGAGCGGCATGATGAGGTGGTTGTAGGCCTGGGCCATGGCCGAGCCATGCCCACCGAAGCGGCGCGCGCTCGCCTCGTCCGCCGCGAGGATCGCCCGGTAGGTCTCCCGCGCGTGGTGCTCCATCCACGCGAGGAGCGTGGGGCCGAAATTGAAGCTGATGCGGGAGTAGTTGTTGACGATCCGCGTGATGCGGTCCTCCCCGTCGAGGACACGCGCGGCGGCGTTTGGCGCGTAACACTCGGCCGTGATCCGCGCGTTCCAGTCGTGCCAGGGCGCGGCCGAGTCCTGCTGCTCGATGGCCTCGAGCCAGGGGTTCTCCCGGGGAGGCTGATAAAAATGGCCGTGGACGCAGACGTATCTCTCGGGAGCCTTCATCGAGCCCTCACGTAGAGCGCGGCCTCCCAGGGACCGAGCGAGACGCGGACGAGGCCGCTCGACGTGATCTCCTCGGGGGCGCGGAGATCACCTTTGCCTCCGAAGCGCTCCTCGAAGGAGGCGAGCGAGCGGCGGAAGGTGCCGCCCGGCACGGGCAAGGTGACGGTGACGGGGTGGTCGCCGAAATGGTAAATCACGAATACCTCGGAGTCACGGTTCCAGCGCCGCACGTAAAGGAGGCGCTCGTCCTCGAAGGCGACGGCCTGCCGTCCGCCCTCCGGGGCGAAGGCGGGAATGTCGCGCCGCGCCCGGAGGAGCTCCTTGTACCACGCGAAGAGCCGCGCGTGATCCCCCGTGGTGCGTAGCTCGAAATCGAGCCTGGCGCGGAGGAACGTGGCCTCGTCCTGGGGATCGAACGGCTCTTCCGGATATCCAAGTCGCGCCATTTCCTCCGTGCGGCCCTCCCTGACGTTCGCGATGAGCGTGGGGTCGCCATGGCTCGTGAAATACGGAAACGGCGCGGTTTCGCCATATTCCTCGCCCATGAAGAGCAGGGGCACGAAGGGCGAGAGCAGGACGACGGCGGCCGCGAGCTTCTGTTTGTCGAAGGAGACCCGCCGCGAGATACGCTCGCCGCGCGGGCGGTTGCCGACCTGGTCGTGATTCTGGACGAAGGTGACGAGGCAACGCGGATCGAGGCCGCCGGCCGGGCGGCCCCGGCGGCGCCGACGATATCTGGAATATTCGCCGGTGAAGGCGAAATTCTCGCGGAACGTCTTGGCGAGCTGCTCGACGAGGCCGAAGTCCTGGAGATACCCGACGCGCTCGCCCGAGAGCAGGGCGAGGAGCGCGTGATGGACGTCGTCGTTCCAGAGGCCGTCGAGCCCGTGGCCGCCCTGGGAGGAGGGCGTGACGAGGCGCGGGTCGTTGTCGTCGCTCTCGGCGATGAGGTGGACCAGGCGGCCGAGCTCGGAGGCGCGGCGATGCACGGCCTCGCTGAGCTCCTCGAAGAACGAGAGCGGGGAGTTGTCGACGATGGCGTTGACGGCGTCGAGGCGCAGGGCGTCGATACCCATCTGCGTGACGAGATGCAGGGCGCTCTCGATGAAGAATTTGCGGACCTCGTCCGAGTGCGGGCCGTCGAAATTGAGGGCGTCGCCCCAGCGCGTCCGGTAATACGAGGCGAAATAGGGGCCAAAATCGGCGAGGTAGGTGCCCTCGGGGCCGAGGTGGTTGTAGACGACGTCGAGGATGACGGCGATGCCCTCGGAATGGCAAGCGTCGACGAACCGCCGGAGGCCCTCGGGGCCGCCATAGGAGGCCTGGACGGAGAAGGGATATGCGCCGTCGTAGCCCCAGTTGCGCTCGCCGGGGAACGCGGCGACGGGCATGAGCTCGACGGCGGTGACGCCGAGCTCGCGGAGGTACGAGAGGCGCGAAATGGCGGCGTCGAAGGTGCCCTCGGGGGTGAAGGCGCCGACGTGGAGCTCGTAAATGACGTATTCGTCGAGCGGGCGGCCAGTCCAGCCCGGGGTATGGTCGGAGAAGCTCCGCACGACCTCGCTCGGGCCATGGACGCCCTCGGGCTGCAGGCGCGAGGCCGGGTCGGGGCGGAGCTCGCCGTCGAGGTCGAATCGATATCGCGCGCCGGGGAGGACGCCGTCGACGAGGGCGTGGTGATACCCGTTCGCCTCGGGCTCGAGCGGGACGCGGCGCTCGGTCTTTCCTTCGAGGAGGACGAGCTCGACCTTCGAGGCCTTCGGGGCCCAGACCCGGAAGCGCGCCTTGTCCTCGCCGAGGTGGACGGCGCCGAGCGGGCGCTCGGAGACGGCGAGGCCCTCGTGCACGAAGAAGACGGCGCCGAGGGGCGGGAGCGTGATCTCGACGGAGTTTTTCCGGCTATGCCATTCGATATTCTCCGCGACGACGTCGCCGCCGCCGCCCATGCCGCTGCCGCCGTACTCGAGGGCGTCGCTGGAGACGAGCTCCTTCCAGCGGCCGCCGCGGGGCAGGCCGACGCGATAACGCTGGCGCGGGAGGGGCGTGAAATTCAGGGCGACGAGGACGAGGGCGTCGGTGGAGCGGGCCCGGCGGTAGAAGACGACGACGCTGTGATCGGCGTCGTTGCAGTCGATCCACTGGAACCCCTCGGGGTGCGTGTCGAGCTCGTGCATGGCGGGGTATTCGCGGTAGAGGCGGTTCATCGCCTGGACGAACCGCTTCATGCCGGCGTGGTAAGGCCCCTCGTCGAGCAGGTGCCAGTCGAGGCTCGACTCGTGGTTCCACTCGCGCTTCTGGGCGATCTCGCCGCCCATGAAAAGCAACTTCTTCCCGGGCTGGGACCACATGTACGCGAAGAGCAGGCGCAGATTGGCGAATCTCTGCCATTCATCGCCCGGCATCTTGCCGAGGAGCGAGCCCTTGCCGTGGACGACCTCGTCGTGCGAGAGCGGCAGGACGAAGCTCTCGCTGAAGGCATACATCATGCGGAACGTGAGCTGGTTGTGGACGAACTTGCGGTAGACCGGGTCGCTCGACATGTACTTGAGCGTGTCGTTCATCCAGCCCATGTCCCATTTGTAGCCAAACCCGAGGCCGCCGACATAGGCCGGGCGCGAGACCATCGGCCAGGAGGTCGACTCCTCGGCGATGGTCTGGACCTCGGGGAAGGCGCGCGAGATCGACTCGTTGAGGCGCCGCAGGAAATCGATCGCCTCGAGGTTCTCGCGCCCGCCATAACGGTTCGGCTCCCACTCGCCCTGCTTGCGCGAGTAATCGAGGTAGAGCATGGAGGCGACGGCGTCGACGCGCAGGCCGTCGGCCCGGTATTTGTCGAGCCAGAAATGGGCGTTCGAGAGGAGGAAGCTCATCACCTCGTGGCGGCCATAATTGAAGATGAGGCTCTTCCAGTCGGGGTGATATCCTTTGCGCGGGTCGGCGTGCTCGTAGAGGTAGGTGCCGTCGAAATACCCGAGGCCATGCTCGTCCGAGGGGAAATGCGAGGGGACCCAGTCGAGGATGACGCCGAGGCCAGCCTCGTGGAGGGCGTCCACGAGGTGAAGGAAATCGTCCGGGCCGCCGAACCGCGAGGTGGGCGCATAATAACCGGTGACCTGATAGCCCCACGAGCCGCCGAACGGGTGCTCCATGACCGGGAGGAGCTCGACGTGGGTGAACCCCATGCGCGCGGCATACTCGGGCAGCTCCACGGCGAGCTCGCGGTAGGTGAGCGAGCGGTTCTCATCCTCGACGACGCGGCGGAAGGAGCCGAGGTGGACCTCGTAGATCGAAACCGGTTTGTCGTGGCTCGTTCGCTTCTGGCGGGGCGTCCTCGGCTCCTCGTCGAGCGCGGCGAGGTCCCAGACGACGGAGGCGGTCTTCGGCGGGGTCTCGTGCCGGAAGCCGAACGGATCGGCCTTCTCCACGAGGTAGCCGTGAAAGCGCGACGCGATGAAGTACTTGTACACGGCGCCATTCGCGACGCCCGGGACGAACCCCTCCCAGATGCCCGAGCTGCCGCGGCGCGCGAGGGAGTGGGCCTCGCGGTCCCAGCCATTGAAGTCGCCCACGACGGAGACGCGCTCGGCGTCCGGGGCCCAGACGCCGAAGCATGTGCCCGGGACGCCGTCCACGACCATCAGGTGAGCGCCGAGCTTCTCGTAGAGGCGCGTGTGCGTGCCCTCGGCGAAGAGGTAATAGTCCTCCTCCGTGAGGCGCGTTACGTCGTGACGAACCGCGGTCCCGAGCTCCATGAAAGGTCGATTAGTCGAAATCGCGGGAGGTGGGAAGGGGGGAAGAGCCTTATTCTGAGAGGGACGCCTCGCGCAGCCGTAGGACCCTTCTGCGACACCGAGAGTGGGCCAGCTAACCACATCTGGGGCTCGCGGAATCGTTTGTCCGCGGCGTTTGTCTTGAAGATACGAGTTGACGACGCTCCGCGGGGTCGGCTCAGTCATCCACGTAGATGTCGCGATTGGGTGCGCGCCCCGCGAGCCGTAGTCGATGGACGGGCTGGTCTCCGTCGACGAGCCCACGTGCCCTTTCGACGTCCACATAATAACGAGCTTTCTTGGAGGACCGCCATCCATCTGGAGTGCCAGCCCGAGCGCGCGGACTACGCTGGAGAAACAGGGCGTGATCGAACCTGGCCTGGGCATGCACCTGCCCGTCATGAACGTGCACGGTGGGAAAAAAGACCGATCCGGCCGCAGCACGCGGAAACGTGAAGGCCATCGGGTGGATGCGCTTTTCGCCCTTCATGAGCTTGAAGACGGCGAAGCCGAACCGATCATGGCCAGGCAGCCTGGACCAGACTTCGGCGGGCAGACGGAATCGGGGATCGAGACGGGTGAAGTCGTCGATCGTTGGCACGAAAGACGCCTCGAAGCTGCCGACCTCCACGACCGCGAGGGGCGCGCGGGCCTGCGGCGCCGGCGCAGAACGCGGCGCGTTGGCAGGCATCGGCTCCGGGAAGGCTTTGGCGAGGTCGCGGAAGAACTCTGCGTAACCCGATAGGTCAATGAACGTGACGGCGTCGTCCCGTGTGCCTTGTGGTACCGGCAATGGCAGGATCATCGCCAGGTCTTCGCTCGCAGAGAGTGTCATGCTGTACGCCAGGTACTGACGTCCCTCGGGAGCCTCGCGAGCGAAGATATTGGTCGCGGACACGGATCGCACGGGCTTCGAGAAGCAGCACATATACTTCCTCCTACCGTCGGGGTTCAGCGCAGCGGCGACCTTGCGAATGAAGCAACCGGCGGCGGAACGCCGCAGTCAGGCTCGCCGAGGCATCTATGCCGTGGATCACGAACCCTTCGTCGTTCAGCGTCGTCGAGATCGGCACCCCGGATCCACAACCGAGGTCGAGAATCACACCGCCTCGCGGGAGCAGTCGAGACCACATTCGCACGGTTGCGATGCCGATGCTCGACTGCTCCCGCCGCCGAATGAATTCGGGGGCGACTGCCTCGTAGCCGTTGGATCGGTCGCCGACAGTCGCGCCGTTCATTGCGGGCAGGAACGCTCTATTTCGCGATCACGCGGCCGGTGGCGAACTTGTAGAACGACGAGTACGCCGCGGCGTTGAGGCAGGTCTGCAGGTCGACGGTCGCCCCGTTCTTGTCCCTGCACGTGCTCACGACCTTCGTCTGGGCATTGACCTGGAGATCGTAGGGGTGGCCCGCGCCGGCGACCGGCGCGCCCGGATCCGACAGGTCGGGGTCGCTGGCATTGATGGCCGCGATGTTGAAGAACGTGACGTTGCAGCCATTGACGATGACGTCGAGCAGGGAGTTCGAGGCCGTGTATCCCTGGTTGCACGCGAGGGCGCCGCCCGCGACGAGATCGTCGGGGACCGCGACCTTGGCGAGCGAGGCCGCGCTGACGTTGCCGCAGAGCTTGCCCGCGCCATTGTCGTTCTTTTGCCCGTTGCTCGCGAAGGTCTGGAGCGCCGGGTCGAGGTTCTCCGAGGCGAGGTGGCCCGGGGGGCCGCCCGCCGAGGTGAGCGGCGTGCTCACGGCGCCGACGGACGCGGTGATCCGGGTGCTCGTCATGTCGAGCAGGGCCGGAACGCCGGAGAAGTTGACGGAGATCGATATCTTGCCCGGCCCGGCCGTGAGCACCTTCGCGTTGATCGCGCCCGTGAGCTTGTCGAGCGGATTGCGGTTCGCGTCGATCGAATTCGGGTCGATCGTGTACCACCAATCGAGATCGGCCGTGCCGTCGTACGTCGCGCCCATGGGGATCTGCGGCGAGCCGCGGAGGACGCCGAGCTGGATCATCGGATCGGTCGTGCCCGTGAGGTCGTCGAGGCCGAGGGCCGCGAACATGATGTTGATCGAGCCGTCGAGGACGCCGCCGTCGAGCGAGGTCTGGAGCTGGCTCTGCGCGACGCTGGCAATGGCGCCGCCGAGGCGATTCGCCATGCAGAACGCGTCCGTGGCGTACTGCATCTTGAGCCACTGCGCGCGCTGGATCTGCTCGAACTTGCACGCGGAGTCGCAGCCGTCGAGGTTCGTCGTATTGCCGTCGTCGCATTGCTCGGCGCCCTCGCGGACGCCGTCGCCGCAGACCGCGGGCAGCTTGCACGCGGCGCTGCAGCTCGCGCCCGGGGGATCACACTCCTCGCCCGCGCTCGCGTCGACGCAGCCGTCGCCGCAGCTCGAGGGCTTGCAAGCGCCGCCCGAGCAGACGCCGCCGGCGCAGGTGGAGCAATTCGCCTGCGGCATACCCGCCGAGCAAGCCTTGCCCGCATTACCGCCCACCGTCACGGCGACGCAGGTCTCGCTGCCGTTGCAGGTCTCGGCGTCGACACAATCGGCGTCCATGTCGCAGGAGAACTGGCAGGTCGTCTCGCAACCGGTGCCGGGGCCGTTCTGCGCGCCGAAATCACACTCCTCGCCGCCCTCGACCGTACCATTGCCGCAGACCGCGGTGGGCGGCAGGCAGGCGCCGTTCTGGCACACGAGGTCCGGCGCGCCGCACATCTGGCCATTCTGCGCAGCGTCGGGGGCATTCGCGCAGACGTTGTTCGCGTTGCACGTGGCGACCTGGCAAGCCGGCGCCGCAGGGCAATCGGTGGCGGGATCCTCGCAGGAGAGGGTGCAATCGGCGTCGCAGCCGTCGCCGTTCGCGAGGTTGCCGTCGTCGCAGTTCTCGCCGGGGTCGACGACGCCGTCGCCGCACACGGTCGGGGTGCAGGCGCCATTGACGCAGACGGCGCCCGCCGCGCAGACCTCGCCGCTGCTGAGGGGCTTGCCGCAGGTGTGCGTGGCGTCGTCGCAGGTCGTGCCGACGCACTGGTCGATGTTCGAGCAGTCGCGCGTCGGGTCGCTCGAGACGCAGCTCCACTTGCAGCTATCGCAGCCGTCGCCGCTCTCGAGGTTGCCGTCGTCGCACTCCTCGCTCCCGCTGACGAAGCCGTCGCCGCAGGTGTCGTCGACGCAGACGCCCGCATTGCAGATCTTGCCCGCGCCGCAGTCCTTGCCGTCGGCCGCAGGCGTGCCGGGCGCGCAGGTGTGGTCGTCCTGGCAGGTCTCGTCGCCGTTGCAGGGGTCGCCGTCGTCGCATTTCACGTCGCCGGTGGCGGGGCTCGCGCTGTTGCAGGTGAACGAGCAGTCATTTTCGCAGCCGTCGCCGACGACGATATTGCCATCGTCACACGCCTCGCTGCCCTCGACCCTGGCGTTGCCGCATACGGCTTCGCCCTCACCTCCAGCGCCGCCCATGCCCCCGTCGCCACCGGCGCCTCCCGTGCCCCCCGTGCCGGGCGGCTTGCTCGGGTCGTCCCCACTACACCCGGCAAAAGGCGCCATCAAGGTGAGCCCCACGATCGCCATCATGGCCGCAAGCCCACGCGAATTCGATTGCATCCGCACGTCACACCTCCAGAACGTCGCGGCCCGCGCCAAGCGAAGCCTGCTTCGGGCATCCTAACCGGTTCCGTCCACGAATGGTTGGATTCCTGCAGGCGCCCGACGTACGCTTCGAGTTTTTCGGTTGCGACTGGAGCTTTGCGGCGCTCCGGCCCACAGCAGGCGGGCAGCGCGGATACCACCCCCGCGCGCGCCGCTTGACCGGGCCGCCCGAAAACGGTCATATCGGAGGCGCTGGCATGGAGGACCAAGAGCTCTGGGAGCGACGAATCGGAACGACGCTCCACAACACGTGGCGCCTCGAGAGCCTGATCGGCGTCGGGGGGATGGCCGCCGTGTACGTCGGCGTGCAGGCGATCGGCCGGCGCGACGCCGTCAAGGTCCTCCACCCGGAGGTGGCGCGGCAGAAGGATCTCCGCGCGCGCTTCGAGCAGGAGGCGCGTGTCCTGTCGAGCTTCCGCCACCCGGGCGCGGTCGAGGTCCTGTTCATGGGCACGACCAACGACGGGCTGCCCTTCCTCGTGATGGAGCTGCTCGAAGGCGAGTCGCTCGCCGCGCGCGTGAAGCGGCTCGGCGCGATCCCGCCCGACGAGATGCTGCGGTACGTCGACGAGGTGCTCTCGGTGCTCGGCGCGGCGCACGCGCAGAACATCGTCCACCGCGACATCAAGCTCGACAACGTCTTCATCCAGAGCGACGGGCGCGTGAAGGTGCTCGACTTCGGCATCGCGCGGCTCCGGAACGCGTCCCACGCGGTGCAGACGAAGATCGGCTCGATGCTCGGGACCTTGCCGTACATGCCGCCGGAGCAGATCCGCGGCGTCGAGATCGACGGGCGCGCGGACATCTTCGCGCTCGGCGCGACGATGTTCCGCATGCTCGCGAAGCGTCGTATCCACGAGGGGAACACGGAGGCCGAGATCCTCGTGAGGATGTCGACGGAGCCGGCGCCGCCGCTCGCGACGCTGGTCAAGGACGTGTCGCCGTCGATCTGCATGGTCGTCGATCGCGCCCTCGCGTTCCGGACCGAGCGCAGGTACCCCGACGCGGCGACGATGCAACGCGACGTGCGCGCGCTCCTGCAAGGAGAGCCTCCGCCGTACGCGATGGAGAAGCTCGCGGCCGGAGACCTGCCGAACGCGCTCGTCGCGCCCGCTGCCGCGCCGATGAACGTCGACCTCGCCGAAGCGCCGACGGTGCCGCCGCCCGCGATGCCCGCAGGCGAGTCGTTCCGGGACGCGGCGACGGCCGCAGGGATCGGCGCGCCGGCCCCGATGATGCCCGTGACCGCCGTGACGAGCGCAGGGCCTCCGAGCAGCCCGACGGGCGCGGGCCCGCGATCGACGACGGCGGCGCAGGCGAACGCGTCGATCCTGTACGGGCCGACGGTGATGGCGAGCGTGGCGAGCCTGGGTTTGTCCGAGCCGACGGGCGCGCCCACCGCGCCGAGCCCGGTCGCGGCGGCGCCCTACGCGCCGGCGGGCCCGACGGCGCCGCCGTCGACGCAGCCGTCCCGCGCGTCGCTCCCCTCGGCGCCGACGCCGGCGCTCGCCGCGGCGCACACGCCGGAGCCCACGCCCGCGCCCGCGTCGAGCGCGCACACGCCGCCGCCGATGGCGAAGAGCCTGATCGGGACGACCGCCGCCTCGCCCCCAGGGCCCCGGCAAATCCCGCTCATCCCGGCGATCATCGGGGCGCTCGTGCTCCTGGTGTTGCTCCTCGTGGGCGTCGCGGTGTTCCGCGGGCACGACGAGACGGCCTCCGAGCCCGGTTCGAATACGACCAAGGCGAACGCCGGTTCGGGCGCGCCGACGACGAGCAAGGAGTCGTCGAAAAAGCCCAAAGGCAAGCGAAACTGGGACAAAGTCAATTGGGACAAGTAGCTCGCGCGCATTGCAAAGACGCAATCCATCGCTTGCAAAAATGCGCAGGCGAACGTGAGCCTTCGTCCCGCGGGCCAGAGGCCGAGCGGAAAAGCTCCCGCAGGACGCGAAACAGCGCATCCGAGCCGGTTTCGGCGCTAATCTTGCATGACTCGATCCGTTTACGCCTCGCGCGATCATAAAGCGTGAGGCAGGGGGCCGTGGTGCTGGGCGTCATACTCCTCGGGTTCCAAAACTACGTACGCGACCGGCTCGGCGAGGAGCTCTGGCGCACGGTGCAAACCGAAGCCGGCGTCGCCGGGCGCGTGTACCTGCCCTCGCAGAGTTACCCGGGCGAGGAGCTGCAAGCGCTCGTGTCGAGCCTGTCGCGGCTGACGGGCATGACGATGCCGCTCGTGCTCGAGAGCTTCGGCGACAAACTCGCCGCCGAGCTCCTGCGGGTCTACGGCGGGCTGCTCGATCCACGATGGAGAGTGCTCGACGTGCTCATCCACAGCGAGGAGCTCGTCGAGCGCATGGCGCAACGCAACGGGGACATCACGCCGCAATCGCCGCTGACCGGCCGCTGGGGCAAGGACGGCGAGGTGATCCTGTCCTACCAGTCGCACCTGAAGCACTGCGCGCTGATCAAGGGCATCGTGCGGGGCATGGGGGCAAACCTGGAGCAGCCAGTGTTGATCGAAGAGATCCGCTGCATGCTCACGGGCGCGACGGCCTGCGAGCTCGCCGTGCGCCTCGAACGAACCCAGCAAGCACAAGGGAACGCGCGGAGGCTCACGCCGCCGGCGATGAGCTACTCGGCGGTGAAAGCCGCGCTGTTCACGGATCGGTCGGACAGGTCGTCGGTGCTGCCAGGGCCGCCCTCGTCGAAGCAAGAAGCGTCGTCGTCGTGGCGGACGAACCTGACGACGATCCCGCCCCCGAGCGGCGTGGTGCCCGCGCGGAGCTCATCGCCAAGCTCGGCGCCGAGCCCCGCGCCGAGCACGTCCCCGAGCACGTCCCCGAGCACGCCGCCGAGCGCCGAAGGCGAACCTTCGGAGCTCGGCCGGCGTCGTTGATCAAGCGCTGGTCCAGACGGTGCCCGCGCGACGCCGCTCGGCATACGAGGGCGAGCCGAGCGCATACCGGAGCAGATCGCCGGTGACGGGATGCAGCACGACGAGGCGCGGATCTTCGGCCGCGCGCGCGACGTCCCGATCGATGCGGCAGAGGTGATCGACCGCCGCGACGAGGTCGCCGGAGAGCAAATACCCGAGCCGGTTCTCGCTGCGACGAACCCCCGCGGCGAGGAGGCGGATGTCGTAACCAGGCGCGGCCGAGGGCAGGATCTCCTCGAGGAGCTTGCGTTGCCTGCGGCCGATGGCGCGCTGCACGTGGACGCTGAAGGCCTGGACGGCCTGCTCGCGCACGGGGCCGATCTCACGCGCGCCGAAGGAGGGATCCACCGTGCGCATGGCCGCGACGAGCAGGGCGTCACAAGACTCGAGCGCGAGCTCGTCGAGCCAGGTGGGGCCAAGCGCGATACGCACGAAGAGGCGGCCGAGGGCGAAGGCTTGCTCGGGCTCGGGCAGCTCGATGAAGGAGACAGGGCCGACGATCGCCGGCGGATCACCCGGATAGACGCGCGGCATGCCCTGCCAGGTCGGCGAGAGGTAGAGCTCGAAGCCCTCGACGCCGAGGCTCTTGGCGATACGATCGGCGATGCGGTAGGTGCCGCTGTTGTCACGCGAGCCGATGCGGTCGCGTGAAGAAACGCCGAGGCTATTGAGCTCGAACCGCAAGGCCTTGTGCGCGATGGGCGCGATGGCCGCAGCCGCGAGGAGCATGGGGCTCTGCGCCTCGGGGACGAGGAGGCGGTGGAGCTCCGGTCCAGCGAAGACGCCCGGAGGCAACGCGTCGGGAGGCATGCGCCGCGCGCGGAGGCGGGTGATACGCTCGGGCTTGACGTCGCCGAGGCAAGCGCGCGCCTCCTCGACGGTGAGGCGCTCCTCGGCGCGGCCATCCTTGGCGAGCGCCGACTCGAGCCCAGCGAGGGCCGACGAGAGCTCGCCGCTCTTGGCGAGCGTCTCCATGTCGGTCGCGAGGACGTCACGCAGGACCTGGACGGCCTCGGCGTTGCGGTTGGCCGCGTCGAGGCCGCGGCCGAGCGCAGCACGAGCGTCGGGCCCAGCGGTCGGGAGCGCGACGGCCTGCTGGAGGTGCGCGACGCCGTCGCGCGGGCGCACGAGGACGGTGACCTCGAGCAGGCCGATCGTGGTGAGCCAGCGAGGATCGATGGGCAGGCGGCGCGCCTGGGCGATCTCGAGGACCTGGCCGATCGCCGCGACGTACTGGGCCGCGCCGTCGGGGGTCTCGACGCGGTAGAGGCGCGCGAGGCCGCCCCACGGGCGCATGTCGGTGGGGCCGTGGGCGATGGCGTCGCAGAGCGCGCGCACGATGCCCGCACGATCCCCAGCCTGCGCTTGCGCCTCGGCGAGCCGAAGGCAAACGTCGACGCGGGCGCGCGCGTCGGGGGAGGCATCGGCGAGGCGCGTGAGCGCATGCACGGCGAGCGCGTGATCACCGCGCTTGGCGGCGACGTGGTAGAGGCGGTCGAGGGCGCGGTGGTTCGACGGCTCGGAGGAGAGCACGGCCTGGATGCACTGCTCGGCGCGGGGGAGATCGGCGAGCGGCCCTTCGTAGAGGGTCGCGAGCTCGAAGTACGCGGCCGTGCGCGCCTCGGGGACGGCGCCGATCGTGACGATCCGTTGCCAGGCGTCGCGGGCCTCGGCAGGGAGGCGTTGCGCCGTGTAGAGGCGCGCCGTGAGCATGAGCGCGGGGACGTCGTCGGGCGTCTCGTGCAAGACGCGGCGCATGGCCGCGACGCCGATGCTCGGATCGGGCGAGGTGCCGCCCGCCTCGTGGTGGCGAAGGACCGCGCGGCCGATCTCGGTGCCGAGCAGGACGATCTGCGCCGCGGAGGTGGCGCGCTCGAGCGCCGCGCCGAGGCGATCGGCGAGGCGCGCAGGATCGAGGGCGAGGCCCCGCGCGAGGGCACGCGCGGCGGCCTCGCAGTCGGGGTCCTCGCGGAGGGCGTGCTCGTAGAGCTCGAGCGCCTCGCCCATGAGGCCGGGCTCCTCGGCGGTGAGCTGCGCGGCGCGGACGAGGTGCGCGGCGCGGCGAGAGGCGCCCTCGACGATGCGGGCGAGCGCGCGGTTCGCCGTGATGAGCGCCGAGCGATCGCCGAGCTCGCCGGCGAGGCGATCGAGGCCACGCGCCGCGAGCAAGCTGTCGGGGAAGAGCACGAGGGTCTCGCGGTAGCCGGCGAGCGAGGCGCGGGCGAGCGAGGCGTCACCCGCGGCCTTGGCCTCGATGAGGAGCGCCTCTTCGAGCTGGAAGAAGCCGCGGGCGAAGGGCTCGCGGGCGAGGGACTTGCGCGCGGTGATCGACGCGAGGAGGAGCGCGCCTGCCGGGCCGGTCGCTGCAGGCGAGACGGCGCCCTCGACGAGGCGACCGGCGATGCGGATGATCGCGTCGTGCACGCTGCTGTCGGCGGGCCGCTCGGCGACCACGCGGCCGAGCGCGTCGAGGAGCGCGTCGCTCGGGATGCGCTCCTCCAGCGTGACGAGGTGCGCGAGCGCGCCCGTGCGCGCGACGGCCGACCTCGTGGCCGCGGCCTGCCCGCGGAGGACGTCGGCGAGCGCGACGGCCTGCGCGCTCCTGTGCAGGTGCTCGAGCATGCGCAGCGCGGGGACGTGATCGGGCACGACGGCGATGAGCCCTTCGAGCAGCGCCACGGCCTCGCGCCGATCCTTGCGGCAGAGCACGTCGGCGAACGCGACGCGGATGGCGTGATCGACCGAGGCCGGCGGGTGGCGCGCGAGCCAGCCCGCGTAGAGCGCGGCGAGCTCGTCGGTCGCGCGGCGCCGCACGAGGATGCGCTCCATGGCCTCGACGACGGCCGGATCGAACGCGCCTTCGGCGGCCGTGGAGAGCGCGTCGGCGGCCGCGAGGGTGGCGAGCGCGGCTTGATCGTCGCCGAGCAGGAGCTCCTCGACCTCGGCGGCCTGGAACAGGAAGCTCGCGCGCGTGATGGGCCCGGTGGCGCCCTCGGCGAGCTTCTTCAGCGACGCGACGAGGCGGCGATGATCCCCGGTGGCGCGGAGCAAGCGCATGATCTCGAGCGCGGGCATCGGGTGATCCGGGCGCAGGCGCGCGGCCTCTTCGTAGGCCTTCACCGCGTCCTGCGGGCGCTTGAGGCGCAACTCGTCGAACCGCGCCACCTCGATCCAGAGGCCAAACGACCCCGCGGGATCGCAGCGGATGAGCCCGAGGAGCGCTTGTTTTGCCTCCTCGTTCCGGCCCGCGCGGCTGAGCAAGCGGAAGCGCGCGCGCAGCGCGTCCGGATCGGTGGCCTTGACGGCGAGGGCACGATCCACGAGCTCGACGGCGCGATCCCGATCCCCCACGCGCTCGCCGACCACATCCGCGGCGCGGAGCAAGAGCCTGCGCTTCAGGGCCGGATCCTCCGTCAGCTCGGACTCCGCCACGAGCGCCTGCGCGAGCCTTCGATGATCCCCGGCGCGCTGCGCGTTCCGCTGCATCGCGAGGACCGCCGTGCGCCGCACGGGGTCGAGCGCGAGGATCTGCTCGAGCACCTCCAGCGCGCGCTCCGGCTGCCCGAGCTCGTCCTCCCAGATGCTCACGAGCTTCTCGAGCAGCGCGATCTTGCGCGGCGCCTCGGCCTGGGCCTGCGCGGCCTGCGTGTAGAGATCGATCCGCGCGCGCACGCCCGCGTCGGCCTCGCGCGCGGGCTTCTCGAGCAGCGCGGTGAGGGTGTCGAAGACCGAGGCGTCGCCGGGGTTCACGGTCCACGCGGCCTTCAGGTAGGTGATCGCCTCGTCGCGCTTGCGCAGGTGCCGCTCGCAGATGTCGGCGGCGCGCATGAGCGAGGCGACGCGCTGGTGCGCGGGGCGCTCGGCGTTGCCCTCAGCAGCCCAGACCTCGACGCGGCGCTCGTGCCGGCCGAGGCGCTGCAGCGCGCGGTCGAGCCGCTCCCGCGTCGACTCGTCCACCGGATCGTGCCGGAGCGCCTGCTCGGCGTGCGCGGCCGCGTTCTCCGCTTGCCCGAGCGCGTCGTAGATCTCCGAGAGCCGGACGTGCGCGTGCGCGATCGCCTCCTGCCCCGTCAACGTGGCGAGCTCGCGCTTGCGCGTGATCGACGCCTGCTCGAGCGCGCCTTCTTGCTCCTGCAGCCGGCTCAGCTCGGAGAGGATCCGGCGCGAGGTCGGCGTCCCCGAGGGCGCGCGCGCGGTGGCGCGGCCGAGCAGCGCGATCGCCTCGTGCGGATCCCGCAGCCGCTCGGCCTGGATCCGCGCCGCGGCGTAGAGCAGCCGCGAGGCGCGATCGTCGTCGAGCTCGTGCTCGGCCTCGGCGGAGAGCGCGTCGCAGAACGCGCGCGGATCGTCGTGGCGGACGTGGTGCCGTGCGAGCGCGGCGCGCACGGGCCCCGGCGCGGGTTCGAAGCCGACGGCTCGTTCGAGGGCCGTGGCGGCGAGCGCCGGCTGCTGGAGCATGTCGTCGAGCACCGCCGCGCGCTCGACGTGGAGCCACGCGGCGAGCCGCGTGTCCCCGTCGGTCTTTCCCGCCTCGGGGGCGTACGCGTCGGCCATGCGCTCGAGGTGCTTGGCGAGCGACTCGGCGAGATCACGCGCCTTGCCGCGCTCGAGCTCGCGACGGAGGACCGCCTCGAGCCCGCGCAGCGCGTGCGGATGCGAGGGCACGAGGTCGAGGGCCTTTCCGTAGGCCGCGCGTGCCTCGGGCCAGCGCCCGAGATCGGCCGAGGCCCGCGCGCGCTCGACGAGCAGATCCGCGCGCTCGCCGTCGCTCTCGGCGACCACGAGCTCGTCGTCGACGACCGAGATCCGCTCCAGCCGATCCTCGGGCTCGAACAGGTGCCGGAGCCGCGTGAGCGCCGGGCCGAGCGAGCGCGTGATCGAGCGCGCCGCCGCGAACGAGCGGCGCGCGGCGATCCGATCGTGCTCGACGCGCTCCTCGACCATGCCCCGCTCGACGAGTGCGCGCGCCGCGGCCACGGGATCGGCGCTCGTGAGGCGCTCGGCGCGCCGCGTGAGCTCGACGCCCACGGTGAGCGGCTCGACGGGAGCGGCCTCGGCGGGCGTGGCGGGCGCGGCGGCGGCAGGCGCGGCGGGCGCCGCGGCGGCTTGCGCGGGCGCGGCAGGCGCAGGGGCGACGCCCGTCGGGAGGGTGGTCGCGCGACGCGGCGGAGAAGCGGGACGCGCGGGCAGCGGCGGTGGCGACATCGGCGGCAGCGGCGGCGGCGACATCACCGGCAGCGGCGCGGGCGCGGCGGCGGCCGCCTCGGGCGCGGCGCGCACCTGCGTCGTCGCGGGCTTCGGCAGCAGCGGCCCGACCGCGGGGACGACCTTGCCCGGCGGCGCGGGCTTCGGCCCTGCCGCTTGCGTGGGCGACGCGGTCTTCGTGGGCAACGGAGGGGGCTTGCCCTTGTCTGCCTCGTCCCACCCCGCGTCCACGGACATCATGGCGGGCCGCGCCTGCGGGGCGGGTTTGTCCTCGGCATTCGTCTCGTCGGGTCGCTCGTCGTTCTCGGCCACGCCTCGATGCTACACGGCTTGCCCGCGGATCGAGCAAGCCCCGGGCAGCGGGCGCCCGTTCGCCCGTGGGGGCGGCGCGTCAATCACACGTCGCGCCGATACATGCCGCGAACTCCTCGCCACATTCGCTCTGGATGCAGGCGAAGTCACCGCCGCAGATGGGCAACACGTCGACGGCGCAGGTGAGCACCTGATCCACGAAGAACTGCACGTCGGCGCAGCCTTGGGCGACGCAGTTCGCCACACAGGTCACGCTGAATTTCGGGGGTTCTGCGCCGAGATCGATGCACCCGAGGGCGCACGTGACCACCTCGAGGCAACCTTTCGCCTCGCACGTCCCGCAGTCCTGGGGACAGATCGAGCACGTCTCGAACGGCTCGCACTTGCCGTTCGGGCACACCGCGCAGACGCCGCAGTCCGCCTGGCACGAGGCGCACGTCTCGGTGCCGGTGCAGAACCCGTCGCCGCAGCCCGGGCATTTCCCGCAGTCCCCGGGGCATGTGAAGCAGTTCTCGGTGGCCGCCGTGCACGCGCCGTCGCCGCAGCTCGGGCACGCGTCGCAGTCCGGCGCGCAGGACAGGCAATCCTCCGACGCCGTGCAGAACCCGTCGCCGCAGCTCGCGCACGCGCCGCAGTCCGTCGGGCACGACGCGCACGTCTCGCTCGCGTCGCAGGCGCCGTTGCCGCACGTCTGGCAGAGCCCACAATCGACGGGGCAGGTCGCGCAGCTCTCGCTCGCGCCGCAGGCGCCGTCGCCGCAGCTCTGGCAGTTGCCGCAGTCGAGCACGCAGGTCGCGCAGCTCTCGCCCTCGCCGCACGCCCCGTCGCCGCAGCTCGCGCACACGCCGCAGTCCACGGGGCAGTTCTCGCAGGCCTCGATCCCGGCGCACGCGCCGTCGCCGCATCCCGCGCAGAAGCCGCAGTCCTCTGCGCAGCTCGCGCACGTCTCGTCGGAGTCACACGCGCCGTCGCCGCACGCGCCGTCGCCCGCGAACGCCCCCTCCGAGGGCGTGATGCCCGTGCGGCCGCATCCGGCGAAGGGAAACAACGCGCCGAGCGCGCCGAGCAACACCACCCCGACGAACGACCTCTGCAAGAAGCGCCGCGAGCTCTGCATGGGATCCACCTGCCGGAACGAAGGAAACGAAGCGAGCGAGCTTCGATCCTACCCGAGCCGGTCTCCCCGCGCTGCGCCCACGCGGCCTTCGTGCAGGCGCACAAAAAAGGACACCCCGGCGACCCGCAAAAACGGATCGCCGGGGTGTAAGTCGCTTCACTTCGGGGCGTCGGCCGGAGCGGCCTGGTCGCCCGCCGGGGCGGCCTCGCCACCAGCCGGCGGCGCAGCCTGGTCCGCCGGAGCGGCCTCGCCACCGGCCGGGGGCGCAGCCTGGTCCGCCGGCGCGCCCTCGGCCGCCGCCGGCTCCGGCGTGCCGCCGCCGCAAGCGACCGCGAGGAGGGAGACCGAAAGGGCGAGGATGATGTGCTTGATCATGATGTGATCCTCCGTACTGTCTGAAGAAGCTCCCGCAGACGTCCGACCTGCGGCACTCCCCTGGACGCCTGAGGTCCTGGGAACGGCTCACGCGAGCTCCAAAAAAATCTTTGTGGCTGCCGTGAGCCACCTGCCACACCCTGAGCGTCCTTAGAGCTGCAGGATTATCGAAAATGGCGCCCAGACTTCAGCGCGGTCGCTTACGGCTCGTCGAGCCAGCCTCCCGCCCCGCCGAGGGTGAGGAGGTGGCCGCGATGCCGATCCACGACGATCGCGCCGAAGCCCGAACGCCGCCCGAGACCAGGCGAGGCCCCAAAGGCAGCCGCTCGGCGCTCGCGAACCTGCCGGACGCGCAGCTCGTCGGCCTCGGCGCGGAGGGCGACGTGCAGGCCCTCGAGATCCTCTACCGGCGCCACGCGGCCTTCGCGATCAACCTCGCCACGCGGATCGAGGGCTCGCCGCGCGACGTGGAGGACATCGTCCATGACGCGTTCCTCCGCGCCTTCGAGCGCCTGCGTGATCTCACCGATCGCGCCGCCTTCAAGGGCTGGCTCGGCTCCATCGTGGTGCACGCGGTGCGCTCGCGCATGCGCCGCGGCAAGCTCCTGAACCTCCTCGGCCTCGGACGCGCGAGCGAGCCCGTCGACCTCGACGCGATCGCCAGCCCCGAGGCCTCGCCGCACGTGCGCGCGCAGCTCGCCCAGATCTACGCGCTGCTGCGCACGCTCCCCACGGACGAGCGCATCGCCTGGACGCTCCGCTGCATCGAAGGGCACGAGCTCGAGGCCGTCGCGAACCTCACGAGCTGCTCGCTCGCCACCGTGAAACGTCGTATCACGCGCGCGCAGCGTTTCCTCGACGAACACTTCGTCGACCCGACCGGCAAGGATGAACCGGTGAGCAAAGAGGTGGACCAATGACCCGCCGCGTGGTGCCTCCCCTGCGCCCGCAAGACCTGCGGGACCACGCGGTTCCGGCCCGGATCGATCGCGTCTGGGAGCGGCTCGAGCACGAGCTGCCCGGCCGTGAGCCCGAGCGGTCGCGATGGACCGGCACGCTGATCGCGGTCGCCGCCGCGACGATCGGCGCCTTCTGCGCAGGCCTCTACGTGGGGACGAGCAAGAGCTCGAGCGGCGTCCCGACCGAGGTCCACGCGATCGCCACCGAGAACGACGCCACGCCGAGCGTGCTCGCGGCAGGCAGCCGGCAGGCGAGTTATCCGCTGCCCGGCGGCGGCACGTTGACCCTCTCGCCAGGCACCACCGTGGAGGTCGAGCGCGGCGAGGGTGAGTCGCTCACGTTGCGCCTCCTGCGCGGCGAGGCCTCGGTCGACACGGACTCCGCGCCCAGGGCCGCGGATCTCGCGGTCGTCGCCGAGGGCGCGAGCCTCCATCCGCGCACGGGGAGCGTGGTGTTCGTCCGGCGAAACGAGGCGGACATCGACGTGCGCGTCGCCAGCGGCTCGGCGCGCGTCTCCTGGCCCGCAGGCTCGCGCGAGCTCGCGGGCGGCGACGGGCTCGAGGCCGTCCCGATGATCACGATCGCCGAGGTCGCGCACGATCCACAGAACCACGATCCGCGTCGCGCGCCTCGCGCGATCGCGCCCATGCCGCGCGAGATCTCCGCGCGTCCGCTCACCTTGCCGCTCCGGCCCGAGGCCGAGGCCGTGGCGATCGCGGCGCCCGACTGGCGCGCCAAGTACAACGCCGGCGAGCTCGCCCAGGCCCTCGAGCTCTTGCGCCAGCAGCCCGGTGGGATCGAAGGCGCCATCGCGGCCGCGCGCAGCGCCGGCGAGCTCGTCGTGATCGGCGACATCGCTCGCGCCAAGGGCGGAGATCCCTCCGCCGCGTTGCTCGCGCTCACCCGCGTCGTCGAGAACTTCCCGAGTGATCCCTACGCGGAGATCGCGGCCTACACGCTCGGCGGCATGTACGAGAAGATGGGGCAAGCCGATCAAGCGCAAAAGTACTTCGAGCGCGCCCGGAGCCTCAAAGGTGTCCTCGCCGAGGACGCCGCCTGCAAGCAGATCCGCGCCGAGCACCGCGCCGGTCGGAAGGATGAGACGGCGCGGATGGGCACGGAGTATTTGAGCAAGTACCCCGATGGCCGGTGCAAGGAAGACGTGGAGCGTATTCTCTCGGGCGAGGAGCCCGCGCAAGAGGAGCCCCAAGCTTCACCGGACGCGGGAGCAGGCGACGCAAGCGCTCCCTGAGACGCGATCGGCGTGGCGCTCGAGCGCCGCGGGCGCAGCGCTCGCCGTCCTCGCGACGCTCGCCCCGAGCGAGGTCCGCGCCGAGGGCCCCGCGCCCGCGCCGACCACGCCCGCGCCGGCCTCCACGGCCCCGCGCCGCGTCGAGGTGCGCCTGTCGCTCTCGCGCGCCGCCGCCGAGATCCTCGCCGAGCCACGCGTGCGTCGCTTGCTCGAGATCGAGCTCGACGACAAAGGCTCGCTCGCGCCGAGCGCAGGCGGACCACTCGGCGACCACGTGGCGCACGTCTGGATCGACCTGCCGAGCCCCTCGGAGGTCCTCATCGAAGCGAGGCTCGCCGAGCGCCCCATCACGCGCCGCTACCTCCTGATCCGCGGCCTCAACCCCGACGTCGCCGCGCGCCTCGTGGCCATCGCCGCGAACGAGCTCGTCCGCGCGCAGGCGCGCCCCCTCAGGCCTCGCAGGCCCCCGGCCCCGCGATCGCCTTCGCCCGAGGAGCTCGAGCTCGTGGCCCGGCGCGCGCCTGCGATCGTCTGGTCGGCCGCGCCGAGCTTCGCCTTGTTGCCCGGTTCGTCCGGCGCCTTGTGGGGCGCGGGCGCCTCGCTCGGCTTCCGCGGCGCCGGCGTGAGCGAACGCGCCACGGCCCGCTGGCTCACGGGCCCCACGAGCGCCGGCGCGACGCGGTGGTTCGAGGTCGGGCTCGCGGTCGACTACCGCCTCTGGCTCGACCCGTCGGTGCGCCTCGCGCTCGGCGCCGACGCGGCGCTCGCCTTCTTGCACCTCGGCGACGTGCGCGCGACGGACGGCGTCCTCGGCGCGCGTGACGTGATGTCTGGCCGCGCGGGCGGCCTCCTCGGCGTCGACGTGCGCGCGTTCGGCCCTGCGTGGCTCGGCCTGCACCTGAGCCCGGGCGCCCTCCTCCGACCCGCGCGCTTCGAGACGACGGGCGGGCTCGGCGGCGCCGTCGAGGGGCTCTGGCTCGGCCTGGATCTCTCGTTGCAGATCGAGCACCCGCTCGGCAGGTCCGTCCCGACGAACCCTCGTTGATCACGCACGAGGTGGGGGCCTTGTGCCTCGTGTGTCCGTCTCCATGATCCTCGGGGGGGGAGCCTTTCGATGCAACACCTCGGAGAGCCCGCGGAACCCTTCGTCATCGGGCCCGCGAGCGCGGGGCGCGCGCTACGCGACCGGTTCGGCACGTTCGTCGGCGCCGACTACGTTCCTGGCAAGACGGCGATGCGTGACGCGCTCGTCGAACGATTCGGCATCTCGCAGCTCGACGCGGAGGAGCTCTGCGACGCGCTCGAGGCCTCGGGCGCGCTGCGCTTCATCAGCACGCCCGACGGCGAAGGGTTTCACATCGACAGCGACGTGGTGGACGAGGCTGCGTAACCGAAGGCGCGTCGAGCGACCTCGGGGCACGCGTGTTGCCCTGTCCGCTCACGCAGCTCGGCCCCGGCGCGCGCGCTGCCACCGGAGGAAGCACCATGTTCGACCGTGGCTGGACGATCTTCCGCATTCGCGGCATCCCCGTGAAGCTGCACATCACGCTCGTCCTGTTTCTCCCGTACGTCGCGTTCGTCACGTCTACCCAGTTCCGGGTGATCGCCGAGGCCGTCGGGCTGCCGCGCAGCGAAGTGCACCTGCCGCCGCTCGTCTGGGGCACGATCCTCGCGGTCGGGCTCTTCGTCTCCATCTTGCTGCACGAGCTCGCGCACTCGTTCGTGGCCCTCTCGAACGGCGTCCGCGTCCGGTCGATCACGCTCATGATGCTCGGCGGCGTCTCGCGCATGGAGCGCGACGTGAAGCCCGAGCGCGAGGCGTGGATGGCCTTCGCCGGGCCGCTCTCGAGCTTCGGCATCGCGCTCGGCTGCTGGCTCTTCTCGCTCCTGCCCCTGCCCGCCGAGGTGCGCGTCGCCTTCCTCGCGCTCGCGCTCGCCAACGCGGTGCTCGGCGCGTTCAACCTCTTGCCCGCCTTCCCCATGGACGGCGGGCGCGTGCTGCGCGGGCTGCTCTCCTCGCGGCTCGGCATCCGCCGCGCGACCCGCGTGGCCGCGACGATCGGCAAGGGCATGGCCGTGCTCTTTGGTCTGCTCGGCCTGCTCTCGTTCAACATCCTGCTCGTGCTCATCGCGGTGTTCGTGTACATGGGCGCGGCCGGCGAGCAGGGGCGCAGCCAGTTCCGGCAGGTCCTCGAGGGTTTGCCCGTGGCCGAGGTGATGACGAGCCGGCTCGGCGAGGCGCACGCGGACGAACGCGCGGGCGAGGTCGCGCGGCGGCTCTTCCGGCAGAACCTCGCGGGCGCGCTCGTGGTCGACGGCGACGGCGAGCACGACGGGCACGATCCGGATCACGTGCTCGGCGTGGTGACGGCGTGGGACCTCGCGCGGCCCGAGCTCCACCGCGCGCCCGACGCGACTGTCGGCAAGGCCATGCGGACGGACGTGCCACGCGTGCACACCCGGGACGACGCGGCGGCCACGCTCGACGCGCTCGTGGGTGGAGACGCCGAGGCCGTGCTCGTGCTCGACGAGGGCGAACACGTGGTCGGCCTCGTGACGCCGGCCGACCTCCAGCGCGCGATCACGCTGCTCGGCGCGGCCGGCGGGCGGGCGCGTTAAGCGCTCATCTTCGGGATGGTCAGGCGCACGCGCGCGCCGCCGCTCGGAGCATCGTCGATCTCGAGCTGCATGCGCACGTGCGCCGCGATCGCCGTCGCGGCGATGAGCGAGATCCCCGCGGGACGACCTGCCGCGAGGATCTCGAAGTCCCGGCTCAAGACGCCGGTCCGCGCCGCCTCGGGCAGCGGGTGCCCGGCGTCGTCCACGGTGAGCGTGAAGCCGCCGCCCTGCTGCTCGGAGAGCGTCAGGACCACCTCCGTGCCTGGCGGCGACGCGCTGATCGCATGATCGAGCAGCGCGTGCATCAGCACCGTCAGCGCCCCGATCTGCGCGACCTCGTACGCCGTCTGCGGCGCGTTCAGCGTCACGCGCACGTCGTGCCGCGCCGCGCGCCCCACGTCGTCGCGCACCACGTCGCGCAGCGCCTCGGCGATGTCCACGTGCCGCGGCAGCTCGCCGATCGGGCACGCGCCGAGCCGCGCGAGGTCGCCCATCGTCTCGGACGCCGCCGTCACGTGCCGCATCGAGCTCGCCACGATGTCGCCGACCTCGCCCCCGCGATCACGCAGCGGCAAGAGGTCGCGCGTGATCGCCGAGAAGATGCCGCGCAGCTCCGACACGAGCCCTCGCACGCCGGCCACCAGCACCGCGAGCCCCTCGCTGCTCACGGGCTCGATCGACGCGCTCGCCGGCGGCGTGCTCGCCACCTTCGCGCCGCTCGCGAACACCGCGGCGAGCTCGCGCGCGTAGGCCTCGCCTTGCTCCTGCGCCGCCTTGAGCTCGCGCTTCAGGTTCTCGAGCTCCTGCCGCTGCATGTCCACGTCGGCCGGCAGCACGAGCGTCTGCATCGAGCCGTCGAGCTCCAGCCGCCCTCCGTGCCGGATCGCCATGCGCGACAGCCACGCGCGCTCCGACTCGAACGTCGCGGGCTGGTCCGGGCCGAGCACCACGCTGACCTTCACCTCTTCGCCCTCGCGGCGCACGCTCACCTCGGCGGTGCCCTTCGCGTTCGCCGGATCGCCCGCCTGACCGACGAGCAAGAGCAACATGCGACGTAGCTCGGCCTCGTCGCCGAACACCGTCGTGCCTTCGCCCATCTCGATCTGCACGCGCGCCTCGGGCGCGACCTCCCACAGGAGCTGCGCGAGATCGATCTTGCCTCGCCGCCCTCGGGTCGCAGGGTGCCCGTGGAGCGAGGCCAGCATCCCGACGGCCTCGTCGAGCTGGTTCAGCGTCGTCTCCACCGCGACCGTGCTCTCGCCCTCGGGCACGCGAACGGAGCCCGGGGGCCCGTCCTGGATGATCACTCCCTGGCGGAGCTTCTGCGCTGCAGTGCGGGCTTCCTGCGCGAGCAGCCACGTCAGCTCGTTGCGCGTCAATCGATCGCTCGTCACCCGATCTCCGTCCTCTGCGCTTTCTTCGAGAAATCGCGCCGGGGCATGATGCCAGAACCCGCCCTGCCCTGCTACGCTGAAGGCGGACCCGACCTCTCTTCCTTTGCCATGACGAGCGCCGAGACGAAGGCCCCGCCGCCGACGCGGCCCCTGCGAAACCTTCGCTGGCTCGCGCCCCTCCTCCCCGCGGCCGTCTTCGCCGGTGCTTGTGGGCCATCCACCGCGCCGAACCCTTTCACCGTCGACGCCGGCCCCGACGCCGCGGAGGACCCCGACGCCGGCGGCACCGGCGGCGGTAATCCCGGCGACGCAGCCCCGCCCGACGACACCCTCGGCGGCCCCTGCAACGACGACGCCCAGTGCGACGACACCATCGCTTGCACCGTCGACACCTGCGACCTCGCCCTCGGCCGCTGCCGCCACAGCCCCGACGACGGCGCTTGCCAG